>JANOBX010000024.1:0-2920 GCA_031411875.1 Burkholderiales bacterium | reverse complement strand
TCACGCTCTCCACCACCCCGGTGGACGTGTTCCCCGACCTCAACAAGCCCACCGTCACCATCATGACCGAGGCCGGTGGCATGGCCGCCGAAGAGGTGGAGCAGCTCATCACCTTCCCGCTGGAAACGACCATGAACGGTCTGCCAGGCGTGGAGAGCGTGCGCTCGACCTCGTCGGCCGGCCTGTCCTTCCTCTATGTCACCTTCGACTGGAGCACCGACATCTTCCGTGCCCGGCAGCTGGTGTCGGAGCGGCTGTCGTCCATGGAAGAAGGCATCGCCGAAGGCGTGGTGCCGCGCATGGGTCCGATCAGCTCGATCATGGGCGAGATCATGCAGATCGCCATTCCGGTCGATCCGAGCAAGATCAGCGCGATGGCCGTTCGCGAGTACGCCGACTGGGTGCTGCGCCCGCGGCTGCTGTCGGTGCCCGGCGTCGCGCAGGTCATCCCGATCGGTGGTGAAGTGCGCCAGTTCCAGGTGCAGCCGAACACGACGCGCATGGCCGAACTGGGCATCACGCACGACCAGCTCGAAGGCGCATTGAAAGGCTACTCCTCCAACACCTCCGGCGGCTTCCTGGAGTTGAACGGGCGCGAGTACCTGATTCGCAACCTAGGCCGGACTTCACGCCTCGAAGACCTGAACAACCTGGCGCTGACATCCAAAGATGGGCAACCGATCCTGATGCGCCAGATCGCCGAGGTGACCTTCGCCGCGGCGCTCAAGCGCGGCGACGCAGGCTACGAAGGCAAACCGGCCGTGATCCTGGGCATTCAGAAGCAGCCGACTGCCGACACGATTGCCCTGACTCAGTCCATCGAAGAGGCCCTGGTGGGGCTGAAGGCCTCGCTGCCGGCCGGCATGGAGGCACCGCGCGTGACCTTCCGCCAGGCCAGCTTCATCGAGGCCTCGATCACCACGCTGCAGGGCAAGCTGATCGGCGCGTCGATCTTCGTGGCGGTCATCCTGTTCTTCTTCCTCGGGACCTTGCGGCCGACCATCATCGCGCTGACAGCCATCCCGGTGTCGATCTTCATCACCGCGTTGGTCTTCAAGTATTTCGGGCTGTCGATCAACACCATGACGCTCGGCGGACTGGCCATTGCCATCGGCGGCCTGGTCGATGACGCGGTGGTGGGCGTCGAGAACGTGCTGCGACGGCTGAAGGCGGACCGCGCCAATCATCCGCACAGCCGCCTGAATCCGATCGAGATCGTTGCGCACGCGACGATGGAGGTGCGGTCAGCGATCCTGTATGCCACGGTCATCATCGTCCTGGTCTTCATCCCGCTGTTCGCGCTGCCGGGACTGGAGGGCAAGCTGTTCGTGCCGCTGGGCATCGCCTTCATCGTGTCCACGCTGGCCTCGCTGATCGTCTCGGTGACGGTGACACCCGTCCTGAGTTACTACCTGCTGCCGCGAATGAAGAACCTGGACCATGGCGACACCAAGGTCCTGGCCTGGCTGAAGGCGCGTTACCGCAGCAGCCTGCAGGGCGTGCTCGATCGGCCCAAGGCCGCCATGGCCGCTGCAGGTGCAGCGGTGCTCGTTGCTGCGGTGGCCGTGCCGTTCTTTCCGACGACCTTCCTGCCGCCCTTCAATGAAGGCACGCTGCTGATCGGCCTGCGCCTGAACCCTGGGGTCACGCTGACGGAATCGTCGGCGCTGGCGCGCCAGGCCGAAGTGCTGGTCAAGCAGGTGCCCGAGGTGACACACGTCGGGCGGCGAAGCGGCCGCGCGGAACTGGACGAGCATGCCGAGGGGGTGCACGTCAGTGAGCTCGACGTGGGCTTGAAGCCTACGGCGGAACTGACGCGCAGCATGGACGAGATCAAGGCCGACATCCGTGCGCGCCTGGTCAACCTGCCGGCCGCATTGGAGATCGGCCAGCCCATCTCGCACCGCATTGACCACATGCTGTCGGGCGTGCGATCGCAGATCGCGATCAAGATCTTCGGCGAAGACCTCGATGCACTGCGCGGCCAGGCCGCCGTGCTGCGCGCGAAGCTGGCCACCATCCCGGGCATTGCCGACCTGCAGATCGAGAAGCAGGTGCTCGCGCCGCAGATCAAGGTGCGCATCGACTACGCCGCGGCCGCGCAGTACGGTGTGCCGGCGCCTCAGGTGCTGTCGGCATTGCAGGCGCTGGTCGAAGGCGAGAAGGTCACCCAGATCGTCGAGGGCAGCCGCCGCTTCGCGCTGGTGGTGAAGCTGCCGGAATCGGCGCGCTCGGTGGAGGGTCTCGGACAGATCCTGATCGAGACGCCGAACGGACGCATCCCGCTGTCGAAGATCGCCACCATCGAAGACGGTGACGGCCCGAACCAGATCAGCCGCGACGACGGCAAGCGGCGCATCGTGCTGTCGGCGAATGCGTCCGGGCGCGCGCTCTCGGAGATCGTCGCCGACATCCGCAAGGTGGTCGCCGAGACCAGGCTGCCCGAGGGTTACTTCATCACGCTGGGCGGTCAGTTCCAGGCGCAGGAGGAAGCCTCACGCCTGGTCGGCCTGCTGTCGATCGTGTCGCTGACGCTGATGTTCGTGGTTCTTTACAGCCGCTACAAATCGGCCGCGCTGTCGGCACTGATCATGGTGAACATTCCGCTCGCCCTGGTCGGCGCCGTGCTTGGCCTGTGGTTGTCAGGCCAGCCGCTGTCGGTGGCGGCGCTTGTGGGCTTCATCACGCTGGCCGGCATCTCGGTGCGCAACGGCATCCTGAAGGTCAGCCACTACATCAACCTGATGCGCTTCGAGGGCGAGAACTTCGACCAGAAGATGATCATGCGAGGCTCGCTGGAGCGGCTGAGCCCGGTGCTGATGACGGCGCTGGTCACCGCCTTCGCACTGGCGCCGCTGCTGTTCGAGGCCGAGCAGCCCGGCACCGAGGTGCTGCACCCGGTGGCCGTGGTGATCTTCTC
>JANOBX010000023.1:0-18808 GCA_031411875.1 Burkholderiales bacterium | reverse complement strand
CTCACGAACTTGCGCAGCAGGTAGGCCTGTTCGTTGTTGTGCTTGGACGAGCCCACGAAGTACACGCTGTCGGGCCCGCTGGCCTTGCGCAGGTCCTGCATGCGGGCCGTGATCTCGGTGAGCGCCGTGTCCCAGCTGATGCGCTGGTACTTGCCGTTCACCAGCTTCATCGGGTACTTCAGGCGGTATTCACCGTGTCCGTGCTCGCGCAGCGCGGCGCCCTTGGCGCAATGCGCGCCCAGGTTGATGGGGCTGTCGAACACCGGCTCCTGGCGCACCCAGACGCCGTTTTCCACCACCGCGTCGACCGCGCAACCCACGGAGCAGTGGCCGCAGACGGTGCGCTTGACCTCGACCTTGCCCGTGCCGTCGCCGCCTGCCCGCGCTTCGCGCGAGGCCGCCTCGGCCTTCTTCACCAGCACCAGCTGCGAGGCGGCGATGCCGGCGCCCACGCCCATGCCGGAGCGGCGCAGGAAGGCCCGCCGGTCCATCGTCGGGATGGCTCGCGAGACGCCACGCGAGAGGCTGGAGACCAGGCTGGCGCCGGCGTCGGCACGAACGGTGCGGGATGAAGTGGCTTTGCGGGTGAGCAACATGGAAGCAGTCTCCGTGCAGGGACGATGTTCTGGCGCGGGCATGGCGCCGGGTCAGCGGCGCGTGTGTACTCGACCCGCAAGCGGGCCGAGAGGGACTTCAGACCTTGGCCGTCTGGTAGTAGCGCAGCACGTGCTGCGTCAGCTGGTATCCCCCGGTGGACTCGGGTGCGGCCGCCAGGGCCTCCGGGGCTGCGGCAGGCGCCACCGACTTTGCCAGCGGCAACGCGGTCACCGCCACACCGGCGGCGCCTGCGGCTCCGAGCCCGGCCAGGAGATGGCGGCGGGTGGGGGCAGCGGCCTTCGTGTCGGTGGTCGGCAACGTGGGGCGCGAAGGGGTGGACGGTGGCATGGTGGGTACTCCTGGACAGCAGCGATGCACGGAAACGTATGCACCAGATTGCATGAATTACCGACGAAGCGCAGTCCGACATCAATAGGGTTGCACCCGAAAACCGTGCGACAAACTGTCGCGGGCCCTGCCCGGGCGGGTTCCGGGGCGGTCCCTAGAATCCATGTTGCCGATGTCTACCACCCACCCAACCGTCCCCACCCTCCACGCCGCGGTGCGCATGGACCGCGAGCGCTCGCCGAACATCTGGGAGAACTGGCGATTCAGCATCGCCGAGGTCGTGCTGGACGATGGCGCATTCGGCCCCGAACCCAGGCTGCTCCGCGACGACGGGAAGCTCTCGAGCACCCTGTTCCCTGGCCTGCCCGTGAGCCTTCATCGCGATGAGGCCGAGGGCTACTACCTGAACCTGAGCAGCGGCAACCCGGTCTGGTTCGTCAAATGGCGCGTCGACGATCTCGACCCCTCGCGCGCCTGGCCGGAAGCCGTGACGCTGTCCTACAACGAGGCCGGTCGCATGCTCGACGCCCAGGAACGCGTGGACAACCAGCCGCTGCCCGCCGACGTGCGCGCCTGGCTGCAGTCCTTCGCCGACGAGCATTACCGGCCCGAGCCCAAGCAGCGCAGGCGCCCGGAATCGTTCAAGCCCCCCGAGCAGCGCTGAGGGCCCGCCATGGCTGAAGACGACGGTTTCCTGTCCCGCTGGTCGCGCCGCAAGGTGCAGGTCCAGCAGGGTCTGCCGGTTCCCCCGGCGCCGCAGACCGAACCGGTGCCTGCGACGGCGACGGCGACGGCGCCAGCGCTGCGGACCCCGTCGCCCGCGGAGGCCGTGGCGAATGAACCCGAGGCCCCGCCCCTGCCCACCCTGGAAGAAGCACAGCGGCTCACGCCGGCCGACGACTTCAGCCGCTTCGTCGGCCGCGGCGTCGACCCGCAGGTCAAGAACACCGCGTTGAAGACGCTGTTCAGCGACCCTCACTTCAACGTGATGGACGGCCTGGACACCTACATCGACGACTACAACACTCCCGATCCCCTGCCTGCGGGCATGCTGCAGAAGATGACGCAGTCGGCGATGCTGCGCTTGTTCGAAGTCGATCCCGACCCCCAGGCTCAGCCCGAGGCCGAGGCGCCGCAGCCGCTCGTCTCGGCCACCACCCCCCCCGAACTGCCGCCCCTCCATGAAGACCCTGATCTGCGACTGCAACCGAACGATGACGCTGGACTTGCCGGCGATCAGCCGGGCCCTGTCGAAGACCCCGGGCGCCAGCTCTGACGGCCTGAACCAGAGCCACACGCTGCTGTGCCGGCGCGAAGCCGCCAGCTTCCAGCGCGAGGCCAAGTCCACCGGCGCCAGCGGCGACGAACTGCTGGTGGCCTGCACCCAGGAAAGCCGCCTGTTCCTGGCGCTCAACGAGCAGACCGAAGGCTCGGCCAGCGTGGCCGAACGGCCGATCCATTTCGTCAACATCCGCGAAACGGCAGGCTGGTCGCGCGACGGCGCGCAGGCCACGCCGAAGATCGCCGCGCTGATCGCCGCAGCGCAACTGCCCGCGCCGGCGCCGGTGACGACCGTGACCTACCGGTCGCAGGGGCGCACCCTGGTGGTGGGTGCGCCGGCTGCAGCGCACGCGGCCGCGGCCTTGCTGGCCGACCGGCTGGACGTGAGCCTGCTCGTCGAAGGGCCAGGCACCGCACCCGGCACGACGCCAGGCCCAGGCTCCCTGCCCCAGGCCCGCGACCATGCGGTGCACGCCGGCACGCTGTCCCGGCTGAGCGGCTGGCTGGGACAATTCGACGCCCGCTGGGACAGCGGCAACCCGATCGACCTGGACCTGTGCACGCGCTGCAATGCCTGCGTCGACGCCTGCCCTGAAGGCGCCATCGACTTCAGCTACCAGGTCGACCTGTCGCGCTGCAAGAGCCACCGCGACTGCGTGCGCGTGTGCGAGGCCGCCGGTGCCATCGATTTCCAGCGCCCGCTGCACAGCGTGGAAGAGCGCTTCGACCTCGTGCTGGACCTGCGCCCCGAACCCGCCTTCAGCCAGCACCAGCCGCCGCAGGGCTACTTCCACGTGCCCCAGGGGCCGGCTGGCGACAGCGCCGCGCTGATGAAGGCGGTGCTCGCGCTGCGCGACCTGGCCGGTGAATTCGAGAAGCCGAAGTTCTTCAATTACCAGCAGCGCCTGTGCGCGCACAGCCGCAACGAACAGGTCGGCTGCACGGCCTGCATCGACGTCTGCTCGGCGCAGGCGGTGCGCAGCGAGGCCACGCAGAAAGGCAAGGTCCGCGGCAAGACCCACGCCGCCGCGGGTCGCGCAGCCGTGGTCACCCCTGGCCAGGCCGGTGGCGGCATCGCCGTCGAACCGCATCTGTGCGTGGGTTGCGGCGCCTGCACCACGGTCTGCCCCAGCGGCGCACTGACCTTCGCCTACCCTGGCACCGTCGACCAGGGCAAGCGCTGGCGCACCCTGCTGCAGGCCTACGGCCATGCCGGCGGCAAGGACGCCGTGCTGCTGCTGCACAGCGAGAAGGCCGGCGTGGCCGCCGTCGACGCCCTGGGCCGCGCGGCGCGCAGCCAACGCCGGGGCAGCACGCTGCAGGGCCTGCCCGCACGGGTGCTGCCGGTGCCGCTGTGGCATACCGCCAGCACCGGCATCGACCTGTGGCTGGCCGCCATCGCCCAGGGTGCCAGCCAGGTGTGGGTGCTGCTCACCGACGAGGAAGCGCCGCAGTACCGCCAAGCCCTGATCGAGCAGATGGCCGTGGCCCAGGCCATCCTGTCGGGCCTGGGCTATCGCGGTGAACATCTGCGCGTGATCGAGGTCGACGCCGAATCGCCGGCCGGCCTGGCGCGTTTCGACGCGGCGCTGCGCGTGCCCGCGGCGCAGACCGTCGCCCGCCCTGCACCCTTCGCCACGCAGGCCGACACGCGCGCGACGCTGGACCTGGCCATCGACCACCTGCTGGCCCAGGCCCCGGCCAAAGACGCCCTGCCCCCCGACGCCGCCCTGCCCTTGCCCGCGGCCGGCTCGCCCTTTGGCAGCCTGCGGGTGGACACGGCCAAGTGCACGCTGTGCCTGAGCTGCGTGGGCGCCTGCCCAGAATCGGCCCTGGCCGACAACCCCGACAAGCCGCAGCTTCGATTCATCGAGAAGAACTGCGTGCAGTGCGGGCTGTGCGAGAAGACCTGCCCGGAAGGCGCCATCACGCTGCAGCCGCGGCTGTGGCTGGCCGACAGCGGGAAGGCGCGGAAGGCCACGCGTGTGCTGCACGAGGCTCAGCCTTTTCAGTGCATCCGCTGCAGCAAGCCCTTCGGCACGCTGCGCGCCATCGAAAGCATGCTGGAGAAGCTGTCCGGACACGCCGCCTTCCAGGGCCGCGCCGCAGAACGGCTGAAGATGTGCAGCGACTGCCGCGTCGTCGACATGTACAGCGGCGACGACGAAGTACGCATCCAGGACATCCAGTGAAGCGCAGCCCATGAGCACCGCCCCGATCCAGTTCGCCAGCCCCGACGACAGCGAAGAGCTGGCCCGCGCCGAGCTCTACGGCCTGCTCGCCCGGCTGTGGATGGCGCCACCCGACGCCGCGCTGCAGCAGCAGTTCGCGGTGGCGGTGACGCAGGCACCCGAACCCGGCGCACTGCTCGAAGGGCCCTGGTCCGAGCTGGTGGAGGCCTTCCGCACCACCCCGCTGGCCGATGCGCGCGACGAGTTCGTGGCCCTGTTCCAGGGCGTGGGCAAGCCCGAGATCTTCGTCTACGGTTCCTTCTACCTGGCCGGCTTCCTGAACGAGAAGCCGCTGGCACAGCTGCGCACCGACCTGGCCGCCCTGGGCCTCACGCGCGACATCGCCAACAGCGAGACCGAGGACCACGTGGCCTATGTGTTCGAGGTCATGCGCTACCTGATCGCCGGCGACGACCTGGGAGTGTGCAACCTGGAACAGCAGCGGCGCTTCTTCCGCGCGCATGTGCAGCCCTGGCTGCCCGACCTGTGCGCCTCCGTCGCCGCCCACCCCCGGGCTGCGCTGTGGCGCCAGCTGGCCGCGTTCACGCAGGCCTTCATCGACATCGAGGTGCAGGGTTTCGACCTGCTGGAAACATGAAGATCGCCAGCGAAGACATCACCGGCCTGGTGCTGGCCGGCGGCCGCGGCACGCGCATGGGCGGCGTCGACAAGGGCCTGCAGAACCACCAGGGCCTGCCACTGGCGCTGCACGCGTTGCTGCGCCTGCAGCCGCAGGTGGGGCAGCTGATGATCAACGCCAACCGCAACCTGGCCGCCTACGAAGCCATGGGCGCACCGGTGTGGCCCGACCCCCTGCCCGACTTCCCGGGCCCGCTCGCCGGCCTGCTGGCCGGGCTGGAGCACTGCGACACGCCCTACCTTCTGACCGTGCCCTGCGATACCCCCCACTTCCCCGACGACCTGGCGGCCCGGCTGGCCAGCGGCCTGGCCGATGCCGACGCCGAGGTGGCGATGGCGTCGACGCTGGAAGACGGCGAGCAGCGCGCTCAGCCCGTGTTCGCGCTGGTCCGCAGCGACCTGCTCGAAAGCCTGGTGGCCTACCTGCACCAGGGTGAACGCAAGATCGCCGTCTGGATGCGCCAGCACCGCTGCGTGGAGGTTCCGTTCGACGACGCCAGCGCATTCTTCAACGCCAACACCCTGGCCGACCTGCAGCAGTTGCAACGATGAACCCCGACGACGACACGCCAGAAACCATCAAGGAACCCCGGCTGTGGCAGGACTACGGCTGGACCGCCCGCGTGATCAAGAACGAGGACGATGAGGGCTGGGCCGTGGCGATGAGCAAGATCGGCGCGTCGGAACCCGCCTTGATCGGCCCCTGGACCATGGGCCGCGACAAGAAGAACCCCAAGCCGCTGGACACCAACGCCTTCCACACCCTGGTGAAGACCGCCAGCGAGTTCGTGCGCCGGCAAGAACAGCAGGAACATGCCCGCCTGCACCAGAGCGTGACGGTCACGGCAGGCGGTGCGCGCTGGCAGGTGAACCTGGACATCGTGCCCGACGACGACGACCCGCATGCGCTGCTGAGCGCCGTCAACGCCGATGGCGACACCACCGCCAGCCGCCGCGTGGCGGCCGGCTTCAAGCTGAATGCGCGCAGCGCACAGGGCTGGGTGGAAGGCGGGTTCGGCAAGCCGGCGTAGACGGCCTCCAGGCCGAGCTCACCGCCTCCCGGCTGGCAGCGACTGGGGCCAATGCGACACGCCACGCCAGCGCCAGGACAGCAGGGCCACGGTCAGCGCCAGACAGGCCAAGGCCCAGGGCCAGAGCAGCGTGGGCTGCGAGCGCAGGAACACCATCGACAGCAGCCCCAGGCCGATGAACAGCAGGTAGGGCAGAAAGCTCGTCAGCTGGGTCGGCGTCTGCAGGCGCGACGTGTCCCGCCACATCAGGGCGCTGAGCGGCAGCGCCGCGCCCAGGAACCCCAGCACCTGGGGCGCACCGCTCCACCAGACCATGCCCAGGAAGGCGGGAAGCACAGCCAGCCACATGAGCAGGAACTGGCGCAGCTGCCGGCGCGCCAGCAGCCGGTTCAGCCCCGGGCCCTGCGGCATGCCCGGCAGCAGCACCAGCAGGGCCTGTTCACGTCGGGTCAGCCACAGCGCGCCCGCGGGGTTGAGGAGCGGGCCAATCGCCATGCTCAACAGACCGATGCCCAGTCCTATGTGACCAAGCTCGAAGGCCACGGCCACGTCCTCGCCCAGCAGGGCGGTCAGCAGCGCCACGCCGATGACGACCACCACCTGGAACAGCGCCAGGGCAGCCAGCTGCCGCAGCCAGTGCTGTTGACCCTGGAGCACCAGGTCTGCACGTGCCATCACGCTCGCCGGCTGAAGGCTGGCGCTGCGCAGGACGTTCGCCAGCCAGCCATCGGCAAGCGCCTGAAAAGGGCTGCCCAGCACCTCGCCCCAACGGCCGTAGGTGGCCAGCGGCGGCCGCTGTCCGGCAGCACCGGCCGCGGCGATCCTGCGCAGGCGCTCGCGGCTGGCGTAGGCGCGTGCGTGGGCCGCATCGGCCTGGCCGAACAGGCTGCACAGGGCGACGCCCATGCCGGTCAGGGCCACCACCGTCCACAGCACGGGCTGGGCCTGCCACAGCCCGCGCAGCAGTGCCAAGGCGGGCTCGAGACGCGACCACAGCCCGAACACATCGAGCACCGGAAGGGGCAGCCAGATCAGGCCCCACATCCACCACCAGCGCAACGCCATCGCCAACCACAGCAGCGTCGCGCCCGCTGCCAGGGCCACCACAAGCACCGGCAGGTTGCCAAGCCCCAACAAGCCCCTGGCCATGAGCAGCACGCCGGCGGTGGACAAGGCCACGCCGAGCAGCCACAGGGTCAGGGCGGCTGTGCGCAGGGCGCGCCCATGGCCCGGCAGCAAGTGCGCGAGATGCGGGTGATCCAGCCGCAGCAGGGTCGAGAACTGCAGGCCCCACGAGCTCATCAGCACGACGGCCGCTATCACGCCGACGATGAAACCGGCCTGCGGCCAGGGCACCCAGGCCAGCGCGGCCAAGGCCGTCGCCAAGGCAAGCAGGACCATCAGGCCGAAACCGGCCAGCGCCCAGGCACCCTCGTTGCGCCGCCATTGCCAAGGCGCCCGCAGCATCACCCCCACCTGTTGCGACACACCGCGCATCACGTCAGCTCCATGAACAGGTCTTCGAGCGTCACGCCGTCGGCGTGGGCGTCGGCGGGCAGCCGTACACCGGCCGGCAGCCGCGCCATCACGCGTTCACGACCGCCCGCCAGCGGCGTGCGCTTCAGGCTGGACGCGCCCAGACGCTGCAACAGCGCCTGAACCTCGGCGGTGGTGCCCGACAGCACCCGCACTTCTTCCAGCAATTCGTCGAGCGGCGCCTGCAGCGCGATGCGACCCCCGTTCATGAAGGCCAGATTGAAGGCCACCCGCTCCAGGTCCGACAGGATGTGGGTCGAGAACACCACCGTGGTGCCGCGTTCCAGCACGCCGTCGACCAGCTCGCGCAGGAAGTCGCGCCGGGCGGCGGGGTCCAGGCTGGCCACGGGTTCGTCGAGCACCAGCAGGTCGGGGTCGTGCGCCAGGGCGCGAATGATGGACAGCCGCTGCTGCTGCCCGACGCTGAGCTTGGCGATGCGCTTGTGGCGGTCGATGGCCCAGCGCGACATCAGCCCATCCACCTTGGCCTCGTTCCAGCGTGGGTAGAAGCTCCTGAAATAGGCCAGCAGCTGCGCCGGCGTGAAGGTCTCGAACAGGTCGGACTGTTGCGGCACGTAGCCGATGCGGGCCCGCGCCACGTCGTCGAGCTGCGACACCGGTTGCCGGAACACCTGCACCGACCCCGTCTGCGTCTCGCGCAGCCCCAGCAGCGCCTCCAACAGCGAGGTCTTGCCCGCGCCGTGGCGGCCCAGCAGGCCCACCACCTGGCCCGGCAGCAAGCGCCAGTCCAGGTCGCGCAGCACCGGCGGCCCGCCGCTGTAGGCCAGGCTGACGCCGGTGATCTCGACGCTGGGTGATGTGGTGTCCACCAGGTGCTGGTTCATGTGGGTTCTCCCTCGTCCAGGATGTCTTCGAACAGCTTCAGTGCCGTTCGCTTGGGCAACTGCAGCTGTCGCGCCTCGGCCGCGGCGCGGACCAGGGCGGGTCGCAAGAGCTCGATGCGCGATGCGGCGGGCTGGGCGCGCCGGTGCTGCGGCGCCACGCGCATGGCCAGGCCGCGCCGGCGCTCCAGCAGGCCCTCGGCTTCCAGCAGGCTGTAGGCCTTGCTGATGGTCATGGGGTGCACGGCCAGCTGCTGCGCCAGTTCACGCACCGAAGGAATCTCGTCGCCGGCCTTGATCTGCCCGCTCGCCACCCGGCGGCGCACGTGTTCCACCAGCTGCCGGTAGATGGGCTCGGCCGATCCGGTCTGGATGCTGAAGGAGAAGTCGGTGGCCATGCGTGGTGTCTATGTGTCTTGGTACTATAGTACACTTAGACACATGGGCAAGCCAAGGGGTCGCGAAGCTTGAGGCGCAGGGCTTCAGTGGCTGCGCAGACCCCAGGCGTCGACGGCCGTGCGCTGGGCCGGAAAGTACCTGGACGGCGGTGCGCCATAGCTGCGCAGCCAGACCTTGGCGAAATGCGCCGAGTCGGCGAACCCGGCCGCCAGCGCCACTTCGGTGAGACTGCGACCGCTGCCCATGTAGCGGCTGGCCGCGCGAACCTTCGCGGCCACGGCATAGGCCCGCGAGGGAATGCCCACCTGCGCCGAGAACAGTCGCGATGCCTGCGTCAGCGACAGCGACAGCGACTGCGCCTGGGCCAGGGCCTCCAGCGAGGTGCAGGCACGGCTGTCGATGGAGCGCATCATGTCCGTCACGCGCTGGTCGATGGGACCTGGATCGAACCAGGCATCGGCCAGGACCTGGAGCGAATGGCGAAGACGTGCGTCGAGCGCGCGGCCGGCCAGGGCTCCGTCGCGGAAGTCCAGCGCCAGCTGGTGCAGGGGCCGGGCTTCGGGCAGGTCCAGCGCCTGCACGCTGGCGCTCGCAGGGGCCAGTGCGAAATGGCGGAAGTTCGGGTGGCTGGGCTCCAGGTCCAGCAGGACGAAGGGCACTTCCAGCGCATTCAGCACGCGGCTGACGAAGGGCCCGACGATCAGCGAACGTGAACGGGTGCAGCCTTCGTGCCATTGCACCTCGACCGGCTCGTGGCCTGCAGAGAAGATCAACGAAACCGCATGCCGGCAGGCGCGGCTGACGATGCCGGGGCTGGTGTACAGGAAGCTGTCGCCCATCAGGCGGATGCGGGCTGGAGCGGCATGTGGCGACTGCATGGCAAGGCCTCGTTCCTGGTTCCGGTGGAACGCGTCCGCGATGGATCGGACGTCCACAGACCCGGGATGTTATGCCGCAGCGGCTTATCTGGCCGGTGGTGCCGAAGCTCTTTCCTGGTCGTATCGCGCCTGCGCGCGCATGGCCTTGTCTTCCATGGACAGCGTGCTGGCGGTGTCGGCAGCCATCAGCTGCAACAGGCGGCGGGTGACGGCTTCGTCGGCGCCGAACATGCGCCGCGCCGCTTCGGCACCGAAATAGCTGTTGCGCAAGGACACCAGATTGTCGAGTTCGGCCAGACCCTCCTGCGGCACCAGCGGCGCCTGGCCCGGGGGAAACATGACCCGGGCAGCGGTCTGGTAGGCGTCCAGGCGCTGGGCCAGTTCACGCGCCTGGGCCGCGGCAGGCGCGGGAAGCCCTTGCACCTCGGCCGAGATCAGGTCGGGCAGGGCATCGGCCGGGTTCAGGCCCGCCATGGCCTCCACCGCCAGACGCATGCGTTCGTCGACGATCAGTTGCCCGGAAGCGTCGCTCTCGAACACGCCGCCGGCGCTTCGCGCGCCGGGCACCGGGGCTGGCGCCGCCTCCGAGGCCGGCGACACTGGCGCGGGCGCCGACGCCGGTCCCTGGGCCGAACCCGGCGACGGAGCCTGCGCCGTCAGGGCTGCCGGCGCCGCCACTCGGCTGCTGGCCGGTGGCGCTGGCGGCGGGGCTTCATGCCACAGCCAGAGGCCTGCGCCTGCACCTGCCACCACCACCGCAGCCAAGGCCCCCTTCGTCGAGCTCACAAGTCTGGCCGAAGCTCAATAAGGGCAGTTGTTCTGGTAGCGATCGAACACCGCCGCTGTGGCGTAGGCCTGGTGTTCCGGGCCGCAGAGAAAGGTCGAGTAGCGACTGTCGTTGTCGACGAAGGGCTTCATCCAGGTGACGCTGTAGCGGCCGATGGGGGTGTTGGTGCTGTTCGGCGTGAAGTGACTGGCCCCGTTGAGCTCGGCGTAGGCCTTCAGGGTTCCCGCCGGCAGGCTGGCATAGAAGGGCCGCGAGTGAACGGCCACCGAGGCCACGGTGTCGCCGTCTGCGCCGACGATCAGGGTGGGAACGCGCACGCCCGAGAAGTTGGTGCTGGTGTTCCAGGGCGTGAGCGGCAGCGCCGCCTTCAGGGTGGCGTTGTCGCGCGCAGCAATCAACGCCCCGCCACCGCCCATGGAATGCCCGGCGACGGCCCGGCGCTGGGCGTCGACGCGGCTTTGGACCGTGGCGCCGCTGGCGCCGACCACATGGTTCAAGGCGGCCATCAGCTGGTTGGCACGGCTGGCGGGCTGGTCCAGCGTGCTGTTGGTGTTCATGGTGATGACGACGAGGCCATGGCTGGCCATGCGACGGCCCAGCCAGGCAATGCTCGACTGGGTGGCGGTGAAGCCGGGGCTGATGGCGACCACGCCGTAGCGGCCGGCGGCGGCGGGGTAATAGATCGTGCCGCCGCCAAACCCACGGGCTGAAAACGACGACACCGATTGCGTCGCGACACTCAAGGGTCCGGCCGTGGCATTGAGCGATGCGGCGCTGGGGTCCTGGGCGGTCTGCGCGGCTGCGGGTCCGGCCAGCAAGGCTGCGGCGGCTGCGGCAGCCAAGGGTCGGCAAAGCTTCTGGATCATGGTGGGGTTCCCGGGTGGTCTGAGGGAGGGCGCGACGTGACACAAGTCACAGTCAAAAAGTCTAGCCAGCCCGTTGGGGGATGGCTTGTACTTTCTTGCGCCGCGCGCAGACGACCCGTGGAAACACGGGTTGGCCTCGACGACGCTCAGTTCATGGCACGCACGTGCTCGCCCACCACCCCACCCGCCACCGCGCGCACGGCGCAGACCTTGAAGCCCGGGATCTTCGCCACCGGGTCCAGCGCGCCGTGCGTCAGCTCGTTGACCGCCGCCTCGGCCCAGCAGAAGGCCACGAAGACCATGCCGGGCTGCGCGCTTTCGTCGGCGCGGGCATACAGGCAGACGCTGCCGCGGCGCGTCTCCAGCGTCACCGTGTCGCCGGCCTGCACCCCGGCGCGCGCCATGTCGCCCGGGTGCATCCAGGCGATGGGGTCGGGTTCCAGCGCGTCCAGCACCTGGCTGCGCCGGGTCATGCTGCCGGTGTGCCAGTGTTCGAGCTGGCGGCCGGTGCTCAGCACCAGCGGGTAGTCCAGGTCGGGCAGTTCGGCGCTGGCCACCAGGCCGGCTGGCACGAAACGGCCGCGTCCGCTGGGCGTGGGGAAGCTCTGGGTGAACACCACCGGTTCGCCCGGGTCGCCCTCGTTTTCACAGGGGTAGGTGACGGCGTCCTCGGCCTGGAGCCGGGCCCAGGTGATGCCGGCGATGCTGGGCATGGCGCGGCGCATCTCGTCGAACACCGCGCCCACCACCGCCGGTGCGTCGGCGTGCGGGTTGCCGTAGGCCGACCAGTCCAGCCCCAGTTCGCGCGCCAGGTCGATGAGGATGGCGATGTCCTGCCGCGCCTGCCCAGGGGGGTTCAGCGCCGGTCGCGCCAACTGCACCGTGCGGTCGGTGTTGGTGAAGCTGCCGGTCTTCTCGGCGAAGCTGCTGGCCGGCAGCACCACGTCGGCCAGGCAGGCGGTTTCGGTCATGAAGATGTCCTGCACCACCAGCAGCTCCAGCGCCGCCAGGGCTTCGCGGGCGTGATTGGCGTCGGGGTCGCTCATGGCCGGGTTCTCGCCCATCACGTACAGCCCCTTCAGGCGGCCGGCGCTGGCGGCGTGCATCACTTCCACCACGGTCAGGCCGGGCTGCAGGCTCAAGCGCTCTTCGGCAACACCCCAGGCGCGGGCCATGCGGGCGCGGGCGCCGGTGTCGGTCACGCGCTGGTAGTCGGGGTACATCATGGGGATCAGGCCCGCGTCCGACGCTCCCTGCACGTTGTTCTGTCCGCGCAGCGGATGCAGGCCGGTGCCGGGGCGGCCGATCTGGCCGGTCATCAGTGCCAGGCCGATCAGGCAGCGCGCGTTGTCGGTGCCGTGCACGTGCTGGCTGACGCCCATGCCCCAAAGGATCATCGAAGCACGGCTGGTGGCGAACAGGCGGGCCACCTCGCGGATGGCCTCGGGTTCGATGCCGCACATCGGCGCCATGGCTTCGGGGCTGAAGGCCTTCAGGTGTTCGGCCAGCACCTCGAAGCCCTCGGTGCGGGCGGCGATGAATTCGCGGTCGACCAGGTTCTCGGTGACGATGACATGCATCATCGCGTTCAGCAGCGACACGTCGCCACCCGGCTTGAAGCGCAGATGGCGATGGGCGTGGCGTGTCAGCGCGTTGTGGCGCGGGTCCAGCAGGATGAGCTGGGTGCCCTTCTGCGCGGCGTTCTTGATCCACGTGGCGGCCACAGGGTGGTTGACCGTGGGGTTGGCACCGATGATCAACACCACCTCGGCGTTCATCACGTCCTTGACCGGGTTGCTCACCGCGCCCGAGCCCAGGCCCTCGAGCAGCGCCGCAACGCTGGACGCATGGCACAGCCGCGTGCAGTGGTCGACGTTGTGCGTGCCGAAACCCAGCCGCACCAGTTTCTGGAAGAGATAGGCCTCCTCGCTGCTGCCCTTGGCCGAACCGAAGCCGGCCAACGCACCGCCACCATGGGTGTCGCGGATGCGCGCCAGCCCGCCGCCGGCCAGCGCCAGCGCTTCTTCCCAGCTGGCTTCACGGAAGACTTCGGCCACCTCGTGCGGCGCGAGCACGCGGCCCGGCTGCTTGGGTGCGCCAGCGCGGCGCACCAGCGGCACGGTCAGGCGTTCTGGGTTGCGCGCGTAGTCGTAGCCATAGCGGCCCTTCACGCACAGCCGGCCTTCGTTGGCCGGGCCGTCGCGGCCCTGCACGTCAACGATGGCGTCGTCCTTCACGGTGTAGGTGACCTGGCAACCCACGCCGCAATACGGGCACAGGGAATCGACCTTCTGGTCGGCCACCACGGGTTCGGGCATGGCCTTGGAGGACAGCGCCCCGGTGGGGCAGGCCTGCACACATTCACCGCAGGCCACACAGCTCGAAGCGCCCATGGGGTCGGCCTGGTCGAACACGATCCTGGCCTGCGAGCCACGCAGCGCCAGGCCGATGACGTCGTTGACCTGCTCGTCGCGGCAGGCGCGCAGGCAGCGTGTGCACTGGATGCAGGCGTCGGCGTTGAAGTGGATGGCGGGGTGGCTGGGGTCGGGCGCATGGGCGGCGCGGGCCATGAAGCGGCTGGCCGCAGGCGCGGTGGGCACGCCGAGCTCGTCGGCCCAGTGCGTCAGTTCGTTGCCGGCAGGCAGGCTCGCCGCCCGGGTGTCGGCCAGCAGCAGTTCGACCACCATGCGCTGCGCGCTGCGCGCCCGCGGGCTGGCGGTCTGAACCTGCAGGCCGGGTTGCACGGCGCGGCAGCAGGAAGCCGCCAGGGTGCGTTCGCCGGCCACTTCCACCACGCACGAGCGGCAGTTGCCGGCCGGCGTCAGGCCGTCGGCGTGGCACAGGCGCGGCACCGCGGCGCCTTCGCGGTCGGCCACGTCGAGCAGGGTCTCGCCTTCGCGGGCGCAGACCTCGCGGCCGTCGAGCATGAACTTCACTTCGCGGGCTTCGAGCCGCGCGCGTTCGGCTTGGGTGATGGCGTTCATGGGGTGTCCGGGGTTCAGCTCAATTCGTGCGGGAAATAGCGGATCACGCAGTCCATCGGGTTCGGCGCCGCCTGGCCCAGGCCGCAGATGGAGGCGTCGCGCATGACCTGCGACAGTTCGGCCATGAGCGCGGTGTCCCAGCGGTCGGTGGCCATCAGCTGGTTGGCCTGGGCCGTGCCGGCGCGGCAGGGGGTGCACTGGCCGCAGCTTTCGTGTTCGAAGAACTGCATGAGGTTGCGCGCGGCGTCGATGGCGCGGTCACGGTGGTGGTCGCTTTCGCTCAGCACGATGACGGCGGCCGAGCCGATGAAGGCGCCATGGGGCTGCAGGGTGTCGAAGTCCAGCGGCACGTCGGCCAGGCTGGCGGGCAGGATGCCGCCCGAGGCGCCGCCCTGCAGGTATGCATACAGGCTGTGGCCTTCGAGCATGCCGCCGCAGTATTCGTCGACCAGTTCCTGCAGGCTGATGCCGGCGGGTGCCAGCTTCACGCCAGGGTTCTTCACGCGGCCCGACACCGAGTAGCGTCGCAGGCCCTTGCGCCCGTGCCGGCCCTGCGCCGCGAACCAGTCGCCACCGCGTTCGACCAGTTCACGCAACCAGTACAGCGACTCCAGGTTGTGCACCAGCGTCGGCCGGCCGAACAGGCCCACCTGCGCCACGTAGGGCGGGCGCAGGCGCGGCATGCCGCGCTTGCCTTCGATGGATTCCAGCATCGCGCTTTCCTCGCCGCAGATGTAGGCCCCGGCGCCGCGGCGCAGTTCCACCCTCGGCAGGCTCAGGCCGGCAAATTCAGTCGATGCGGCGATGGCCGCAAGCTCTGCTTCCAGAGCTTCGCGCGCGCCGTGGTATTCGTCGCGCAGGTAGATCACCACGCACACCGCGTCCACCGCCCAGGCCGCCACCAGCATGCCTTCCAGGAAGCGGTGCGGGTCGGTTTCCAGGCACCAGCGGTCCTTGAAGGTGCCGGGCTCGCCTTCGTCGACGTTCACCGCCATCCAGCGCGGTGCCGGCTGTTCGCGCACGATGCGCCACTTGCGGCCCGACGGAAAACCCGCGCCACCCAGGCCGCGCAGGCCGGCCTGTTCGAGCGTGGTGATGAGGCTGTCGACGGAGCGCCGGCCTTCCAGGCAGTCGCGCAGCAGCGCATAGCCGCCCTGTGCCAGATAGCCGGCCAGGGGCAGGTGCCCGGGGGCGTCGGCGCGCACGCGCCCGGCCACCACGGCCGCCTGCACAGCTTCGGCGTGCGCTGGCGCCACCAGATGCTGGTGCACGTGCACCGCCGGAGCGCGGTCGCAGGCGCCGATGCAGGGTGCGGGAATGACACGCACCGCCTGGCCCAAGATCGTTGGCAGGCGCTGCAGCAGCGCGTCGGCGCCGGCCAGCTGGCAGGCCAGGCCGTCGCACACCCGCACCGTCAGCGCCGGGGCCGGGCTGATCTGGCCCTCTTCTTCTTCGCGCACGATGTCGAAGTGGTGGTAGAAGCTGGCCACCTCGAAGACCTCGGTCTGCGCCAGGCCCATCCATTGCGCCAGCGCCGCCAGATGCGGGGCCGAGAGCTGGCGGAAATGATCCTGGATGCCGTGCAGGTATTCGATGAGCAGTTCCCGCCGCAGCGGGGTGCCGGCAGGCAGCTTCAGCGCCGCCTGCACGTCCGCGAGCGCTTGCGCGTCGACCTGGCGACCGCGGGGTTGGGAACGGCGGCGCTGGGCGCTGGGGCCCTCCAGGGCCTGGACGGCGATGGGAATGACGGGATGGTTCACGCGGCATGGCACAGCAGGCGCGCCCCGGCTCGGACGCAAGCCCGACTATCGACACCGGAGGCCACGCTGTCCAAATCATCTGCCGAACCGACCCATTTGCTGGGCTGATCAAGCCCCGGGGTTTCCGCCCGCGCTTTCTACAATCGCCGCATGAGCGAGCCGACTGCCCCGACCCTGGCCGATGGCTGGCCGCTGGCCGCCGTGCTGGTGGTGGACGACGAGCCGGGCATGCGCAATTTCCTGACCAAGACGCTGGCCTCGCGGGTCCGCCTCGTCATGGAAGCCGGCTCGGCCGAGGAGGCGCAGGCGCTGCTGCTGCAGCACCGCTTCGACCTCGTCATCCTCGACATCACCCTGCCCGGCCGCAGCGGCCTCGACCTGCTGAAGGACATGCGCGAGGAAGGCAATTCCTGCGAGGTCGTGCTCATCACCGCCTTTGCCGACCTGGACACCGCCATCGAGGCCTTGCGCGCCGGCGCCGGCGACTTCCTGCTCAAGCCCTTCCGCGTGACCCAGGTGCTCAACGCCTGCAAGCACGGCCTGGACCGGGCGCGCCTGAAGCGCGAGAACTTCCTGCTGCGGCGGGCGCTGCAGCAGCGCACGCGGCCGGCCGACGTGTTCGTGGGTTCTTCGCTGGCCATCCGCGGCGTGCAGGCGGCGCTGCAGCGCGTCGCCGGGGTCGACAGCACGGTGCTGCTGACCGGCGAGTCCGGCACCGGCAAGGAGCTCGCGGCGCAGGCACTGCACGAGCTGGGGCTGCAGGCCGCTGGACCGTTCGTGCCGGTGAACTGCGCCACCGCGTCGCCGGCCCTGCTGGAGCGCGAGCTCTTCGGCCAGGCCCGGCAGGAAGACGGCAGCGCGCCCCGCGACGGCCTGTTCATCTATGCCCAGGGCGGTACCCTGTTCCTGGACGAAGTGGCCGAGCTGCCGGCCAGCGTCCAGGCCAGCCTGCTGCGCGTGCTGGAGAGCCGCCGCGTGCGGCCCGCCGGCAGCCAGCAGGAGATTCCGGTCTCGGTGCGCATCGTGGCGGCCAGCAACCGGCCGCTGGCGGCCGAGGTGGAAGCCGGCCGCTTTCGCAAGGACCTGTACTACCGGCTCCAGGTGGTCGACATCCGGCTGCCGCCGCTGCGCCAGCACAAGGAAGACATCCCGGCCCTGGTGGCCCACTTCATCGACACGCTGGCGCCGCGCCTGGGGGTGCCGGCCATCGACATCAGCAGCGACGAGATGCGCTATCTGTGCGAATACGACTGGCCGGGCAATGTGCGTGAACTGCGCAACCTGCTCGAACGCTCGCTGATCGTCGGTGCGCTGAACGTGTCGGCGCTGTACCAGGGCCTGTCGCGCCGGGCGCCGGAGGTGGTGGCGGGGCGGCCGGCATCCGTGCTGCCCGCCCCCGCGGCACAGGCCGCCGGCAGCGAGCCGCCCGATGCCAGCCCGGTGGACCTGCACACCCTGGAAAAGCGCCACATCCTGGCCGTGCTCGCGCAGGTGGGCGGCGACAAGACACGTGCCGCGCAGCTGCTGGGCATCTCGCGCCGCACGCTCGAGCGGCGCGCCGCCGACTGGGCCTGATGACAGGGGGGAGCACCGCCGGGCACGCGCTCGGGCGCGGCGGCCGGGCCTTTGCGCAACTGTCGATCCGCCGCAAGCTGCTGGCCATGGTGCTGTTGCCGCTGCTGGTGGTGCTGCCGCTGCTGGGGCTGCTGCTGCTGTGGTGGGGCAGCGTGGCGCTGGACCAGCTGCTCGTGACCAAGGTGCGCTCCGACCTGGCCGTGGCCAACGGCTACTTCGAACGCGTGCTGGGCGAGGTCGGCGCCAGCACGGCGGCCGTGGCCGAGTCCAGACGCCTGCACGAGACCCTGGCGCCGCCTCGTAGCGAGCCGGACTGGACCGCCTTGCTGGAGACGCTGCGCGACCGCGAGGGACTCGACTTTCTGCACCTGTACGCGCCCGACGGCCGACTGCTGGCCACGCACCGCAGCGGCCCGGTGCCTGGCAGCACCCTGGCACCGCATGCACCGGGCAACGACCGCACCAGCGTCGAGGTGCTGGACCCGATCCAGGCTCGGGCTCTGGGCCCCGAGCTGGCCGGCCGGGTCGCCGTGCCGCTGCTGAGCACGCGCAACGCCGCACCCACCCAGCGCCTGCAGGAAGGCCGGGCGATGGTGCTGCTGTCGACCCATGCCGTGCGCGACAGCGCAGGCCGTCTGCTCGGCCATGTGCAGGGCGGCATGCTGCTCAACCGCAACCTGGGCTTCATCGACCACATCAACGGCATCGTCTACCCCGAAGGCAGCCTGCCCTTCGGCAGCCGTGGCACGGCCACGCTGTTCCTGGACGACGTGCGCATCTCCACCAACGTTCGCCTGTTCGCCGACACGCAGGGCCGCACCGACCGCGCCATCGGCACCCGCGTCTCGCAGGCCGTGCGTGACGCCGTGCTCGGCCGCGGCAGCACCTGGCTGGACCGGGCCTTCGTCGTCAACGCGTGTTCCGTCTCGCCCAACCCCCCCGTGGCCGACGCCCTGGGCCGGCCGGTGGGCATGCTCTACGTCGGCTTCACCGAACGGCCCTTCACCCTGCTGAAATACGCGCTGCTGGCGAGCATCGGCGTGGTGTTCTTCGC
>JANOBX010000022.1:0-62235 GCA_031411875.1 Burkholderiales bacterium | reverse complement strand
AACCGGCGCTACGACTTGCGGGCCATCCTGAACGGCCTTCTGTGCGCGCTGGTCCGCGCACCCAGGCGTCCGGAGTGCGGGATCAGGGTTGCTGAACTTCATCGCTAATCAGGAGCGCCCAACAGCAGTTGCCTGACTCAGATCAAGCCGCTCTTCGTGGTGGAGTGATCCTGGCCGGTGAACGCGAAGCTGAGCTCCGGCGCCAGCCCGCTGACGATGCGCGCGATACTCTTGCCTGAGCCGCAGGCGTGGGTCCAGCCGAGCGTGCCGTGGCCCGTGTTCAGATACAGGTTGGCCAGCTTCGAGCGGCCGATGATCGGCACGTTCGACGGCGTGGCCGGCCGCAAGCCAGTCCAGTACTGGGCCTGCCCGGTGTCGCCAGCGCCGGGAAACAGTTCCTCGGTGCGCTTGACGATCGCTTCGCAGCGAACGCGATTCAGGTCGCGGTCATAGCCGTTCAACTCCGCCGTGCCGGCGATGCGCAGTCGGTCGCCGCCCGGCGCCGAAGGTTTCGGCAAGGTGGTGAATCGCGAGAAGACAAGCTTGTATTCATCGTCGGTCAGCGACACCTGATGCGCCATCGAGGCGTCCTTCACCGGCATCGTCACCGAATAGCCCTTGGCCGGGTAGATCGGCAGCCGGATGCCGAGCGGTGCGGCGATCAGGGGGCTCAGGCTGCCCATGGCCAGCACATAGGCATCACCGCGCACGCGTTGGAAGCGGCCTTCGGCGTCGGTGGCCTCGACGTGGTCGATGCGACCACCCACCTCGCGCAGCGCGGTCACGGTGTGGTTCATCACGAACTGCACACCGTCGGCATGGCAGCGCGCGACGAGTTCTCGAGCGAATCGGTTGGCATCGCCCGACTCGTCTTCGGCGGTGTAGGTCGCACCCGCCAGTTGCGGGCGGATGTGCCGCAGTGCGGGCTCGAGCCTCACCGCTTCGTCGGCTGAGATCACGCGCCGGTCGCAGCCCAGTTCGCGCATCTGCGCCGCCGGCCCTTCTGCGCCGTCGAATTCCTTCTGGCTGGTGTAGAAGTGCAGGATGCCTTGGGTGCGCTGCTCGTACTCGATGCCGATGTCGCGGCGCAGGGCCTGCAGCGTGTCGCGGCTGTAGGCGCCCAGGCGCACGATCTGCTCGATGTTGCGGCGTGTGCGGGCCGGCGTGCATTCGCGCAGGAACTGCAGGCCCCACAACCATTGCCGCATGTCGGCGCGGATGCGGAAGAGCAAGGGTGCGTCTTCCTGCCCCAGCCACTGCAGCACCTTCAGCGGCGCGCTGGGGTTCGCCCAGGGTTCGGCATGGCTGACGGAGATCTGCCCGCCGTTGGCGAAGCTGGTCTCGGCCGCGGGCGTGGCCTGCCGGTCGATCACGCTGACCTCGTGACCCTGCTGACGCAGGAAATAGGCCGAAGTGACGCCGAGCAGGCCGGCGCCGAGAACGATGACTTTCATGGAGAACTCCCGGAGATGAGCTGAGCGCAGCGTCCTGTGGCAGGCGCTGCGTGTTGCCGCTCCCCCTGTCCTCGGTACCTGAGAGATTCAGCCTCGGCGGTGGTGCCGGGCCTTGCTCCTTCGGTGCGTCACGGGCGTGACGGCTCTCCAGACGGCGAGGGTGATGTGCAGTACGGGACCTGAGCGTTCATGGGAGATTGCGCCTTCGGTGGCTCCGGCCGCGGCCGGAGCGCTCTCCTGCGGGTTGGAGCGTCTATCTGGTTGCGGCTGACTCCTGGGCGGTGAGGAAGCGTTGCGCCAGCAGCACCCAGAAGGCACTGCCGGTGGCGATGTTGTCGTCGTTGAAGTCGTAGCCGGGGTTGTGCACCATGCAGCCGCCCGCGCCCGGGCTGCTGCCGGTGCCATTGCCGATCAGCAGGTAGCTGCCAGGCACGCGCTCCAGCATGAAGGCGAAGTCCTCGCTGCCGGTGAGCGGCGGACCCTGCGCTGTCACCCTGTCGGCGCCGACCAGTTCGGTGGCGACCCGGCGCGCGAAGGCTGTTTCGACGGGCGTGTTGACCAGCACCGCGTAGCCAGGCCGCCAGTCGATCTGCGCTTGCACTTCGAAGCTCTCGGCCTGCGCCGCCACCACGGCCTTGACGCGGCGCTCGACCGTGGCGCGCACGTCGCGATCGAGCGCACGCACGCTGAGCTCCAGCGTGGCGCTGGCCGGGATCACGTTGTTCGCCTTGCCGCTGTGCAGCGCGCCCACGGTCACCACCGCCGCCTGCAGCGGGTCGATGTTGCGCGAGACGATGGTCTGCAGCGCCATGACGATGCTGGCCGCGGCGACGATCGGGTCTGCCGCCTGGTGCGGCATGGCGCCGTGCCCGCCCCGGCCGGTGACCGTGATGGTGGCATAGTCCGAAGACGCCATCGCGGCCCCGTCTCGCAGCACGAAACGGCCTTGTTCGACGCCCGGCATGTTGTGCATGGCAAAGACGGCGTCGCAGGGGAAGCGCTCGAACAGGCCGTCGGCCATCATGCGCAGCGCACCGCCGCCACCTTCTTCGGCCGGCTGGAAGATCAGGTGCAGCGTGCCATCGAAGGCACCGTGCTCGGCCAGGTGGCGTGCCGCAGCCAGCAGCATGGCCGTGTGGCCGTCGTGCCCGCAGGCGTGCATCACGCCTGCATGCACGCTGGCCCAGCTGGCGCCACTGGCCTCGTCGATGGGCAGGGCGTCCATGTCGGCACGGATGCCCAGCCGCCGGGGACTGGTTCCCCGGACCAGCGTGCCGACCACGCCGGTGCCGCCGATGCCCCGGCGTACCTCGTAACCCCAACCCTCGAGCTTGTCGGCCACCAGGGCAGCGGTGCGGTGTTCCTCGAAGGCCAGTTCGGGGTGGCGGTGGATGTCGCGGCGCAGGCTGATGAACTCACCGGCCCGGGCCTGCAACGCGTCCAGCAGATAGGTCACGCCCGCCTCACTGCGGCTGCAGGTTGATCTGCTTGGCAATCGCACGGTAGCGCGCGGTCTCGGCGTCGAAGAACTTCGCCGATTCGGTCAGCGTCATCGGCGCTGCGGCCAGCTGCGTCTGCGCTGCCAGCTGCGCCCGCACCGCCGGGTCCTGCAGGGTCCTGCCGATGGCGGCATGCAGGCGCACGACCACGTCTTCGGGCGTGTTCTTGGGCACCATGAAACCTGTCCAGATCTTGTAGGAGAAATTCTTCAGCGCCTGGCTTTCGTTGGCGGCGGGGACGTTCTTCAGCAGCTCCGAACGCTGCGCCCCGAGCTGGCCGATCACCTTCAGTCGCCCCTGGTCAGCCAGCGCACCCATGCCCGCGCTGTACACCAGCACGGCAAAGTCGACCTGGCCGCCGGCGATGTCCTGCAGCAGCGGTGCATTGCCCTTGTAAGGCACGTGCGCCAGCTTCACGCCCGTCTGGGCCTGCACGTTCTCGAGGATCAGGTGATAGAGCGAGCCGATGCCCACGCTGCCGTAGGTCAACGGCCTGTCGGCCGACTTGCGCGCCAGCGCGATCAGTTCGTCAACGCTGTTGACAGGCAGGTCCTTGCGGGTCACGAAGACCATCACCGCGTCAGCGACGGGGTGGACCAGTCGGAAGTCCTCGGTCTTGAGCTTGACCGCAGCATTGGCCAGCGGCGAGAGGATGACCTCGTTGGGCGAACCCTGGAAGATGTATTGGCCGTCGGCGGGTGCCGCCAGCACCTTTTGCGCAGCCAGGGCGCCGCTGACACCGCCCAGGTTTTCCACCAGCACCTGCTGGCCCAGTTCCTTGCCGAGCGGATTGAAGAAGATGCGCGCAATCGCGTCGGAGGGACCGCCCGCCGGGTACGGGACCATCAGATTGACGGGTTTCACAGGTCCGCCCTGGGCCAAGGCCGCTGCGGCACCCAGCAGCAAACCGGCGAACAGGGTCAGCGAGCGTTGAATCTTTCTCATGGCGAATCCTTCAGGCAGTGGCGAATGGGACGTCGACAAGCCAATGTAAGAGGCGCACCTTCCAGCGTCCAATGCATTGTTGGAGTCGATATGATGAGTTGGACTCATGCTTATTTCTGGTTAACCCGATGACGCTGGTCCAGCTTCGACACCTCATCTCCCTGGCGCAGAGCGGCTCGTTCACCAAGTCGGCCGAGTCGCTGTTCCTGACCCAGCCTGCGCTCAGCCGCAGCATCCGGGCCCTGGAAGACGAACTCGGGCAGCCGCTGTTCGACCGCGTCGGGCGGCAGAGCGTGCTCACGCCTTTCGGGGTCGAGGCGCTGCAGCGCGCGCGGCAGTTGGTGTTCGACGCAGACGAACTGGCCGGCAGCGGGCAGCAGATGCGGGACGGCCGATCAGGCACCGTGCGCATCGGCATGGGGTCGGGACCCGGCGCCATGCTGATGACGCCGCTGCTCAGAACGATGGCCAGATCGCACCCGACGATTCACATCGAAGTCGCACGCGGCCCCACCGACGTGCTGACACGCCGCCTGCGCGAGCGCGAACTCGACGCCCTGGTCGTCGATGCACGCTCGCTGTCGCCCGCGCCCGACCTGCGGGTGGCCAACCTCGTCGAAATGCGGGGCGCCTTCATGGTGCGCAGCGAACACCCCCTGACCCGCTGGAAGGGACCGCTGCGATTCGACGCCATCCGTCAATATCCGATCGCGTCGACGCCGTTGAGCGACGAGGTCGCGCGCAGCCTGGTCGAACGCTATGGGCCCGCCGCGCATCCCGTCGAGTGCGTCACGCTGCGCTGCGAAGAGATTCCCAGCCTGGTCGACGTGGTGCGCCACAGTGATGCGGTGCTGATCGCCATCCGCGCCGCGGCCCCGGATCTGGCGGAGCTGACGCTCAAGCCCGCCATGACCGCCACCGCTCGTTTCGGCATCGTCACCTTGTCACGCCGCGCAGAGCCGCCGGCGCTGCACATCGTCAGGCGATTGGTGGCTGAGCTGATGCACGACTGACCTGGCAGATCGCCGAACCAGGGCACTGCCCACGGCGAAGCTGTCAGAGCCCGGATCACGCACGCGGGTGTCGGTGTCGGCGAACTCGAACCGGGTGCCGGCCAGGAAGACCTTGGTGCCCTCACCGTCGAAGATCGTCCCTGTCCATCGGCCGCCCCGCTTGTGCATGCTTCGGTCCCGTAGCGCACTGCGGTGCAGGAGAAGACGGCCATGCGCAGATGAGCGTACCGGCGGTTCACAATGGACGCGGAGCGAATCCACGCCCGCGCCGAGCCCGGCCCTGAACCCGCTGCATGAGCACCGCTGAACACCACCTGCACCGCGTCCTGGCCGCGATGGCCGGGCCCGCCGCACGCCCGCGCGCCGACCAGACCGCGGCCGTCGCGGCTTTGGTCGAACAACGTGCGCGCGTGCTGGTGGTGCAGGCCACCGGCTGGGGCAAGTCGGCGGTGTACTGGGCCGCCACATCGGCGCTGCGCGCCGAGGGCAAGGGGCCGACGCTGATCGTCTCGCCGCTCCTGGCGCTGATGCGCGACCAGGTCAGCGCCGCGGCCCGCGCCGGGCTGCGCGCGGCCACCGTCAATTCCACCAACCTGGACGACTGGGACACCGTCTTCGACGACATCGCCGGCGACCGCATCGACGTGCTGCTGGTCTCGCCTGAACGCCTGGGCAACCCCGGCTTCGCCAGGCGACTGCCCGGGCTGCTGGCGGCGGCCGGGCTGGTGGTGATCGACGAAGCGCACTGCATCTCCGACTGGGGTTTCGACTTCCGGCCCGACTACCAGCGCCTGGCCAAGACGCTGCTGGGCATCGACCCCGGCACGCCGGTGCTGGCCACCACGGCCACCGCGAACGACCGTGTCACGCAGGACATCGGCCGGCAGCTCGGCGCACAGGCGCTCACCTTCCGCGGTTCGCTGGCGCGTTCGTCGCTGCGCCTGGCGGTGGTGCCAGGGCTGGGTGCCCTGGAGCGCTACGCCTGGGTGGCCGACGCGCTGGACGCCTTTGCCGGGTCGGGCATCGTCTATGCGCTGACGGTGGCCGAGGCGCAGCGCCTGGCGGGCTTCCTGAAGTCCTGCGGCTTCGAGGTGGCGGCCTACCACGGTGCGCTGGAAACCGAAGCGCGCCAGACCATCGAAGATGCGCTGCGCCGCAATGCACTCAAGGCCGTGGTGGCCACCTCGGCGCTGGGCATGGGCTACGACAAGCCCGACCTGGCCTTCTGCATCCACGTCGGCTCGCCGGCTTCACCCGTGGCCTATTACCAGCAGGTGGGCCGGGCCGGGCGGGCGCTGGACGACGCCGTGGCCGTGCTGCTGCCGGCCGAAAGCGACGAGCAGATCTGGGCCTATTTCGCCACCGCCGGCGTGCCCGACGAAGTGCGCGTGGGCCAGATCCTCGTTGCGCTGGGCGCGGGCCCGAAGACCCTGGTGGAGCTGGAAAACGCCACCGCCATCCGCCGCGGCCGGCTCGAAGGCCTGCTGAAGATCCTGGCGGTCGACGAGGTGCTGGCCCGCGAGGGTTCGGACTGGAAACTTACCGGCGTGCCCTGGGTCTTCGACGCCCCGCGCTGGCAGGCGCTGGCGCAGGTGCGCGAACGCGAGGCGGGTCTGATGCGGGCCTTCGCGGCCGGCCGCGGCTGCCTGATGCGTTTCCTGCAGGAAGCGCTGGACGACCCGGCGCCCAGCGACTGCGGGCGCTGCAGCGTGTGCACGGGCCGGCTGCCCGGCCCTGGCGCGAAGCCGGGCGCCGCCCGGCTGGACGCGGCGAGGGTGTTCGCGCGCGGGCAGGACGTGCTGATCGAGCCGCGCAAGCTCTGGCCTTCGGGCGCAGGCGCGGGGGGCAAGCCCTTGCGCAAGGGCCGCATCACCGGCTGCAGCGAAGGCCGCGCACTGGCCTTCGCCGACGACCCCGGCTGGGCCCAGAGCCTGCTGCCGCTGTTCAATCGGCCCGACGCACCGGCGCCGGCCGAGGTGCTGGACGGCGTGGTCGCCGTGCTGGCGCGCTGGCGGCGCCACTGGGGCGACAGGCCGGTCGCGGTGGTGCCCATGCCGTGCGCCCTGCGCCCGCAGCTGGCGGCATCGGTGGCGGCCCATGTGGCGGCTGCCGGCCGGCTGCCGCTGCTGGACGCCTTGCACCTGGCCGGGCCGCTGCCCGGCGACGACCTGGCCTCGGCCGCCAAGGTGGCGGCACTGGCGCGGGCCCTGGTGCTGCAGCCGGAAGTGGCCGTGCCCGCAGGGCCGCTGCTGCTGGTGGGTGCGCGCAGCCGCAGCGGCTGGTCACTCACCGTGGCCGGGGCGTTGCTGCGGGAGGCCGGTGCGACGGCCGTGCTGCCGCTGGTGCTGCACAAGCTGCCGTGAACCGGCCGGCGGCAGGTGCGGCGTCAGGCCGGGCGTCAGCGCAGGGCCGTCGCCCGTTCAGTCGGGTCGGCCATGGCGCGTCTGCACGAAGCCGCAGTCCCAGTGGCGAACGTCCTGCAGCCGCCATGGCCGGTCGGCCGGCAAGGGGCCCCAGAGTCGTCGCCCCTGGCCCAGCAGCACGGGGATCTGGGTCACGGTCAGGCTGTCGACGAGGTCGTCGTGCAGGAAGGCCTGGATCAGTTCACCGCCGTCCAGGTACACCCGTTGGATGCCCTGCGCAGGCAGCTCGGCCAACAGCTCCGGCGGTGACCGGCGGCTGTGCTGCACCTGGGGCTGCAAGGCGGTTGGGATGCCCAGGGTCGCCTGGCGCGACATCACGTGCACCGGCCGCGTCGCATAGGGCCAGGGGTCGAAGGCCAGCACCGTCTCGAAGGTCTTGCGGCCCATCACCAGCGCGTCGATGCGGGCCATGAACTCGGCGTAGCCGAAGTCCTCGCCGGCCGGGGCGGTGGCCTGGGCCTGCAGCAGCCAGTCGATGCTGCCGTCGGGCCGCGCGATGAAGCCGTCGAGCGAGGTCGCGATGAACACGTGGGCTCGGGCGCGCCTCATGTGCGGCGCTCCAGCAGGCCCAGGCGCTGCATGAGCGGCAGCGAAGCGCCACTGCGCGCGTCGGTGACGCCACGCAGGTGCGTCATGCCCAGCGGCGGCAGCAGCCGGTCGATGCCGATCTGCACCCGGCGGCCTTCGGCAACAGTCGCCGATTCATTGTTCATGATCAGAGCATGCCAGGGCCAGGACGAGCCTGCACGACCTCTGCCTGGCCTGGGCCGACCGTGTCGGATGCCCAGCGGCGTGCGAGCTGGCAACCGGGCCGCCTTGCCGGGGTGGGACGCGAGCACAGCGGCGAACGCCATCACACCAAATGCGCCACCACCCAGGCCAGCGTGGCCCTCAGCAAGGCCTCGCGCGGATAGTGCCGGCCCGAGCCGATGCCGCGTACCAGCAGGCTGGGGTGGCGGTCGCGCGGCAGGGCGATGTCCCAGTGGTCGCTGCGGGCGGTGGCCAGCAGGCTGCTGCCGGGCAGGATGGCATCACCGGCGAGCAGCTGGCCGTCGTTGTGCTCGTCGTGGCGGGCGAGCAGGGCGTGGGTGGCGCGCAGTGGCAGTGCCATCTCTTCGGGTCGGGCCCAGCCCAGCAGGCTGTGGCGCTGCAGGCCCGCCGGCAGCGGGTTCGCGGCCAGCCAGCGGCTGCGTTCGCGCCGGGTCAGGTCGGCGAGCTCGCTGCCGTCCGATGCCGAGCAACCGTCGGGCTGCAGGTGGGGTGACCAGGCGGCATATAGGCCCTGGAACTGGTCCGCCAGGGGCGTGCCCATCACCACCCCGGCCACCGACACCAGGGCCTGCAGCGCCGGGGGCACGCCGCCTTCGGCCTGCAGCCGGGCGATGGCGTGCAGCGCGTCGGTCAGGCCCTTGGAATAGCCCAGCACGACGACTCGCGCCACACCGGGGCGATGGGCTTCGGCGCGCAGCACCGTGGCCAGCAGGGCGCCGTTGTCGGCGGCCGTGCCGCGGCCCGGCAGCGGCACCATGCGCAGGCCGTGCAGGCCCAGGTCGGCGTAGCCCGCGTAGCTTTCGATGGCCTCGCTCGCTCGCGAACGGGTCAGGCCGTCGCCGAAGGGTACCGACTGGTCACCCACGCAGTCGCCGAACAGGCCGGGCACGATGAGCACCGAGGTGCGTACCCGCCGCACGGCCAGCCGTGCGTCGAGCTGTCGCAGCCAGGCCGGGTCGGTGGCTGGAACGGCGGGTACGCCATGCAGCCAAGGCCGGATGTCCGTGGCCTCGCCCCCTGTCTGCGTTCGCCGCAGCTCGCGCTCGAACAAGGCTGCGAACCGCAGGCGTTCATCGCTCACCCCGGCCAGTGCGAGCGGCAGGCGAACGTGCAGCGGGCTTTCGGCTTCTTCAGGCGCAAGCCCCGGCCCGGGCTGGCGCGGCAGCGGCGCGCAACCGGCCAGGCCGCAGGCCGCCGCCAGCACCAGCCGGCGCCTCATCTCATGCCCACGCTGGCCTCGACGCGGAAGAACTGCTCGGCGCGGCGGTTGGCTTCGCTGCGCCCCGAATTGCGGCTGTCGTCGGTGAGGTCGAAGTCGATCTTCGCGGCCTGCACCGCACGGCAGCTCATGTAGGCCTGGGCCTGGGGTGAACGCAGGTCGTCGAGGTGGCTGCCCAGGCGGTCGACGAGCTCGGCCTTCTGGCGGAACAGCAGCACTTCGTCGGCGAAGCCCTGCGGCCGACGGCCCTGCACCGACTTCACGCAGTCGACGAAGTCGCTGTCACCGCACCAGGCCGGCAGGCCGGTGTTGTACAGGTCATGCGCGCCCTGGCCCAGGTGCTGTGTCAGCTCCACGATGGCCTGGAGCATCGCGTCCTGGTAGCTCTGGGCGTGGGCGTACAGCGGCTGCTCGCAGCTCTCGCACACCGGCGCCAGCGCCGACACCGCCCACTCGAACAGGCTGCCCCGCGAACTGCGCTGGCGCTGCACCAGTTCGCGGTCGAAGCGGTAGAAGTCGGGGGGCACCGGGCCGATCTGCGAACAGGTCTGGGCTTCCCAGGCGGCCAACAGGTCGGCGTCGCTGCGCACGGGCTGGGGGCCGCCGGGCATGAGCTCGCCGCGCACCATCAGCCGCTGGTTGGCGTCGTCGTAGGCGAAATGGATGCGGCGCCAGGCCACCGGCCAGTCCGACAGCGAGCTCACGTTCAGTTCCAGCAGCGGCCGGTTGTCCAGCGCCCGGTGCTCGGCCCAGAAGCCGCGGTGGGTGTGCGCCGACAGGTACACCAGGGGATGCTTCAGCGTCGACATCAATTTGCGCAGCATCAGGCGCGTGGGCAGGCCGAGCGACTGCCAGTGGTGGTGGCCGGCGAAGACGACGATGTCGCCGGCGGCAATGGCCGCATCGACCCAGGGCGCGACGGCCGTGATCTGGTCGAAATGCACATGGCCGGCGCTGCCGGGGCTGCGGCCCATCAGGGTGTCCCAGGTGCCCACGAGCTGGCCGGCCTGGTTGGTGTCCAGCGCCACCAGCACGACGCGACGGTTCGCGCCCGGGGCTGCCGGCAGCACCAGGCGCTGGGCCAGGAAGGAGTCGGCGTACAGGTGGTTGCCCAGCAGCTTGGCCTCGATCGCCGAGACGAAGGCGCCGGGGTCGGGGTGGCGCCAGCTCAACCGGTGCGCGCCCGCCGCGGGGGGCTGCAGGCCCGGCGCAGAACCGAGCATCGCCGCCTGCTGTTGCAGGTAAAGCGCGATGAAATCGCGCTTGCTCAGCGCTTCGTTGCCGGTCTTGTGGCGCCCGTCTTCGGCGGCTGCGCCGCGGCGGCAGGCGCGGTTCCAGTGGCGGGCGTCGCCGTCCAGCGAAGCGGCCAGCACGTCGTAGCCGTAGATGCCGAACATCAGCCCGTCGTGGTTGCCAGGCAGCACCGCGCCCGGGCGGCCAGCGTTGGCGAAGATGCGCCCCATGCGCTGGGCTTCCGAGCGGCACGACAGGTCCATCACGTCGCCCAGGTGGATGAAGGGCTCGCTGGGGTGTCGCTGCAGCGCCCATTCGAGCACGCGTCGGCCGAACAGCGGCTGCTCTGGCGGGCGCTGCGCCACTTCGACGAAGGCGTCGACGGCGCTGTCGTTGTCGTGCAGCGGGTAGCCGGTGGATTCGTGTTCCTGGGTGTCGCCAACGGCGACGATGGGCGTGGTCAGCAGCCGGTAGCTGCCTTGGCTGGGCAGGTCGGCGGCCGGGCCCGGTTGCGGCACGAAGCCGGCACAGCCGGCCAGGGCGGCGCAGGCTGCCGTCAGGGCGGCCGCGCGCAGTGCCCGCCGCCATGGCCGGGTGGCGGGTGGAAGGCGGGTGCGGGTGGGCAGGGGCATGGGGGGCGGGCCGTCGATGGGTCTGTCCGTGCGAGCGGTCAGTACAGGCGCGGCGGCAGCAGCTTGAAGAACAGGTTCTCCACGCGTTGCCAGACGCTGCGCGCCGGCTGCCGCGTCAGGGTGCTGGCGTCGCTGGTCCAGCGCAGCCCGCCGGCGGGGTCCAGCGTGACGCGCCAGCTGTTGGCGCCGGCCATGTCCTCTTCGGCCTGCGCCGCCAGGGTTCGGGCCAGCGCTTCGCTGTCGACGATGACGCCCATCTCCGAGTTCAGCGTTTCAGAACGCGGGTCCATGTTCATCGAACCCACGAAGCTCCAGCGGCGGTCGACGACCATCGCCTTGGTGTGCAGGCCGGTGAACTGCCCGCGCACCGGTGCAATCTCCACGCTGCCGCGCTGGATGGCCGGGTCGGGCCGCAGTTCGTGCAGGTCCACCCCGGCCTGCAGCAGCGGCCGGCGCCAGCGTTCGTAGTGGCTGTTCACGGCCGCCACGTCGTGCGAGGCCAGCGAATTCGTGAGCAGGCGCACGCGCACGCCGCGCTCGCCCAGGCGGCGCAGTTCCTCGACCAGGGTGGCGTCGGGGATGACGTAGGCGTTGGTGATGAGCACCTCGTGCCTGGCCGAACGCAGCAGTTCATGCACCGCCATGGGCGTGGCCTGGGGCTGGGCGCTGTCGTGCACGGGGGCGTCGGCCAGCACGGCGCTGGAACCCGGCTGCAGCTGTCGCGGCAGCTCGGCCAGTTCGGCGTTCCAGCTGAGCAGGCCGGCCAGGGCCTGGCGGGCGCGCGGGTCGGTGGCCAGCGCGGCCAGGGCGGCAAGGTCGGCTTCGGAGGTGTCGCCCGCGCCGGGGTTGTCGCTCAGCCGCGCCAGCGGTCGCACCCAGAGGCTGTTCCAGTAGCGGTCAAACACGCCGCTGGCCTGGCGCGCGGCGGGTCCCACGGCCAGCAGGTCCAGGTCGACGAAGTTGAAGTCGGGGTTGAGGCCGAAGTACTCGTCGCCGATGTTGCGGCCACCGATGATCAGCGCCTGGTTGTCGGCCACCATCTGCTTGTTGTGCATGCGGTGGTTCAGGCGTTCGAAGTCGGTGCCGCCTTCGACGATGCGGCCCAGCCAGTCGCGCTGCTGCCAGGCGTTGAACACGCGGATCTCGATCTTCGGGTGCCGGTCCAGCCGGCGCAGGCTGGCGTCGCGCAGTTCGAGATGGGTCATGTCGTGCAGCAGGGTGCTCAGGTCGTCGACCAGCAGGCGCACGCGCACGCCGCGGTCGGCGGCGGCCACCACCCGCGCCAGCAGCAGCTGCCCCACCTTGTCGCCGAACCACACGTAGTACTGCAGGTCCAGCGAATGGCGGGCGGCGTCGATCAGCACCAGCCGCCAGCGCACAGCATCGAGGCTGTCGCGCAGCGGCATGAAGCCGGAAGCGGCCGGGCCGGCGCGGGCTGCGATCGCGGCTTCCACTGGCGCGAAGGCGGTGTCGGGCTGCGGCGCCAGGGCCAGCCCCGGTTTGCCTGGTGGCGGGGCCGGGGGCGTGGCGCAGGCGGTCAGCAGGGCGGTGCACAGCGCCAGCGGCGCCTGCCAGCCGCGGCGGCGCAGTGCTCCTCCCCGTGCTTCGTTCATGCTTGTTCCATGCCGCATGTGATCCGGTCGGTCCCGGCCCGGCCGGCGGCGCCGACCCGGGCAGCGCCGCGGTGAATTTCAGTGTATCCGCGCCGGCGGGCCCGCTTCAGGCACGACAAACGGCCGCTTTTCCGCGCATCTGCGGCCTCAAGTCCGGGCCAAGATGAACGCCAACGCACAACCCGATTCGCCCGTCACCATGATCCGTTCGCTGTGGATTGCCAAGACCGGCATGGAAGGCCAGCAGACCAAGCTGGACAGCATCTCCAACAACCTCGCCAACGTCGGCACCAACGGCTTCAAGCGCGGCGGTGTCGTGTTCGAGGACCTGATGTACCAGACGCTGCGCCAGCCCGGTGCCGCCACCTCGGAGCAGACGACCCTGCCCACCGGGCTGCAGCTGGGCCTGGGCGTGCGCGTGGCCGCGAGCACGCGCCACATCAGCCAGGGCACGCTGCAGCAGTCCAGCAACCAGCTCGACGTGGCCATCAAGGGCCAGGGCTTCTTCCAGATCCAGCTGCCCGACGGCACCGCCGGCTACACCCGCGACGGCGCCTTCCAGGTCGACGCCAACGGCCAGCTCGTCACCAACGCCGGCTTCGCGGTGCAGCCCGGCATCACCGTGCCGGCCAATGCGCTGTCGGTGACGATCGCCGCCGACGGCACGGTGCAGGCCGCCGTGCCCGGCCAGACCGCGCCGCAGGGCCTGGGGCAGATCCAGCTGGCCAGCTTCATCAACCCGGCCGGCCTCGAATCGCGCGGCGGCAACATCTACGCCGAGACCGTGGCCTCAGGCGGCCCGAACGCCGGTGCGCCCAACGCCGGCGGCCTGGGCGCGCTGATGCAGGGCTATGTCGAAGGCAGCAACGTCAACGTCGTCGAGGAACTGGTGAGCATGATCGCCACCCAGCGCGCCTACGAACTGAACTCGAAGGCCATCCAGACTTCGGACCAGATGCTGCAGCGTCTGGGGCAGATGTGATGCGCCGCCTGTTCCACACCCCCTGGCGCGCGCTGCCCGCCTGCAGCCTGGCCCTGCTGGGCGGCTGCGGCTTCATGTACCCGCGCGTGGAGATGCCGGCCACTGTGCCGGTGCTGCCCGTGCCCGTGGTGCTGGCGCCGGCCGGCAATGGCGCCATCTACCAGGCCGGCCAGTACCGGCCGCTGTTCGAGGACCACCGCGCCCGCCTGGCCGGCGACACGCTGGTGGTGCAGATCGTCGAGAAGGTCAGCGCCAGCCAGAAGTCCACCAGCAGCATCGACAAAAGCGGCGGCCTGTCGGCCGGCATCACCGCGCTGCCTGGCCTGAAGGCGCCCACGCTGACCAAGCTGAACGCCGAAGGCACGTCCAGCAACACCTTCGCCGGCAAGGGCGCCACCGAGAACACCAACGACTTCAGCGGCACCATCACCGTCGTCGTGCGCGAGGTGCTGCCCAACGGCCACCTGCTGATCGCCGGCGAGAAGCAGATCGGCGTGAACAGCAACGTCGACGTGTTGCGTTTTTCAGGCCAGGTCGACCCTCGCGCCATCCAGTCGGGCAACACCGTGCCCAGCGCCCAGATCGCCAACGTGCGCCTGGAGCACCGTGGCCGTGGCGCCCAGGCCGACGCCCAGGCCGCCGGCTGGCTGACCCGCGTGTTCCTGAGCGTGCTGCCGCTGTGAACGGCTCCGAACGTCTGCTGCGCGCGGCCATCGTGCTGGCCTCCATCGCCGCCAGTGCCGCGGTGTGGTGGCCCGTTTCCGCGGCGGCGGCCGTGCGCATCAAGGAAGTCGCCGCGGTGCAGGGCGTGCGCAGCAACCCGCTCGTCGGCTATGGCCTGGTCGTGGGCCTGGACGGCACCGGCGACCAGACCACCCAGACCCCGTTCACCACGCAAAGCCTGAACGCGATGCTGCAGCAGCTGGGCGTGACCATTCCGCCGGGCACCGGCATGCAGCTGCGCAACGTCGCGGCGGTGCTGGTGACGGCGCAGCTGCCGCCCTTTGCCCAGCCCGGGCAGGCCATCGATATCAACGTGTCTTCGCTGGGCAATGCCAAGAGCCTGCGCGGCGGCACCCTTGTGGCCACACCGCTGCGCGGTGCCGACGGGCAGATCTACGCCCTGGCCCAGGGCAACCTCATCGTCGGCGGTGCAGGGGCTGCGGCCAACGGCTCGAAGGTCCAGATCAACCACCTGTCGGCCGGGCGCATCCCCGAAGGCGCGATGGTCGAGCGCGCCGTGCCCAACAGCCTGCAGCTGGGCGACAGCATCGTGCTGGGCCTGGCCGCCAGCGACTACAACACTGCGCGCGCCGTGGCCAATGCCATCAACAAGGCCAAGGGCAACGGCATCGCCGACGCCCAGGACGGCCGCAGCGTGCGTGTGCGCGTGCCCCCGGCCGGCGGCGACCGCGTCGGCTTCCTGGCCGACATCGAGAACCTGCCGCTCGAGCTGGCCAAGCCGGCGGCGCGCATCGTGCTCAACGCGCGCACCGGTTCGGTGGTGATGAACGACGCCGTCACGCTGGGCCCCTGCGCCGTGGCCCACGGCAGCCTGACCGTGACGATCAGCACCACGCCGCAGGTGAGCCAGCCCAACCCGCTGGCCACCGGCAACACCGTGCAGGCCGACAAGAGCGACATCGCCATCAACCAGCAGGGCGGGGCGCTGATCCAGATGCCTGCGGGCGCCAAGCTCGCCGACGTGGTGAAGGCGCTGAACCTGATGGGTGCCACGCCGATGGACCTGCTCGCCATCCTGCAGGCGATGAAGGCCGCCGGTGCGCTCAACGCCGAGATCGAAGTGATCTGAGTTTTCCGAACATGGCTGCCATCAACTCCTTTGCCAGCTTGTCCACGCCGAGCCCGAGCGCGAGCCTGGCCATCGACACGCGCCCGCTGGACAGCCTGCGCAGCCGCGCTGCTGCCGACCCGCGTGCCGCAGCACGCGAGGCCGCCAAGCAGTTCGAGGCCCTGTTCATGAACGAGCTGGTGAAGAGCATGCGCGCCAGCGTGCCCGCCGGCGATTTCGACAACGCCGGCTCGCAGCTGGGCACCGAGATGCTCGACAAGCAGTGGGCCACCCAGCTCACGGGCATGAAGGGCGGTCTGTCGGAAGCCATCCTGAAGCAGCTGGAGCGCCAGATGGGCCTGTCGCCCGGGCCTATTCCCAGCACCACGTCGGCCAACAACACGCCCGCACCGATTGCCAGCGCCGCCCAGCCCCAGCCCACCCGCATTCCGCAGACGGGTGCGGCCGGGTTCGTGCAGCAGCACACCCAGGCCGCCGAGGCGGCCGAGCAGGCCACCGGCATTCCCGCGGCGTTCATGATCTCGCAGTCGGCGCTGGAGACCGGCTGGGGCCGCAAGGAGATCAGGCATGCCGACGGCAGCCCTTCGTTCAACCTCTTCGGCATCAAGGCCGGGCCAAACTGGAAGGGGCCGGTGGCCGAGATCACCACCACCGAGTACATCAACGGTCGCGCGCAGAAGGTCACGGCAAAATTTCGCGCCTACGCGAGCTATGCCGAGTCGTTCAGCGACTACGCACGCCTGATGAAGGACAGTCCTCGTTACGCCCAGGTCGTGCAGAACGCCGCCAGCGCGCAAGGCTTCGCCCAGGGCCTGCAGCGTGCCGGCTACGCCACCGACCCGGCCTACGCCGAGAAGCTCGGCAAGGTCATCAACACCACCCTGCGTCTGCAGAGATCCATCGCATGAGTGCTTCACCGCTGATGTCGCTGGGCATCAAGGCCCTGGCCGCGAACTACGCCGCCCTGCAGACGGTGGGCCACAACATCGGCAACGCCAACGTCGCGGGTTATTCGCGCCAGCAGGCGGAGCTGGCCACGGCGCAAGGCCAGTTCACCGGCGCCGGCTTCTTCGGCAAGGGCGTGGACGTGGCCACCATCACGCGTTCGCACAACGCCTTCCTCACGGGTGAAGCCGTGCGCGCCAGCTCGCTTGCTTCGCTGGACGCCGTGCGGCTGCAGAAGCTCAACCAGATAGAGACGGTGTTCAAGACCGGCGAGGCCGGTCTGGGCCACGCCGTGTCGAGCTTCCTGAACAGCATGGCCGACCTGGCCAACCAGCCCGCCGACAGCGCCACGCGCCAGGTCGTGCTGACGCGCGCGGCCGACCTGTCGGCCCGATTCTCCGAAGCCGGGCAGGCGCTGGACGACATCCAGGCCGGCGTCAGCTCCGACGTGCGCACCAGCGTGGCCACCATCAACAACCTGGCGCAGAGCATCGCGGCGTCCAACCAGCAGATCGCAGGACTGAAGGGCCTGGGCCAGCCTGCCAACGACCTGCTCGACGAACGCGACCGCCTCATCGCCCGCCTGAGCCAGGAAGTGCAGGTCAGCCGCATCGAGGCCGACGACGGCTCCGTGGGCATCTTCATCGCCGGCGGCCAGCGCCTGGTGCTGGGAGCCGAGGCGGCCAAGATGGCCGTGCGCCCCGACCCCACCGACCCGCGGCGTGTCGCGGTGGGTATGATGGCCGGGACGCAGGTCAGGCTGCTCGACGCCAACAGCCTGGGCGGCGGTACCGTCGCCGGGCTGCTGCGCTTCCAGAACACCGACCTCGTCGACGGCCGCAACCTCGCCGGCCGCCTGGCGGCGGAAGTCGGCCTGGCCGTCAACCAGCAGCAGCAGCGCGGCCTGAACCTGATGGGCAGCAACCCCACGCCGGAGCTGTTCAAGCTGACCCAGCCCCAGGCCCTTCCCAACGCCAACAATGCGGCCCCGCCGGCCGTGGTCCAGCTGTCCTTCACCGGTGAGCCGGGCGCCCTGAAGGCGAGCGAGTACGACCTCCGCGAGGACCTGGCCAACCCCGGCAACTGGGTGATGACGCGCCTGATCGGCGGCCAGCTCAGCACCGACCCGGCCGACAGCACCAGCTTCGCCGGACCCACGGTCACGTTTCAAGGCATCACGCTCGACTGGAGCGGCGGCGCGCCGCAGGCCGGCGACACCTTCAGGCTGCAGACCGTGGGCCGTGCCGCCAACGACATGGCCACGCTGCTGCGCGACCCGCGCGACCTGGCGGCCGCGTCGCCACTGGTGGCGGCACCCCCTGCGCCACCGGCCGTGCCCAACACCGGCACGCTGCAGGTCCGCCAGCTGACGATGACCGCCGCGCCGCCGCCGCCGCCGGTGCCCACCGAGGTGATCCAGTTCACCCGCGAGGTTCCGCCGATCGTCGTCGGCGGCGTTTCCTTCGACTTCTCCGTGAATTCGTCGTGGAGCGGCAGTCTGGGCTTGTGGAACCCCGGTCAGCCGCTCGCGGGCGGCATGGGCTACCAGCTGGAACTCAGCGGTGTGCCTGCCGACGGCGACACGCTCACCATCGAAGGCACGCCTGCCGGCGCCTTGAGCAGCAACAACGGCAATGCCCGCGCGATGCTGTCCCTGCGCGACCTGGGCCTGATCGAAGGCGTGTCCGTCACCGACGGCTATGCGAATGCGCTGGCCGAGGTGGGTGCGCGGGTGCAGTCCAGCGAATCGACGGCCGACATCTCGACGGCCGTGGCCAACCAGGCCGAGACCCAGCGGAGCTCGCAGTCCGGTGTCAACCTGGACGAAGAGGCGGCGCGCCTGATCCAGTTCCAGCAGAGCTACCAGGCTGCCGCGAAGATGCTGCAGGTGGCGCAGTCGCTCTTCGACACCCTGTTGCAGACCACCGGCAACTGACGTCCAGGCCCTCACCAATGCGCATCAACACCTACATGGCCTACGAGACCTCGATCTCGCAGCTCCAGAACCGCCAGGCATCGCTCACCCGTGCCCAGGAACAGCTGACCAGCGGCAAGCGTGTGGACCGCGCCAGCGACGACCCGGCCGCAGCCGCGCGTGCCGAGCGCGCCCTGGCCGCCATCAGCCGCGCCGACGCCGGCCAGCGGGCGCTCGACGCCAGCCGCAATTCGATGACGCTGACCGAAACGGCCCTGGGCGATGCCGGCGAGATGCTGCAGCAGGCCCGCGAGCTCGCCGTCCGCGCCGGCAACGGCAGCCTCGTCGACAGCGACCGCGCGACCATTGCCAACGCCATCCGCGGCCTGCGCGACGACCTGCTGGCCGTGGCCAACCGCACCGACGGTGCCGGCCGCTACCTGTTCGGCGGGCAGGGGGCCGACACGCCGCCCCTGGTCGACAGCCCGGCCGGAGTCCAGTACGCCGGCACCATCGGCGAGCAGCTGGCGGCCACCGGCGAGCCCACACCCCTGACGGTGGACGGCAACGCCGCCTTCCTGGCCACGCCCGACCCGGCCAACCCAGGCCAGTCGCTCTCTGTGTTCTCGGCGCTGGACAAGATCATCAACGGCCTGCTCGTCCCCGGGCAGACCTCGACCCAGGTGGCCGACATCGTCAGCACCGGGCTGGGCGACATCGACGCCACCGGCGGCAACGTGGCGCAATGGCGCGCCCGCACCGGCGAGGCCCTGAACCGCATCGACGGCATCGAGTCGCGGCTGAGCCAGGGCAAGCTCGACGCTCAGCGCGACCGCTCGAAAGCCGAAGATCTGGACCTAATCGAGGCCATTTCCGATTTTCAGAACCAGCAGACCGGATACGATGCCGCGTTGAAGATGTTCTCGACCGTTCAGCGCATGTCGCTGTTCGATTACCTCAAGTAGCCGTCCGGCGTCATCGCTGTCAATCAGGGTGCGCCGGGCTGCCGTGACCGGTGCCCGCTCGGGCCCATGCTGCCCATGCAAGACCATCCCGTACTCGGCCAGGTGGCCCTCGGCTACAGCCCGATGATCGACCGGCAGCGTGCGGTGGTGGCCACCCGTCTCACGGTGTTCCCCGAGCCCCGCGACGCCAAGCCCGACGCCCAGGCCCTGCTGACGGCGCTGGACGAGGTCTGGCCGCCTGCCGAGGGCGGCGAAGAGCTGAAGCTGAGCCTGCGCCCGCTGAACCCGGGCGCGGGAAAGTCGGCCAACCCCGTGGCACCGGGCACGCCGGCCGCGCGCCCGCCGCTGTCGCTGAACATCGCCAACGAAGCCCTGCTCAAGGCGGTCATGGCCATCGGGCCGGGTGTGCACCGCATGCTCGAGATCCCGGCCTTCATGGCCGTGGACCCGGCCAACTCGGTCAGGCTCAAGGAACTGCACGCCCAGGGTGCGGTGCTGCTCGTCAAGGGCCGGCCGCTGACACCGCTGGCCCCCGACATGCTGGCCTGCTTCGCCCATTCGGTGATGGAGCTCAGCGACGACCGCCGCACCCAGGCCGCGCCGCCGCCCGGCGTGCGGCTGGTGTCCTCGGTGTATGCCGGCATCCGCAGCACGGCCGAAGCCACCACCGCCTTCGAGCGCGGCGCCGTGGCGGTGCTGGGCTGGCCGCACGACGATCCGGCGCCGCAGGGCACCGGCCGCAACACCGTGCCGGCCGACATCACCACCGTCATGGAGCTGATCCAGGGCGTCGACGCCGAGCTGCCGGTGGCCAAGCTCGAAGCCACGCTCAAGCGCGATCCGACGCTGGCCTTCCGCCTGATGCGCTACCTGAATTCGCCGGCCTTCGGCATGTCGGTCGAGATCAACAGCTTCGGCCATGCGCTCATGCTGCTGGGATACCAGCGCCTGAAGCGCTGGCTGGTGCTGCTGCTGGCTTCGGCCAGCAAGGACGCCAAGGCCAAGCCGGTGATGCACGCCGCGGTGCGCCGCGGCCTCATCATGGAAGAACTGGTGCGGCCGCAGGGCGACCGCGACCTGTGCGGCGAGATGTTCATCTGCGGCGTGTTCTCGCTGCTCGACCGCCTGCTCAACCAGCCTTTCGAGGAACTGATGGCCAACGTGCCCGTGCCCGAGCGCGTGCAGCTGGCGCTGCGCGGCGAGGGCGGCCCGCTCCTGCCCTATCTGGACCTGGTGCGCGCGATCGAGGGCGAGTCGATCTTCGACATCCGCGAATGTGCCGAGAAGCTGTTCATGGCGCCGGCGGAGATCAACCGCGCCTTGCTGCTCGGCTTGCGTTCGGCGCGCCAGCTCGATTGAGCCCATGACCCGGGCCCCTTCGGCAGACGCCTTGCTGCGCCTGGTTTGGGGTGCGCCTTTTCCTGCGCTGCTGCAGGGCCCCGACCACAGCCTGCTCGACGTCAACGAAGCCTTCGTGCAGCTCATGGGCTACCCGCGCGCAGCACTGCTGGGCCGCGACCTGATCGAGCTGGAGCCGCCGGAAGACCGCGACGGCAGCCGCCTGGCGCGCCACGAGGCCATGGCCGCGGCCGCCCTGGGCACGCCGCCCCCGGCGCTGCGCCGGCGCCTGCTCGACGCCGGCGGGCACGAGCACTGGTTCAGCATCGCCACCCAGAACGTCTCGGGGCCGCAGCAGCCGGCGCAGTGGTTGTCGCTGATGCAGGACGTGACGCCCGAGGTGGCCGCGCGCGAACAGGCGCAACGCGCGCAGACCGAACTCGGTCTGTGGTTCGAGCTTAGCCACACCGGCATGATGGTCTACGACCACACCGGCCTGATCGTGCGCAGCAATGCCGCCTTCGAAGCCCTGGTGGGGCATGTGCCCGAGGTGCTCGACGAGGCCAGCCCGGAACTGCAGACACTGCTGGGCTGGCAGCCCGCGGCAGGCGGCCGCGGCACGGGTCAGATCCAGCCCGTGCTGCTGGCCGGCGGCGGCGCCGTCGAGCGGCTGGTGGCGGTGCCGGGCACCGAAGGCCGGCGCCAGCTGGGTGCGCGCCTGCGTGCCTTCGCTGCCGACGGCGGCCAGCCCCGCGTCATGGCCGTCGTCGAAGACCGCAGTGCCGAGGAAGAGCGCGACCTGGCACGCCTGGAAATGGGCATGCTGATGGACACCGCCAGCATCGGCGTGGCCACCTACGACCCGGCGCGTGGCTGGCTCGCGCCGACGCCGCGTGCACGGGCCCGAAGCGACACCCCTGCCGCCGGGGCGCCACGCGCCAGCGGCGCGCTGCTGGGCATCGGCCGCGAGCTGGTCGAGGCCGACAGCCTGCCCGAGTACGAACGCCTGCAGCGCGCGCTGCGCAACGGTGAACGCACCGAGGTGCGCTATGCCGTGCGCCACCCCGAACTGGGCGCACGCTGGCTGCTCACCCGGGTCGAACCCGGTGCGCTGGGGGGCGGCCGGCGCACGACCTCGGTGGTGACGCTGGACATCACCGAGCAGGAACGGGCCCTGCAGCGCAACGAACAGCTGCTGCGCGAGCTGACCACCATCCTCGACGGCAGCACCGCCGGCATCGCCTACCTGCGCGGGCCGATGCTGGTGCGCTGCAACCGGCGCTTCGAGCGCATGCTGGGTTTCCAGCCCGGCGCTGCGGCGGGTGCGACGCTGGCCGAGATCTTCGGTCACGGCGACGCCCTGCCCGAAGCCGTGCAGCAGGCCAGCGCGGCATTGGCCCAGGGCGACCCCTTCGAAGCCGAGCTGCCCGTGCAGCGCGAGGACGGCGGCGTGGCACGCACGGTCTGGTATTCGCTGTCGGTGCGCCGGGCCCAGGGCGCCGGCAGCGGCGACGACGCCGAGGCGGTGGCCGTGCTCACCGACATCTCGCGCCTGAAGAGCCAGCAGGCCGAACTCGAGCAGCTGGTGCGCGACCGTGAGCTCATGTTCAGCCTGTCCGAGGTCGGCATCGTCTACCTGCGCGGCGCCCGCATCGAACGCGCCAACCAGGCCATGGCCGCGCTCACGGGTTATGCGGCGCCCGAGCTGACGGCGCTGGACGCCGCCGAGCTCTACGAAAACGCCCGCGAGTGCGTGGCCTTCGAGGCCAAGGTCAGCGCTGCGCTGCGCGAACATGGGCGCTACAGCGGTGAACGGCTGCTGCGCCGGCGCGACGGCAGCCTGCACTGGGTGCAGGTGGCGGTGCGCCCGGTCGACGCCGAAGACCTGGAGACCGGCCTGATCTGCAGCTTCGTCGACATCGACGAACGCCGCCGTGCCCGCGAGACGCTGGCCCTGCAGGCCGAGCGCCAGCGCGCCATCCTCAACTCGGTGCTGGTGGGCATCGTCACCGTGTCAGAGCACGGCATCGAATGGATGAACCGTTCGGCGCGGCGCATGTTCGCCGGTGAGCTGGCCGACTTCGTGGGCGAGCCCATCAGCACCGTGGCCACGCCCGAGCCCGATCACCCGCTGCGCCAGGCCGACCACCTGCAGCGCCTGCAGGAAGGCCGCACCGAGACCTTCGAATGCCGCCTGCGCGGGCGCGACGGGCGCGAGTTCTGGGTCGTCGGCAACGCCGTTCTGACCGGCCGTGGTGAAGCCGGCGGCGGCGCCCGGCAGGTCACGTTTGCACTGCTCGACATCGAACGCCGGCGCCAGGCCGAGGTCAGCATCGCCCAGGCCCAAGCCTCGCTGCAGCGCGTCATCGAGACCGCGCCGCTGGCGATTGCACTGTTCGACCTGCGCAGCCAGCGCGTCCTGCAGGTCAACCAGACTGCGGCCAGCTTCTTCGGCTGCGGCCTCGACGCGCTGCTCGCCACCGGCCTGGCCGCCTGCCCGCACCCGGCCAAGGCCGAGGCGCTGCACGGCTGGCTGCTGGCCGCCGCCCGGGATGGCGAACGCGCGCAGTACGAATGGCGCGACGAAGCCGCGGCGGCGGGCTCCGCCAGCACCACGCCGGCCATGCGGGTGTGGGACGTGCGCGTGGCCCCGCTCGCCGCCACGGCAGGCAACGCCGCGCAGATGCTGCTGGTGGCCAGCGACGTGACCGAGCAGCGCATGGCCGAACAGGCGCGCCTGCGCGCCGCCATCGACCAGCGCGAACTGCTGGTGCGCGAAGTGCACCACCGAATCAAGAACAACCTGCAGGGCGTGGCCGGCCTGCTGCAGCAGAACGCCGTGCGCCACCCCGAACTGGCGGTGGTGCTGTCGGAAGCCGTGGGCCAGGTGCGCGCCATCGCCCAGGTCTACGGCCTGCAGGTGGGCATGACCGGCCCGCTCGGCCTGGCGGGCCTGCTGCGCGCCATCGCCCAGTCGGTGCAGCTCACCTTCGGCAAGACGATCAGCGTCGCCCAGGGAGAGGCGGGCGTGGGTGAACTGCCGCATCTGCTGCCCGAGCCCGAGGCCATCCCGGTGGCGCTGGTGCTCAACGAGCTGCTCACCAACGCCATCAAGCACGGCCTGGCCGGGGGTGGCGTACGCTGTGCGCTGCAGGCCGACGGCGCCGAGGTCGTGGTGCGCATCGCCGGCCGCGGCCGGCTGCCCGCGGGTTTCAGCCTGGCGCAGGTGCCCGGCAACGTGTCGGGCCTGGGCCTGGTGCGCGCACTGCTGCCGCGGCGCAGCGCCGTGCTCTCGATCGAGCAGCGCGGCGACGACGTCGTGGCCGAAGTGCGGCTGCGTCCGCCCAGCGTGCGCCTGCCTGAGCCCGTGGCAGCGGCCACCGGCCAGGATCGATCGGCGACAATCCGCGCATGACATCCAAGGCGCGCATCCTCGTGGTCGACGACGACCGGTTGGTGCTGGCCACCGTCACTCACGGGCTCACCCAGGCCGGCTACAAGGTGATCGACGCCGACAACGGCGACGAGGCCATCCTGCTGGCGCGTGAGCATCGCCCCGACCTGGCCCTGCTCGACATCCGCATGGAAGGCAAGAGCGGCTTCGACGTCGCCGCCACGCTGCGCGACGCCTACCGCATCCCGTTCCTGTTCCTCTCGGCGTTTTCCGACCCCGAGACCCTGGCCCAGGTGCAGGCCCTGGGCGCGCTGGACTATCTGGTCAAGCCGCTGGACGTGGGCCAGATCGTGCCGCGGGTGGAGGCGGCACTGGACAAGATGCGCCAGCAGCCGACCAGCGCAGCCGTTGCGACGGTTGCTTCATCCGCTCCAGCCGCTGCCATCGACCCAGCCGCTGCCGGCGCCGCGCCGGCCCTGCAGCCGGTGCCGCCCGTGTCCTCGTCCGCTGCGCCGGCCCCGCCCTGGGCCGACCCCGTGCCGCTGGCCATAGGCGTGCTGATGCACCGTCACTCGCTCACCCGCGAGCAGGCCTGGGACAGCCTGCAGCGCCTGTCGCTCAAGCAGGGCCAGAGCCCAGCCGCTCAGGCCGAGCGTCTGCTGGGTGCGGTGGAAGAACTCGCGCGCAGCGCGATCTGAGGCCGACCCCGCCCGGCCTAGGCCGCCAGCGTGAAGTGGAAGCTGGCGCCACGGCCGGGCTCGGCCTCGGCCCAGATGTCGCCACCGTGGCGCTGGACGATGCGCTTGACGGAAGCCAGCCCGACGCCGTGGCCCGGAAAGTCGTTGGCGCTGTGCAGTCGCTGGAACAGGCCGAACAGCCGTTCGGCCGAGCGCATGTCGAAGCCGGCGCCGTTGTCCTGCACCAGGAAGCTGCGTTGGCCACTCTGGATCTGCTGGCGCAACACTATCTGGGCTCGGGGCGTGCGGCTGGTGTACTTCCAGGCGTTGCCCAGCAGGTTCTCCAGGACCAGGCGCAGCAAGGTGGGGTCGCCCTGCGCGGTGAGGCCGGGTTCGATGTCGATGTCGGCTTCGCGGTCGGGCGCGCTGCGCCGCAGGTCTTCCACCACGTAGCTGGCCAGCTGCGACAGGTTCACCGGCTGGCGCGCCAGGGGCTGGGTCGACAGCCGCGCCAGCGTCAGCAGGGCGTCGATCATCAGGTTCATGCGCGCGGCCGCACCGAGCACGCGGTCGAGGTGGTCGTTGCCGACGCGGTCGAGCAGCCGGCCGTAGTCTTCCTTGACGATGCGCGTGAAGCCTTCGACGACGCGGATGGGCGCGCGCAGGTCGTGCGACACGGTCATGCTGAACTGCTCGGCCTCGGTGCTGGCCGTGGGCGACTGCGCGCTGGCAGGTGCCTGACCCAGCCACAAGCCGCGACGGCCGGGCCCGGCGTCGAAGCGCAGCAGCCGCCAGCCCGCCACGTCCACGGTGGTGCCGGTGGGCTGGCGCGTGATTTCGGCCAGCGCCGCCGCGGCGCTGGGCGGCATGCCCGGCACGCCGTCGGCCAGCGCACGGCCGGGCAGGGTGCCGGGCCAGGCGGCGCTGGCCGCCGGGCTCAGCTGCTGCAGCACGAAGCCCTGGCCTTCGTCGACCGCCACTGCGGCCGCGCCGCTGGCCGCGAGCACGGCGCCCAGGCAGCCGGCTGCCGCCTGCAGCCGGTATTCATCGTCGAGCGGGCGGGCCTGGCCCACGAAGCCGTCGAACCGGCCCTGGTCGTCGACACAGGGGCTGCCGCACAGGCGCCAGTGCTGGCTGCCCAGCGGCGGCCGGGGGGCGGCCGAGGCCACATGCAAGGTGAGCGCGGTGAAGGCGCGCAGGGTCTGCAGCTGCGGCAGCAGCACGCTGCCCAGGGCCGCCTGGGCCTGCTCCACGCCGGCAGCGGCCGGGTCCGCGCCCGTGGCTGGACCGGGGCCCTGCCAGGCCACCAGCCGGTGATGCGCGTCGCTGCGCCAGATGCAGGCGTCGTTGACTTCTGCCTGCAGCCGCAGCGTCTGGCGCGCGGCACGCAGTTCCGCGGCGGTGTCGCGGTAGCCGCGCAGCCGGCCCAGGGCATGGAAGCCGTAGGCCACCAGGGGCAGCGCCAGCGCCATGACGGCGCCGGCGCCCCAGGCTGCTGCGTCGTCGCTGCAGCCCGCCAGCGGCAGGCAGGCCAGCGCGCAGGCGGCGGAAGGCCATCGCAGGCCCTGCGGCGCCGGCCCGCATCCGGCGGTCGGTGAGTGATGGGTCCTGGCCGTGGAAGGAGAGGGGCTGCGCACGCTGCTGGCGATTGTAGGGACGGCTCCGCGGCCGACGCCGGCGTCCCGGCGAGGCGCTCAAGTTCCGGTTCCTACCTGCCGAAAAGCCAGGCAGGTCGCGTCCACCCGTTGGTTCCCGACTTGACTCACCGCCGCGGTGCTCGCATCCTGCGCGCCGGGCGCGTCGACAGAAACGCGTCTGGCCGTGGACGCCGGCTCGAACCTTAGAGAAGCCTCAAGAGATGCCAACCGAGCCCCCCCGCGCGAACCTGGACCCTAACGCGCTGGAACGATTGCAGGAACTCGACCCCGACGGCCGCCACGGCGTCGTGCGGCGGGTGCTGTCGACCTTCGAGTCCAGCCTGGGCCAGATGGTGCGCCAGCTGGACGCGGAACTCGGGCAGGGCCGCCATCAGGCGGTGGCCGACATCGCGCACAAGCTCAAGTCGTCTTCCGCGGCCGTGGGCGCACTGGCGCTGTCGCAGCTGTGCGCTGAGGTCGAACGTCGCCAGCGCGCGGGTGCACCCGCGCAACTTGACGAGGATGTGCGGCGCTTGATCACGGAAGGCGAGACTGCGTTGAGCGCGGTTCGGGCTATCCTGACGCCCTGACTCTTTGTCCAAGATGGCTGCCACGCCCAACTTCGCAGACGAGCAATTGCCCACCCAGCCCGAGGTTCTTCTCGTCGACGACGACGAGGTGAACCTTCTGCTGACCTCACTGGCCCTGCGCGAACGCGGTTTCAGCATCAACCAGGCCGCCAGTGGCGAGCAGGCCCTCGAACTGCTGCGCGAGCAGACGCCCGACATCGTGGTGCTCGACGCCATGATGCCGGGGCTGGACGGTTTCGCCACCTGCCGCGCCTTGCGCCGCATGCCCGGCCTGGAAAACGTGCCGGTGCTGATGCTCACGGGCCTGGACGACGACGCCTCGATCACCCGCGCCTACCAGGCCGGTGCCACCGACTTCTTCGTCAAGGCCACCCAGTGGAGCCTGCTGGCCGGCCGCCTGCAGTACCTGCTGCGCGCCTCGCGCACGCGCATCGAGCTCGAACGCAGCAAGAGCAAGCTCGCCCGCGCCCAGGACCTGGCCCGCATGGGCAGCTTCGACTGGCGACTGCCCGACCGCAACGAACGCGGCGGTCTGCTGCTGTCGCCTGAAGCCCTGCGCGTGCTGAACTTCGGCCCGCAGGAACGCTGCAGCCTGCGCACCCTGCTGCGCATGGTGCCCGTGGAAGACCGCATGCTCATGCTTCGGCAGCTGCACGCGGCGCTGCGCCACAGTTCGGTGCTGGCCACCGACGTGCCCATGGTGCTGATGGACGGCCGCCAGCGCATGATCCACGTCGAGGCCGAGCCCGAATTCAACGAACAGGGCCAGAGCGCCGGCTACACCGGCGTGCTGCAGGACGTCACCGACCGCCGCGCCGCCGAAGACAAGATCCTCGAGCTCGCCAACTTCGACGCGCTCACCGGCCTGCCGAACCGCAGGCAGCTGATCTGGCGGGCCGAACGGGCGCTGGAACAGGCGCGCCGCCTGTCGCACCAGTTCGCGCTGCTGCTCATCGACCTGGACCGCTTCAAGATCATCAACGACACGCTCGGCCACAGCGCGGGCGACGAACTGCTGGTCGAAGTGGGCCGCCGGCTGCGCGCCTGCGTACGCCACAGCGACCAGATCATGGAAGGCCAGTTCGACGCCGCCGGCGTGCGTTCGCATCGCAGCCTGGAAGCGGTGGGCCGCTTGGGCGGCGACGAGTTCGTGGCCCTGCTGCCCGAGGTCGCCGACGACGAGGACGCAGCGCGCGTGGCCCAGCGCATCCTCGAGTCCTTGCGCGAGCCCATCTTCGTCAGCGGTCAGGAATGTTTCGTCACGGCCAGCGTCGGCGTGGCCATCTACCCGCGCGACGGCGGCTCGGTGGTCGACCTGCTGCGCAATTCCGACATCGCCATGTACTCGGTCAAGGCGCGCGGCAAGAACAGCGCCGCGATCTACAGCCCGCAGCTGGCCGGCCAGGGCCGCGCCAAGCTCGAGATCGAGACCGCCCTGCACAAGGCCATCGAACGCAACGAACTCGTGCTGCATTACCAGCCCAAGGTCGACATGCGCGCCGCGCGCATGGTGGGCGTCGAGGCGCTGATGCGCTGGCAGCGCAACGGTGTGCTCGTGCCCCCGGGCGACTTCATTCCGCTGGCCGAGGAAACCGGGCTCATCACGCCGCTGTCGGAATGGGCGCTGCGCGAGGCGGCGCGCCAGGCTCGTGTCTGGCAGGACGCGTTCGGGTTCTCGGACTCGATCGCGGTGAACCTGCCGTCACGGCTGTTCGAGCGCAGCGACCTGGTCGAGAACATCCATTCCTACGTCACGGCGGCCGGCGTGCCGCACCGTTCGATCCTGCTGGAGATCACCGAAACCGGGCTCATGAAGGGCCTGCAGAACGTCATGCCCGCGCTGCACAGGCTGAACGATATCGGCGTCGAGATCTCGATCGACGACTTCGGCACCGGCTATTCCAGCCTGGCCTACCTGACCACGCTGCCGATCAGCGAGCTGAAGATCGACCGCCGCTTCGTCAGCGACCTGGGTGTCACGCACCAGAGCAGCGCCGTGGTCACGGCCATCATCGCGCTGGCCCGGTCGCTGAGCCTGCGGGTGGTGGCCGAAGGCGTGGAAACACTGCGCCAGATGGACGAGCTCTACCGCCTGGGCTGCGTGCTCATGCAGGGCTTCCTGTTCAGCCGGCCGATACCGGGTGCCGATCTGGTGGTCTGGCACGAACAGATGCTGGCACCGGGCCGTGCTTCATGGATCCGCACCGAGCTCGACAGCCCGGTCGGCGGCAGCAGTGGCATGGGTGTGGCGCGGGGCCCGGCCCGGCTGATGCGCTGAATTGCCGATGGAACCGAAGACCACCGCCCGCGCGGCGAGCCCGAGCACGAGTGCGAACGCGAACGCGAACGCGAACGCGAACGCGAACGCGAACGCGAACGCGAACGCCAGCCCCGCGGCCTGGGCCAAGGGCGCGCTGCGCCGGCTGGCCCAGGCGCAGCAGGAACCCACGCCCGAGAACTACTCGCGGGCCTACGCCGAAGAGGCCGGCCTGCCGGCACCCGCGGCGCCCGCCCCCCAGGCCGCGCCGGCTGTCGTGCCCGCCGCTGCTGAACCCGGCAGCGACGGCCCGGCCTGGGCGGCGCTGATCGAGCGCGTGGCGCGGCACCTGGAACGACCCGGGCGCCAGTGGACACCGGCGCGGCGCAAGGACAGCCTGCAGCGGGTGCTGGCCGGCAGCCGCAGCGACGCCAGCCGGCTGCTGCAGCGTCTGCAGGGGCTGACGACGGCCTGGGAAACCGACAGCCCGGCCGACCCGGTCGAGCTCGGGCTGGAACCTGCCGCCAGTGGCGAGGCCGAGCCCGCGGCCGCCGCGCCTGTCGACAGCCCGGCCGCGAATGGCGCCGTGGCCACGGTCTGGCCCGCCGCGGCGCAGGCGCTGCACGGCAGCGTGCACGCCGGACTGCCGGCCAGCGACCCGCGCGCCGTGGCGCTGGCAACAGCGCTGGCCGACGAGCTGGCCGCGCTGGCCGATGCCGTGGCCAGCGGCGCCAGTGCCGAGCACCTGCGGCAGCTGCAGGACCTGTGTGCCCGGGCGCAGCGCTTCTTCGCCCACCGGCACCATCTCATCGACGAACTGGGCGCGCTCTGTCGCGAGCTCGCTGCCGGCCTGACCGACCTGGCCGAGGACGAGAGCTGGGCCCAGGGCCAGTGCGCCAGCCTGCAGGCCCGGTTGGGCGACGCCACGAACGAGGGCGGGCCCAGCGTTCGCGGCGTGCGTGCCGCCACGGAATTGCTGGCCGACACGCGCGTTCGCCAGCAGCAGGTGCGTCGCGAACGGCAGGCGGCGCAAGCCGCGTTCAAACTGCTCATCCAGCGCATGATCAGCGGGGCCGGTGAGCTGGGCGACCAGGCCGGACGTTTCCAGCTGGCCATCAGCGAGCATGCGCAGGCCATCGCCAGCGCCGACAGCCTGGAAAGCCTGGCCGGTGTCGTGCAGGCCATGCTCGACGACAGCCAGGCCGTGCAGTCGGCCGTCAGCGCCACGCGCGAACAGCTGCACAGCGACCAGAACCACGCCAGGCACCTGGAAGCCCGGGTGCGCGAGCTCGAAGGCGAGCTGCGCCGCCTGTCCGACGAGGTGGCCACCGACGCCCTGACCCAGGTGGCCAACCGCCGCGGCCTGGGCCAGGCCTTCGAGGCCCTGGTGGGCAGCGGCGCACGCAGCCAGCACGACGGCCAGGCGCCGGTGCTGGCGATCGGCCTGCTCGACATCGACAACTTCAAGAAGCTCAACGACACGCTGGGCCATGCTGCTGGCGACCAGGCCCTGAAGAAGCTGGCTGCGGCCGTGCGCGACAGGCTGCGCCCGGTCGACCACATCGCCCGCTTCGGCGGCGAGGAGTTTGTCGTGCTGCTGCCCGACACCCCGCTGGCCGAGGCCCAGCAGGCGCTCACCCGGCTGCAGCGCAGCCTTAGCGCCGGCCTGTTCATGCACGAAGGCAAGGACGTGTTCGTCACCTTCTCCGCAGGCGTCACCGCCTGGCTGCCCGGCGAAGCGCTGGAAGCCGCACTGGAACGCGCCGACGAGGCCCTGTACGAGGCCAAGCGCACGGGCAAGAACCGCACCTGCACGGGCTGACGTGGGCTGATGCAGGCCGCTGCGGCCGCAGGGCCAGGGGCGCTGTGTTCACAAATGCACACCATTGCGGGCTCAATTCCACCGGGCGGCCGCCGATAGAGAGGCAAGGAAGTGGGGAAACCCGCCATCGTTTCTCTCGGTCCACCGAACCCGGCCTGCTGCATGAACACCCTCCAACGCTTGATCCAGCCCCTGAACCAGGCCTTCCAGGTCTTCTTCGCGCGCGACCTGAGCCTGCGCCGTGGCGAGACCGGGGTCGAACTGGTGCTGGCCGAACGCGACAGCCAGGGCAAGGCCATCATCAAGCCCAGCCGGGCCGAACTGCAGCAGCGCAAGGACCGCGGCGAGCTCGAGGTGATGCAACGCCAGCTGGCGGCGGTGCTCGACGAACTGCCCGAGACCCGGGGCACGCTGCGCCATCTGGTCTTCGTCGAACAGGCCCTGGCGCGCAAGGGCTGGAAGGCGCTGCACAAGCTGCCGCTGGACGTGATGCAGCGTGCGCTGGACCAACTGGAAGGCCTGGTGCAGAACTGGTCACCCGAAGGCCTGGCCAACCTGCGTTCCAAGATGGCCGTGGCCATCATCGACCGCGAGCACATGGACCCGGAGGCCGACGCCGACGCCTACCGCACCGCGATGCCGATGGAAATGCCCCTGCCCGCCGCGCGCGTCGAAGCCGCCATGGCAGGCCCCGACACGGTGTCGGACGCAGACGGCGACGCGCTCGCGGCGGCTTATGCGGCCCTGGGCACGGCAGCCCCGGCCCCCGAGCCCCGCCCCGCCGAACTGGCGGCGCAGGCCCTGGCGCAGATGCAGGCCAGCGTCCACACCCCCTTCGTGGCCACCGAGCCGCTGGAATACCACGCGGAACTCGGCTCGCCTTCGGCCCGCGCCCAGCCCCGCGAGAATCTGGCCGGCAAAGGCAAGCTGGGCACCATCAAGCTGCGCGAACTGCAGGGCTGAATCGCCCCGGAGGGGCCGGCATCTCGCCGCCGGGTGGATACTGTATGAAAATACAGTTCTTCCTGGACGCCACATGCCCTGTCTTCAACGCCTCCCGGCCCGCAGACCCTTCTGCCGCGCCCGCGAGCCAGCACCGTGCTGCCCGGTTACGCCGAACTGCACTGCCGCAGCAACTGCAGCTTCCTGACCGGCGCTTCGCACCCCGAAGAACTGGTGGCCCGTGCCCATGCCCTGGGCTATGCGGCACTGGCGCTGACGGACGAATGCACGCTGTCGGGCGCAGTGCGCGCGCTGGCCGAGGCCGAACGCCTGCAGATGCGGCTGATCGTCGGCGCCGAGATGCAGCTGTCGGCGCCCACGGCTGCCACCAAGGCGCCGCGCACCCAGGCCGCCGCCGCCGCGCTTGCCGCTGGCGCGCCCGCCGAACCGCGCCTGGTGCTGCTGGTGCAGTCGCGCCGCGGCTACACCAACCTGGTCGAGTGGATCACCCAGGCCCGCCGCCGCGCGCCCAAGGGCCAGTACCAGGCGCTGCGCAGCGACCTGGAAGGCCGCATCCCCACGGCGCCCACGCTGGCCGGTCTGCCGGGCTGCTTCGCGTTGCTGGTGGCGCAGGCCGAACAGTCCTTCGAGACCGTGTTCCACCACGCCATGTGGCTGAAGACCTGGTTCGGCACCGAGCGCGCGGCGCTGGCCGTGGAATTGCGCCACCAGGCCCACGACGGCGTGCTGGTGGACACGCTGGCGCGCGTTTCTGCCGCCACCGGCCTGCCGCTGGTGGCCGCCGGCGGCGTGCGCATGCACGCCCGTTCGCGCAAGGCCCTGCTCGACGTGCTGACCGCCACCGCCCAGCGCTGCACCGTGGCCGAGGCCGGCCATGCGCTGGCTCCGAACGCTGAAAGCCACCTGCGTTCGCGTGTGCGCCTGTCGGCGCTGTACCGGCCGGAATGGCTGGACGCCACCATCGCCATCGCCGGCAGCTGCGCCTTCAGCCTGTCGGAGCTGAAGTACGAATACCCGCGCGAGATCACCCCCGAAGGCCACACCCCCACGAGCTGGCTGCGCCACCTGACGGAAACCGGCGCCGCCGAACGCTTCCCGCAAGGCCTGCCCGCGGCGGTGCGCGGCATGATCGAACACGAGCTGGCGCTCATCACCCAGCTGCGCTACGAACCCTATTTCCTGACGGTGGCCGACATCGTGCACTGGGCGCGTGGCGAAGGCATCCTGTGCCAGGGCCGTGGCAGCGCCGCCAATTCCGCCGTCTGCTACTGCCTGGGCGTGACCGCAGTCGACCCGGCGCGCACCACCTTGCTGTTCGAACGTTTCATCAGCGCCGAACGCAACGAGCCGCCCGACATCGACATCGACTTCGAGCACCAGCGCCGCGAAGAAGTCATCCAGTACATCTACCGCAAGTACGGGCGGCACCGCGCCGCACTCACCGGCGTGGTCATCAGCTACCGGCCGCGCAGCGCGCTGCGCGACGTGGGCCGGGCGCTGGGCATCGACCTGGAACGCATCGAGGCCCTGTCGAAAAGCCAGCACTGGTTCGACGGCCGCCACATCCACGCCGAACGCCTGCGCGAAAACGGCTTCGACCCCGAAGCGCCGCTGTGCCAGATGTGGATGACGCTGACGCAGCAGCTCATCGGCTTTCCGCGCCACCTGTCGCAGCACCCGGGCGGTTTCGTCATCGCGCGCGACAGCCTGGCGCAGCTGGTGCCGGTGGAAAACGCCAGCATGGAAAACCGCAGCGTCATCCAGTGGGACAAGGACGACCTGGACACCCTGGGCCTGCTGAAGGTGGACATCCTGGCGCTCGGCATGCTGAGCGCCATTCGCCGCGCGCTCACGATGGTGGGCGACAAGCTGGGCCGGCCGCTGGCCCTGCACCAGGTGCCGGCGGAGGACACCGCCACCTACGACATGCTGTGCCGCGGCGACAGCGTGGGCACCTTCCAGGTGGAAAGCCGGGCGCAGATGAGCATGCTGCCGCGGCTGAAGCCGCGCAAGTTCTACGACCTGGTCATCGAAGTGGCCATCGTGCGGCCCGGGCCCATCCAGGGCGGCATGGTCCACCCCTACCTGCGCCGGCGCAGCGGCGAGGAAGCCGTGGACTACCCCAGCGACGAAGTGCGCCAGGCGCTGGAGCGCACGCTGGGCGTGCCCATCTTCCAGGAACAGGTGATGCAGCTGGCCATCCTGGCCGCCGACTTCACCCCCGGCGAAGCCGACCAGCTGCGCCGCGCCATGGCCGCCTGGAAGCGCAAGGGCGGCCTGGGCAACTTCCACGAAAAGCTGGTGGGCCGCATGGTGGCCAAGGGCTACGAGCTGGACTATGCCGAACGCATCTTCAAGCAGATCGAAGGCTTCGGCGAATACGGCTTCCCGGAAAGCCACGCCGCCAGTTTTGCGCTGCTGGTGTACGTGAGCGCGTGGCTGAAATGCCATCACCCCGACGCCTTCCTGGCCGCGCTGCTGAACAGCCAGCCCATGGGCTTCTACGCCCCGGCCCAACTGGTGCGCGACGCGAAGGAGCACGGCGTGCAGGTGCGGCCGGTGAGCGTGCTGCACAGCCAGTGGGACAGCACGCTGGAACCCGCTGAACAGGTCGAACAGGCGCCAGGGCAGGGGGCCGTGCCCCCAGGCTTGCGCCCGGTGCGCCTGGGTTTCAGCCGCATCGGCGGCTTCCAGCAGGAAGCGGCGGAGCGCCTGCTGGCCGCGCGCGCCGAAGCGCCGTTCGTGTCACCCGAAGACCTGGCCCGCCGCGCCCGGCTGGACGCGCACCAGCTGGAACTGCTGGCCCAGGCCGATGCCTTGTCGGCCCTGTCTGGCCACCGCCACCAGGCCGCCTGGGCCGTGGCCGGGGTGGACACGCGTGCCACGCCCATGCTGCGCGAGACGCGCACCTTCGAGGCCGCCGCCGAGCTGCCCGCGCCCAGCGCCGCCACCACCGTGCTGGCCGATTACCGCAGCCAGGGCCTGAGCCTCACGCATCACCCGGTGGGCCTGCTGCGCGAACAGCTGGCGGCCTTCAAGGTGCAGCCCGCCGCGGTGCTGTGGGGCTACCCGCACGGCCGGCTGGCGCGGGCCAGCGGCATCGTCACCCACCGCCAGCGCCCGGAAACCGCCAAGGGCGTGGTCTTCGTGACCCTGGAAGACGAGACCGGCGCCGTCAACGTCATCGTCTGGCCCGCCCTGGTGGAAAAGCAGCGCCGGCCGCTGCTGGCAGCCACCTTGCTCACGGTGTACGGCGTGTGGCAGCGCGAGGGCGAGGTGCGGCATCTGGTGGCCAAGACGCTGGTGGACCACAGCGAATTGCTGCAGGGCTTGGCGGCGAGCAGCCGGAATTTCCGGTAAGGGCGACCGAACACGGTTCGAGTCGACTTAGCATGCAATGCCCTTGCCGATCTCTGCGCCACACCCAAATCATGTTCTGAGTTTCCCGGACCGCCATGATCACTCTGTCGACCAACCGCCTCCGACTCGAACCGTTTGCCGAGCACCATCTCGACGGTCTGAACCGGATGAATCAGCTGCCCGAGGTCATGCGCTTCGTGGGTGGGGAAATCGAGACGCGGGAACAGACCCTGGCTGGCATTGCACGCGTCAGGCGCAGCTGGGCCGTCTTGGGCGCCAGCTGGTGGGCCTTCGTGTCGCTGCAGGGCGAGCAGGTCGTCGGAGCCGGGTGCATCCAGTACCTCCGACGGGATGCCGAGATGCCGGTGGATCTGGAAACCCTGCGCGGCAATCCGCTCGAGATCGGGTGGCGCCTGCACCCAGACGTCTGGCGCCAGGGGCTGGCGAGTGAAGCGGCTTCTGCGATGGCTTCCCATGCCTTCGAGCATCTCAAGACGCCAGAACTGCTGGCCGTGCGTGACCCGGACAATGTGAATTCGGCGCGTGTCATGGATCGGCTCGGAATGCAGTACCGAGGACCTGAACATTGGTACGGCAGGCCCTTGGCGACCCATGTGCTCAGCCGGGAAAAGTGGCGGGGTGTTCAGGCCTCTGCGAACAGGTCCTGATCCGTCGCTTCATCCAAAACAATGCACATTCGCGCACTCGTGCCCTCGGATGCCCCCGCGTTCCAGGCCCTGCGACTTCGTGGTCTGCAGGAATGCCCGGAAGCATTCGCATCAAGCCACGAGGAAGAGGTCGGCACGCCGCTGGACGCCATCGAACGCCGCCTGCAACCGAAGGCCGATTCGGCGATCTTCGGGGCCTTTGAAGGCTACAAGCTTTGCGCGCTGGTGGGGCTGCAGCGGGAAACCATGGCCAAGTTGGCCCACAAATCGCGTATCTGGGGCGTCTATGTCGCCCCCGAGGCACGTGGCGCCGGTCTCGGCGCTCAGATCATGCGCCATGCCTTGCAGCACGCGGCCCATGTTCTGCGCGCGAGGCAGGTCAATCTCGGCGTGAACACGCAGAACGTGGCTGCCATCGCCCTGTACAGGAAGCTCGGTTTCGTCGAGTACGGCCTCGAGCGTGGTTATCTGCTGGTGGGCGGCGTGCTGCACGACGAATACCAGATGGTCTGCCATGTCGCGAGTTCTGCCTGAACCCGCTGCCCGCCACCCAACATGCCGCTTGCACTTCCTGCCGAACTTCCAGCGTCGACGCTCCTGGCACAGCTGCAGCGCCAGGGCAGCTACGCAGACTGCTTCACACTGACGCTCCCCATGGCAGTCACGCAAGCACAGTTCATCGAAGCGTTCTATACCAGCGGACTCTTCAAGGCCGAGCGCTGGCTCCTCCGCCTGTTCGCGGGCAAAGGTTCAAGCGACGAGCAAGCCGCCGCGCTTGCCCATGGAAGCGGCAAGTCGTTTGCTGTCTGGAAGGTCACGCAGCGGACCGCAGCCGAAATACTCCTCACAGACCAGACCGGTCGCACGAGCTCGTGGCTGATGGCCGTGGAGGATCTCTCATCCAGCGGCTCGAACACACAGCTTTTCTTCGGGTCAGCCATCCAGCCCAGAGCCACACCGGCAACCGGTGGCCAGCCGACATTCGGTCGTCTGTTTCATCTGCTGCTCGGGCTGCACGAGCTGTACTCCAGGCGGCTTCTCGAGGCAGCCGCAGCCCGGCTGATGCAGACCACGGCAGCGCAGCTCAAGCGTTAGCTATCCCGGAACAGAGTCTTCTTGACCTCATGCTGACCTCCGAAGTCCGAGAAGCTGCAGCACGAAGCGTTCTTTGCTGGATGGCAACCGTCGACGCCGCAGGGCAGCCCAATGTTTCACCCAAGGAGATCTTTGCCGTCTTCGATGACTGGCACTTGATCATCGCCAACATTGCGTCGCCGACGAGCGCCCGCAACATCGAGGTCCACCCGCTCGTGTGCGTCAGCTTCATCGACATCTTTGTCCAGAAAGGATTCAAGGTCGCCGGTTCGGCCAGGAACGTGCGCAAGACGGAACCGGATTTTCCTGAGTGGTGGTCGGCCCCGCTGGTCGCCAAAGCGGGCCCGCGATTCCCCGTGCACAGCGTTCTTGTCGTCAAGGCCAAGCAGGTGGAACCCATCCTGGCGCCGAGCTACCGGTTGTACGCCTCAGAAACCACCGAAGAATCGCAAGTCATGGCGGCCATGCAAGCCTACGGTGTCCAGTCGCCGCGGAGCGAATCCCGGCCGCGGCGGCGAGCCGGCAAGCGCGACCCTCAGGCTTGACCGGAGCCTGTCCACATTTCCTGAGTTTGTCGACGAAGGCTCTTTCTTCTTCGACCTTGGCATCGCACACGACCGTGCTCGGCCCCCTCAAAGATCGACTCCTGGCCTTGGCCGCTCGCGACGAGCGCGTGCGTGCCGAGCTGGAATCCGACGGTTCACTGTTTCTGGGATATCAACCGCGCATGGAGGCCGTGCATCGTGAGAACGCCGCTGATCTCCGCGCGATCATGGACGAACACGCTTGGCCGACTGAAGCCTTGGTCGGCCCCGACGGTGCACAGGCCGCGTGGCTGGTGCTCCAGTACGCGATCTCGGACCCCGGTTTCATGCGCCACTGTCGTGCCTTGATGGACGAGGCGAGCAGCAGCGGTCCCGTCCCGCGTTGGCAGTTCGCTTACCTCGACGATCGAATCCGTGTCTTCGAAGGAAAGGCTCAGCGCTTCGGCACGCAGTTCATCCTGAGGCCCGACGGGCCGGAATTGAACCTGCTGGAAGATCCACACCGGGTCGACGCGTGGAGACGAGCGGTGGGGCTCGGTCCCGTCAGCGAGGTTCTGGTCCGGGCGCGGGGCCTCCCGCTGCCCTCGCAAGAGGAAGACGAGACCCGACAATCCGCGGCAGAACACTGGCGCCGCCAGGTGGGATGGGCCACAGTCAGCACCATGACACCGCAGCTGAAGTCCATCGATCACATCCACGTTTTCGTGACCGACCGCGCTGCGGCGGCGGTCTGGTACAAAGACGTTCTGGGGCTCGTGCCGATCCCCGAGCTGGAGTTCTGGGCGAAGGATGGCGGTCCGCTCACGGTGTCGGATGTCGGCGGCAAGGTCCATGTCGCCCTGTTCGAGTCCTCACCCGCGACATGCCGGTCCACCATCGCACTCGGAGTCGGTGCTTCGGAATTCATCGCCTGGAAGCGGCATCTCGGCGAGCAGCTTCAAAAAGAGGTTCCCGCAGAAGATCATGAAGTGTCCTGGTCCTTGTACTTCCATGACCCGGACGGCAATCCGTACGAGATCACGACCTATGAACATGCGGCTGTGGCCCGGGCACTTCGCGGCCAGAATTGACATTTCTCTCTCGTTCAGCCGACGTCCAGCGTGCACACCAGCATGAAGCCAGAAACGCCCGTTCAGCTGCAGCTCGAGGCCTACAACGCGCACGACGTCGAGCGCTTCGCGGCGCAATACACCGAAGACATCCAGGTCTTCAGGCCGCCTGCCGCTGAACCCGTCCTTTCAGGCAAGCAGGCCTTCAAGGAGCACTACGCCAGGAACCGGTTCAGCTTGCCCGACCTGCATGCCACGGTCGTCAACCGCATGGTCGCCGGCAACAAGGTCGTGGACCACGAACGCATCGTCGGGCTGGAGCCGGGCGAAGTCCAGGCCATTGCGGTGTACGAAGTCGAGGGTGAGAAGATCAATAAGGTCTGGTTCTTCTAGTTCGCTCCAAGTCCGCCCTTCAACAAGCACGACGCCATGCTTTCCAGACAGCAAGCCGAAGCCCTTGCGCAGGGCATCCTCGAAGCCGCAAAGGCCGAAGCGGACGAGCAGCGCGAAAGAACAGCTCGGGGCGCACCCATCGGTCTGCGTCTTCCGGAAATCAAGGCTTTGCCGAAGCGCGTGCAGGACAGCCTGGTCCGGGAGTCGTTGGATGCCGCCAGGTCTTCCGTGTCTGTCAGGTTCGTGGGGGCCCTGTGGATCCTGGCCTGCGTCATCGGCTGGAGCTGGGCCCATCGGCACTACCCGGACGCGAAGTTCCTTGCCATGGGCCTGCTGCCCGTGGGAATCTCGGCAATCCTGATCTTGGCCGCACGGCGCATCCTCCGCAGAATGGCCGAAGAACTGCGGTCATCGCAGGACTGAGCACCTCTCGTCTTTCCCAACACCATGCCCATGTTGCGCATCCGAACGATTGCCCTGTGCGCCTGCGCCCTGTGGACGGCCAACCTGCTCGGCGCCTGCTCCGCGTCGTTCTGGTACACCCAGGTCCAGGCCGCCCAGTCCGAGAAGTGCGAGAAGCTCGTCAACATGGAAGACCGCCGACGTTGCAAGGCCGAGACCTCCATCGACAAGGAGCGCTACGACAAGGAGCGCCAGCGCATCTCCAGCCGCTCATCCTGACGCGCCATGCAAACCCGGCCACTCCAGACCTATCGCGGCGCCTGTCATTGCGGTGCCGTCCGGTTCGAAGTCGACACCGACTTTCCGGAACTCACCATGTGCGACTGCTCGATCTGCAAGACCTGAATCCGGACCGGTCCCGGCCTCACCCATGCGCCTGAACCAAGTCACCTTTCCTGCACTCGACGTGGCGGCGGCCATCGAGTTCTACCGGGGGCTGGGTCTGCGCTTGATCGTCGAATCCCTGCCGCATTACGCACGGCTGGAAACGCCGGAGGGCGAGTCGACGTTTTCCCTGCATCACGTGGACGCCGTCGCTCCGCACACCGGTGTGGTCGTCTACTTCGAATGTGTCGACCTCGATGCGAAGGTCGAGCAGTTGCAAGCCCAGGCCTACGTTTTCGACCAGCAGCCCCAGGACGAGCCCTGGCGTTGGCGTGAGGCACGCGTGCGCGACCCGTCCGGGAACGTCGTCTGCCTTTATTGGGCTGGCGAAAATCGTCGCTTCCCGCCGTGGCGCTTGCACGAGTGAGCTTCTCCCATCCAAACTGCAGGCGGCTGAGTTTCTCGTTGGGAGGACTGCATGCTTGATGCCCCAAGCCCGACATCACGCCGAGATGTGGTGCGTCGTCCGAAGACCATGCCGCTCGAAATCAATGAGTTCCTCGAGAAGTACCGGGACGCCTTCAACGCGCTGGATGGCTTGGCCGTGGCGCAGCTGTACGCCGAGCCTTCGGGCATCGCCCAGGACGGCACCTACGCCCACTGGCCCACACGTCAGGCGGTGGCCGACAACATGACGGCGCTGTGCACGCAGTACCGCAACAGGGGCTATGTGGGCGCCGATTTCGAGCCGGGCGAATTCCTCGAGCATGGGCCGAACCACGCGATGGCGGATGTGCAGTGGCGCATCCACTGGGACCGGGGGCAAGAGACCTGGCACTTCAGAACGGCCTACAACCTGCTGCGCTCCGCGCAGGGGTGGAAGGTCCTGCTGTGCACCGCCTATTCCGAGACGGCCCAGGCGGCGCTTCATCGGCCCGCCGTGGTCGCTGTCGACCGGCGCTGAATTGTTTTGTGGCCTCAGGGGCGCTGGATCCGATCGCAATCCAGCATTATCTGACCAGCTCCGTCGGTTTCCCTGGCGTCATTTCAACCCCTTCAGGATCATCATGAATCTTCGCCTGATCTCGGTCTTCGTTCTCGCCGCGTTGCCGTTGCCGCCCCTGGCGCTGGCCGAGGACGCCCCCAGCTTCACCAGCCCGCTGCTGCTCGTTCCGCGTGTCGACAGCGTCGAACGCGCCGGCCAGTTCCAGTCGGCGCGCTTCGAGCTCCAGGCCGATGGCAGCTGGCGTCTGAAGGGAGTCGAAGCCGTGAACTCGCCGCGCCTGCAGCCCGTGAAGGTGGCGCAGATCGAGGTCGTCAAGACGACCTCGTTTCCGGTGTCGGTGTACCTGCGCGCCAGCGGCTTTCAGCAGTTGTGCGGCTATGACGGCCGCGCACGGGTGCACCAGCGCCACACCAATGGCCGCTTCGAGGTGGCCATCAGCGTGCGTCACACCGACCTGGCCACTGAACAACTGGCTGCAGCCGGCACACTGGTGTGCCCGGCCGTTGCGCGGGCCTTCAAGATGACCATTCCGCTTCCCGTTTACGGCTTGGCGGCTGGCACCCACGCGTTCACGGTGAACGGTGTCACCGGCAGCTTCACGCTGGACCGCGCGAACCGGCTCGAGGGCGACTGCGACGCGGGTGAGGAAGCCGAGTTGAGCTTTTGTCGCTGAGGCTGGCCGCTACAGTGTGTGGCATCAGCCTGGTCGCCCACCCTCATGCCCATCGCAACGCCCACCCTGCACACCGCGCGTCTGATGCTGCGGCCTTTTGCAGAGCCCGACGCTGAAGACCTCTTCGCCCTGCACAGCAACGCCCGGGTTCTGCGCTACTGGGATGCGCCCCCTTGGACGAACCGCGCACGCGCCACCGAATTTCTGGCCACGTGCCGGCAGACGGAACAGGATGGCAGTGGTGCACGCTTGGCCATCGAGAGCTTGCCGTCGGGCGGGTTCATGGGATGGTGCGCCTGCTTTCGCTGGAACCCCGTCCATCGCAGCCTGGGCATCGGTTATTGCCTGGGCGAAGACGCCTGGGGCCAGGGGGTCGCCACGGAAGCGGTGGGGGCCATGCTGAGCTGGGCTTATTCGGCATTCGACCTCAACCGGGTCGACGCCGAACTCGACACCCGCAACGCCGCGTCTGCGCGCGTTCTGGAAAAGCTCGGCTTTCAGCGAGAGGGCCTGCGGCGCGAGGACTGTGTGGTCGCCGGAGAAGTCTCGGACTCCTGGATCTACGGCCTGCTCAGGCGCGACTGGCATTCGCTGCAGCCAAGTGGCCCGCCATGAACGGTTCCCCAAGGCCCGATCTCGCCATCACGCTGCGCCTCATGCCCGAGGGCGACCTGCCGATCTTCGACGAGGTGCAGGCGCGCTACCTGCCACGGGTTTTGGCGCAGGAGTCGGTCACGCCCTACATCGCCATGCTGGGCGATGAACCGGTCGGCTATGCCCGGTCCTACGTGGCGCTCGGCAGCGGCGGCGGCTGGTGGGAAGACGAGACCGACCCCGGTGTGCGCGGCATCGACCAGTGACTGGCGCACGCGCATCAACTGGGCCGGGGCCTGGGCACGGCGCTCGTGTGTGCACTCCTCGAACGCCTGTTCGCCGACCCTGCGGTGACGAAGATCCAGACCGACCCCGCGCTCGCCAACCACCGGGCCATCCGTTGCTACGAGAAGGCCGGGTTGGTCCGGCAGTCGGTCATCACCACGCCAGACGGCCCTGCCGTCTGCATGGTGCAGACGCGCCGGATGCTCGAGACGCACCGGCCTGCCGGGCGCTCAACAAGTCGGGGTCGAGGCCTGCCTGGCCCATGAGAACCCTCGCTGCACCGGGCCTTCTGCTCGAGCCCCTGGTCGCAGCCCATGCGCGCGACATGTTCGCCGTGCTGGCCGACCCGGCCATCTATGAATTCGAGAACTCGGCGCCACCTTCGCAAGCCTGGCTGCAGGAACGTTATCAGCGGCTGGAGCGACGCGGCCCGGCCGACGGTTCGGAGTCCTGGCTGAACTGGGTCGTCCGCCTGGACGCCGGGGAACTGGCCGGCTACGTTCAGGCCACCGTCCTGCCCGGGCGCACTGCCCTCATCGGCTACGAACTGAACAGTCGCCATTGGCGCCAGGGCATCGGTGGACGCGCCGTGGCGGCGATGTTGAACGAGCTTCATGGCGGGTATGGTGTCCACCAGGTCGTCGCGGTTCTCAAGCAGGCCAACCATCGGTCGATGGCCTTGCTGCAGAAGCTGGGCTTCGTGCCTGCCGACGAAGGGTTGTGCTTGCGTTACCGGGACGAAGCGGACGAGCGGGTGATGGTCCGGCAGCACCTGGGCGCGGCCGTTGCAGCGACGCCCCGTGCCTGAGCCTCGCCCAGCGCTGAAGCAGGCATTACAGTGCTGTTGCTGCGTCCGCGGCGCTTCGCCGGCGCTGGCCGACGGGCTCGAAGCCTTGCCATCACCCCATCGCCTTCATTGCCCATGAGAACATTCCTGCAGGCCCCGTTGCGGTTCGGAACAGCGGCTTGGCTTGCCTTGATCGCGTTGCTGTCGGCCTGTGCTTCCCCGCCTGAACCCACCCAGCCCCGCAGCGTGTCGCTGGCCGCGGGCAAGTGCGCGCAGCCGCCGTATCCCGCCGAAGCCCGCAGCACCGGCGCCGAGGGCACCACCACCTTGTCCTTCGACGTGAACGCCCAGGGCCGCGTCACCCGGGTGGCCATCGTCCAGGCCAGCGGCACGTCGACCGGGCACCGGGCGCTGGACGCCCTGGCCCTGGAAACGCTGCAGAAGTGCGAGTTCCCGCCGGCACCCGGCTTCCTGCCCAACACCTCCAGCGTGGCCTACTCCTGGCGCTTGCAGAACTGAAGCGGATGGGATGGCCTTCGATCCTTTTTGAAACGATCCTGACCGCCATGCGCATCGAACTCGACGACCTGTCCCGCCCGCCAGTGCATGCCCTGCTGCGCGAGCATCTGAACCACATGCACGAGCTGTCGCCGGCCGACAAGGTGTTCGCGCTGGACCTGTCGAAGCTGAAGGCGCCGGGCATCAGCCTGTGGACGGTCTGGCAGGACGATGTGTTGCTCGGCTGCGGCGCGTTGAAGGAACTGTCGCCGCTGCACGGCGAGGTCAAGTCGATGCGCACCCCGGCCCTGCTGCGTGGCCGCGGGGCCGGGCGCGCGGTGCTGGCGCACATCGTGGCCACGGCACGGCAGCGCGGTTACCAGACGCTGAGCCTGGAAACCGGCACCCACCCGGCCTTCGACGCGGCGAAGTCGCTCTACGCCCGCTTCGGCTTCCTGCCCTGCGGCCCGTTTGCCGACTACGCGGAAGACCCGCACAGCGCGTTCATGGCCCTGGCGCTGGCGCCAGGGGGCTGAGCGCCGGCCGTCCGCACCGGGCCTTTGCCATCCGTCGCCCGGGCTGGCAGTTCGTCGCCAGGCGGCGGCCGTGCGGCGGCGCTCGGCCTAGTCTTGCGACCCTCGCCGGACACCTGTCCACGCCACCCCACCGCAGGAGCCCGCCATGGAACGCAGCCTCGACATCCAACGTGCCGAATACAGGCGCCGCCGCCTGCTGGCCATGCCGCTGGCCGGCACCGTCGCCTGGACGGTGGTGGCCGCCGCCGGGTCGGTGCTGGACACCTTCGGCGCCACCATGGCCCTGTTCGCGGCCACCGGCAGCATCGTCTACCTGGGCATCGCCCTGTCGACGTTGACCGGTGAGAACTTCACCGACAAGACGCGCCCGAAGAACGCTTTCGACGCGCTGATCGTCTTCCTTTGACGAAGTCGCCACCATGAAACGACCTCAACCCATCCTGTGGCTGGCCGCCGCCCTGCTGGCCACTCTGCTCGCCGCGCATGCCCAGGGCCAGCAGATCGTGCTCGAGCCCGCCGACACCGTGCTGGCCGGCGACCCGCTGGCCATCCGCTTCACCGGTCTGCCCGCCGACACCGAGGTGCAGGTGGCCACCCGCCGGGTGCTGCGCGACGCCTCGGGTGCGGCGACGCCCTACGCGGCGCAGGCCCGTTTCCGCAGCAGCGCCACCGGCGCGCTGGACCTGGCCACCGCGGTGCCGCTGCCCGGCGGCAGCTACAGCGGCGCCGACCTGCGGGGCTTGTTCTGGGCAATGCAGCCGTTGCCGTCGGCTTCGTCCGCACCCGCCGCTGCCTCCGGCGCGGCCCCGGCTGCGGCCGATACGCTGGCCGAAGGGCAGGTGAGGATCGAGATCAGCCCTGCCGCCCAGCCCGGCCGGCCGCTGGCCAGCCGCACCCTGACGCTGCTGCGTTCGCTGCCCGAGGTGGTGTCGCGCCCGGCCGAAGGTTTTCCCGGCGCGATCTTCAGCAGCCTGCAGGGTCGCCAGGCACGCCCGGCACTCATCATCCTGGGCGGCAGCGAAGGCGGAACCCGCATCAACCGCGACGCACCCGTGTACGCGTCGCGCGGCTTTGCGGTGCTGGCGCTGCCGTACTACTCGCCCGCGCAATGGGGCCCCACCGGCCCGCTGCCGGCCGAAGTCCCCGAACTGCCGCGCGCTTTCGCAGATCTGCCGGTCGAGCGCCTGGCCGCCGCGCGTGAATGGCTGCTGAAGCAGCCGGGCGTGGACGCGCAGCGCATCGGCGTGGTGGGCACCAGCAAGGGCGCCGAATACGCGCTGCTGGCGGCCAGCCGCATGCCCTGGATCAGGTCGGTGCTGGCCATCGTGCCCAGCGACGTGGTCTGGGAAGGCTGGGGCGAGGGCGTGAAGCCCGGCGAGCGGTCCGGCTTCGCCTGGCAGGGCCAGCCGCTGCCCTTCGTGCCCTACCAGGACTTCGAGAAGGAATTCGCCGGCTTCGCCACCGGTGCCGACGTGAAGATCCGCCGCCCGCAGGACGCCGGCCGCGCCGCGAACCCCGAACGCGTGGCGCCGGCGCGCATCCGCGTCGAAGACATCGCCGCGCCGGTGATGGTGGTGGGCGGCCACGACGACCAGATCTGGGACAGCGGCGGCATGGCCGAGACCATCGCCCGCACCCGCGCCGCCGCCGGCCGCGACACGGTCGCCCTGGTCTACCGCGAAGCCGGCCACTTCCTGGGCGGCACCGGCTGGGGGCCCACCACCCAGTACAACGCCGGGCCCAGCAAGAGCGGCGGCACGCCCGAGGCCAATGCACGGGCCCAGGCCGAGGCCTGGGTGAAGAGCCTCGAATTCCTGCGGCGCACGCTGGGGCCGATGCCGTAGCCTGCACCCCGCCCGGCGGCCTGCTGGACAATCCGGGAGATGGAACTCCCCATCGAATGGCTGCCCGCCGAAGGCACCCCGCAACAACTCATCCTGCTGCTGCACGGCTGGGGCCAGGACGGCAGCCATCTGGCGCCCCTGGCGCAGGCGCTGCGCCAGCAGTTTCCGCAGGCGGCCGTGCTGGCCCCCACCGCGCCCGATGCGGCGGACCTCACCCTCGCCGGCAAGCCCGGCCCGGGTGGCCGGCAGTGGTACAGCGTCGAGGGCCTGAACGAAACCAACTGGGCGCAGCGCGTGGCCACCGTGCTGCCGGCGGTGCAAGCCTGGGTGCAGGCCCAGCAGCAGCGGCTGGGCGTGGGCCCGGCGGCCACCTGCCTGGGCGGGTTTTCGCAAGGCGCGATCCTGTCGCTGGCCCTGGCCAGCCACCGCGACGGCCTGTGCGGCCGCGTGCTCGCCTTCGGCGGGCGTTATGCCGAAGCGCCGCTGGCCGCGCCGCGCCACACCACCTTGCACCTGTTCCATGGCGCCGCCGACCGCGTCATCCCGGCGCAGGGCTCGCGCGATGCGCTCGAACACCTGGCCGCGCTGCAGGGCGACGCCACGCTCGACATCGCCGAAGGCGTGGGCCACGAAGTCCACCCAGCCCTGGTGCAATGCGCGCTGCAGCGTTTGCAGACGCACATTCCGCTGCGCACCTGGCAGGCGGCCATGGGCGCGGCGCCGCGCCCCATCGAACTGGAAGAGCACCCTGCCGATGGCGGCGCCGATCCGGCCCGCTGAGCCCGGCCGCAGGGCCCTTTGCGCACCGACCGACCCTCGACCGAAGACAGACCCCCATGCTCTTCCTGCTGTCCCCCGCCAAGTCGCTGAACTACGAAACCCCCACCCCGAAGACCACGCTGCGGCGCGCCACCGACCCGCTGTTCGCCACCCAGGCGGCCAGCCTGGTGGCCTTGATGCGGCGGAAGTCTGCCGGCGAAGTGGCTGAACTGATGGACCTGTCGGCACCCCTGGCCGAACTGAACGTCGCGCGCTACCAGGCCTGGCAGCCCGAGGCCACGCCCGCCAACAGCAAGCCGGCGGTGCTGGCCTTCGACGGCGACGTCTACGACGGCCTGAACGCCCGCATCCTGGCCACCGCCGACCTGGCCTGGGCGCAGGACCACCTGGTGCTGTTGTCGGGCCTGTACGGCGCGCTGCGCCCGCTGGACAGGTTGCAGCCCTATCGCCTGGAGATGGGCACGGCCCTGGCCAACCCGCGCGGCCGCGACCTGTACGCCTGGTGGGGCGACACCGTGGCCGAGCACCTGAACCAGCGGCTGGAAGGCCAGCGCACGCCCACCGTCGTCAACCTGGCCTCGGTCGAATACGCCAAGGTGGCGCTGCGCCCGGCGCTGCAGGCGCGCGTCGTCGACTGCGTATTCGAGGACTGGAAGGACGGCCGCTACAAGATCATCAGCTTCTTCGCCAAGCGCGCACGCGGGCTCATGGCACGTCATGCGGTGCAGGCGCGGGCGCGCAGTGTGAAGGCGCTGGAAGGTTTCAGCGCCGACGGCTACGCCCTGGCGCCGGCGGCGAGCGAACCCGACCGGCTGGTGTTCCGCCGCCGCGTTCAACCCGGGTAAGAATAGGGTGATGTCCGCCACCGTCCAGACCGTCACCCCGGAATTGCGCCGCTGGATCGTCGCCCAGGCCGAGGCCGGGTGTCGTCCGGAAGACGTGCTGCAGGCCATGAAGGACAGCGGCTGGGACGAGGCGGTGGCGGCTGCCGCACTGGAGCAGACCCTGCTGGACCGCCTGGCCGAACTGCACCCGCAGGCCAGCGTGGCACCGCTCGATGCCGGCACGCCACTGCCGGAACCGGCGCTGGAAGCCGCGCCCACCGTGCTCGTCGTCGAAGGCCACGCGGTACGCGTGCTGACGACCCTGCGCCATCCGCGCGTCATCGTCTTCGGCGGTCTGCTCAGCGACACCGAGTGCGACGAGCTCATGGCGCTGTCGCGGCCACGGCTGGAGCGCAGCAAGACGGTCGACAACGCCACCGGCGGCGACGAGGTGAACGCCTCGCGCACCAGCGACGGCATGTTCTTCGAGCGTGGCGAGACGGCGCTGATCACGCGCATCGAGGCCCGCATCGCCGCGCTGCTGCGCTGGCCCGTGAACCACGGCGAAGGCCTGCAGATCCTGCGTTACCGCCCCGGCGCCGAGTACCGCCCGCACCACGACTACTTCGACCCGGTGCACCCGGGCACGGCCAAGATCCTGGAGCGGGGTGGCCAGCGCGTGGGCACCCTCGTCATGTACCTGAACACCCCCGACGGCGGCGGCGCCACCACCTTTCCCGACGTCGGCCTGGAGGTGGCGCCCGTGCGTGGCAACGCGGTCTTCTTCAGCTACGACCGTGCTCATCCGAGCACGCGCACGCTGCATGGTGGCGCACCCGTGACCGCGGGGGAGAAGTGGGTGGCGACGAAGTGGCTGCGACAAGGCGTGTTCGTCTGAAGCCGAGCCATCGAAGCCGACAGGGCTGATGATGGGCTGGCTGATGCGGTGGGCGAGGCAGCCCGTTGCGATCACGGGCCACGAGCGATATCGTCAAGCCTGGCCATCTGGTCCTGTCCACGACGAAAGAGCCCATGACCCGAAACGCTGTCACGACGCTTGTGCTGAGCGCCATCGTCCTGTCGCCCGTCGCCGCCGCTGCGCAAGTGGTGTTCGACAACGGCGGCTATTCGGGGCCGCAAGGGGGGGCCTTCAACGCGGGCTGGCTCACGATGGTCGAAGACTTCACGCTCACCGCGGACACCACGGTCACGGGCCTCACCTGGGCGCAGCACGACTCGGCCGACTCGGTCTACACGAACACCGTTTTCCGCGTCTACGGCGCCTTGCCCACCAGCAGCAGCACTCCGCTGTTCAGCACCACGCTGGTGGCCACCCGCACCGCCAACAGCACGCCGCTGTCGCTGTTCGGCTTGCAGGGTTTCGACTATTCGTACGACGGGCTGGCGTGGCACCTCCCCGCGGGCACTTATTACTTCAGCCTCCACATGGTCGGCTCTTCAGGGCTCTTCACCTGGGACCAGACCTTGGGCACGGCGCAGACGATTCCCGGGCGGTGGCAGTACGAGACGGCCACCATGACGCCTGTGTCGGCCCTGGCGAACGAGAATTCGGCATTCCGGATCAACGGCACCGTGGGCGTGGTGCCGGAGCCCGAGACCGGGCTCCTGCTTTTCGCTGGCGTGGTGGCGCTCGCCGCACTCCGGCACCGCCGTCGGTTCCCGGCTGGCGCTTGCTTCTGAGCACGCGCCGAAGAATCCTATGACCGCACTTGCCTGCGCAGTCGCTGAGTCCGCCCGTTCGCAATCGTCCACTCGCTGAACGCCGCTATCGCCTGTTGCACGAGATGCTCCGCCTTCGCCGCCACCGCGGCGTCGGGCATGTCCAGGAACACCGGTTTGCATGACAGGGGCACATCCGGCATCAGCCACCAGGCGATGAGCTGCCAAGCCTGTCTTTCTGCCATGCCCAGCGCCGCGAGTCCCGTCATCAGATCGCGCAGCGGCTCCGGCAAGGGCTCGCCGAGGGGCCGCAGGAAGGTGTCTCTCCAGACGCCCTCCGGCAGTGTGAGGGCCAGGGCGTTGCGCTCTTCGGCATCGGCCGAAAGTGCGCGCGTGGCGGAACGCCACTGGCGCAACACGGCCTCGTCCGGCTCGGGCGGTACCGAGCGAAAGACCATCAACGGAATATCTGCCACGCCTGCGGAGCCGGAACTGCCGACCTGCCCCGTCCCGCCCCAACCCGCCGCCAGCATCTGCGGCACGCGCACCAGTTCCGCGGCCTCGCTCTTCATGCGGTCCCGGTCCTCGCGTCCGTGCACCAGCACGCTGTGGGTGTGGGTGTTCAACAGCCGGTAGCGCAACGACGTGGCGGCCGCTTCCGGCGGCTCCTGTGTCGGCCAGCGGCGGTCGGCCACCAGCCGCGCCAGCACTTCCGAATCCACTGCCTCGGAAGCCGCAGGCACGATGGGCTGGCCGCTGCCCACCAGCCGCAGCGCTGCGCACAGGGTCGGCACGGGCCGGTCGAAGACCGCCATCGCGACGAGCGTGTCGCCACCGAAGATCGTGGCCTCGACCGGCGGCTGCCAGTCGGGTGCGTGGCTCCACTCGACGCGCAGGTCGTGCCAGGGCGTGTCGCGCATGCGCTCGATCATGCGCAGCGACGCCGCCTGCAGGTCTTCGCCCGGTGTGGTGAACTCGCAGGCGCCGCCGCTGGCCGAAGTCAGTTCACGCAGCAGGCCTTCTGCCGGCGCACTGCCGACGCCGATGGCGAAGATGCGCTGCCCGCTCTTGCGGGCCGACTCGCTGATCGCCCCGGTGGTCCAGACCTGTCCGTCGGTGATCACCAGCACGTCGGCCTGCTCGTGGCGATGGCGCATGGCCAGGGTGTGGTGAAGCCCGCGTTGCATGTCGGTGCCGCCCAGGCTGGCCGTGGTGGCGTCGATTTCAGCCCTGAGCGCGTGCAGGGTCCCGGGGCTGCACAGCGCCGGCATCAGCCCCACTTCCGGGAACTCTCCGAAACGCATGAGGGCGACCTCGTCTTGCGGGCCCAGGCGGTCGGCGATGCCGTGCAGGGCTGCGCGGGCCGAGTCCATGCTGTCGCCGGCCATCGAATCCGAGCAGTCGATCAGCAGCTTCAGCGACAGCGGCCGGTTCGACGGACGCCGCGGCAGTTCGAACGCGGCCAGCGCGACCTGGCGCGCGCCTTCGGCGATCGGGTCGGCGGCCGTCACCAGCAGCGCCGGACGCGGCTCGGCCGGGTGCAGCAGGACCACGACGTCCCGGTCCAGCCGGGCGCCTGCTTCGAGTTCGAAGCGGGCCTGGCCAGGGCCGCGGGTCACCCGATGGGGGTGCGTGGGGCATTCCAGTCGTGCCGAAGCCAGGGCTCCGGCAATCGTGAGGCCGACCGACAGCGGATATTCGGCAGACCAGGCGGACACCGGCAGCTGGTGGTGTGCAGGCCCTGTGGCGCCGGGCTGCCCGTAACGCGGCGCGATCGTGGTCGGCACCTGCAGACGCAGACGGCCGTTTTCGAAGCGCACCAGCTGGACGAATCGCACCTCGGTCACCAGCGTCTCACCTGGCAGCAGGTTGCCCAGGCTCGCGGTGTGCAGACCGTTGACACCGACCTCGAGCAGCATCGGCGCATCGCCTCGGCTCAGCGCCAGTTCGTAGGTGCGCTCGGCCTGCGCGCGCAGTGCGATCGTGCCCTCGAGCCGTTCGTCGCCGCGCACCGAGGCGAACTCCAGCAGCAGTGCCTGGGGCGACAGCGGGAAGCTGTAGATGGCCTCCAGCGGTCGCTCGCCCCGGTGCCGCCAAGTCTGCCGCACGGTGCTGGTGAACAGCAGGCCGTCGATGCGGCCCTCGATGTCGACGCGCTCCAGCAGCGGCGGCGGTTCGCCGCCGCGCGAGGACAGGACGAAGGACGCCGAAGGGTCGTGGTTCATGGCAGGCTCTCCCTGGGGGTGGGTGGTGTCGTGCTCGGTTCCGGAATGTCGGGTCGCCCTTGGCCGGCGTCGCGTACCTCGCGGTAAGCGGCCTGGACCGAACGGACCAGGGCGCGCACCTGTTCCGGCGACAGGCCGGCGCGCCCGGGTTCGATCTGCAGCTCCAGCCCGTCGGCCAGCGTGACGCGGCTCCAGACCTCGACCGTACCCGGTCGCACGGGCCGCGGCGGCGGGTCGTCAGAAGAACCGCCGCGCAGTTCGCGGATGCGGTCCAGGCTCAGGCCGGCGTCGGTCCAGCGGCGGATCTGCAGCAGCTGTTGCAGGTGCCGCTCGGTGTAGTGCGCACCGCGCTTCTCGCCCACGGGGCGATCGAGCAGGCTTTCAGCGATGTAGTAGCGGACCGTGCGGGCGGTCACGCCGGCCAGGGTGGACAGCTCGTCGATCGAGTAGGGATGCGGGGGCAGGCTGGCAGGCATGCCCCATCATGCGACACTAATTTAAGACAGTCAACTGTCTATAAAACGAAGGCCACGCCGGCTGCGGCGAGTGTGGAGGCCAGCAGAGACGCGCCCACCCGCAGCCCGTAGCCGCGCCCGCCCGCGACGAAGGCCGTGACGCTGCGGGTGCAGGCGTTGGCCGCGACGGCCACCAGCGTGCCGTCGCGCACGGTGCTGGCGTCGATCTGTCCCGCGGCGGCCAGGGCACCGAGCGCGGCCACCGGGGCATGGGCGTCGGCCAGGGCGCCCAGTGCCGTGCCGGCCAGGAGGCCGGCCGAACCGAAGCGTGCCTGGGCCCAGGTCACGGCCACGGCCACGGCGGCCAGCAGCAGCGTGACCACCAGGGCCTCCCGCAGGCGCAGCGGCCCCGGGGCGGCCCGGGCAGACCCGGCCGGGCGCGGTGGATCGGGCACGGCCATCGGCCCAGCGCCCAGGCCGGCGTTGGCCCGCCACAAGCTCCAGCCGCCGGCCAGTGCCGCGGTGAGCAAGCCCGCAATGGCACCCGGGGCCATCAGGGCTGCGGCCGACGGCGCCGTGGCGCCCAGCAGCAGCATCACCTGCACCCAGGTGGCCGCGGTGGAGAAGATGGCGCCGGCGGTGCAGGCTGCGGTCAGTGCGGGCTCGGCGCGGGCCTTGGCACCCATCGACGCGATCGTCGCCGTGCTGGACACGAAGCCCGACATCGCCCCCGAGCCCGCCAGCCCCGCGCGGGGCCCCAGCAGCCGCAGCGCCACGTGCCCCGCGGCCTGCAGACCGAGGATCAGCGCCATCAGCCCGAGCAGCGTGCGCGGGCTCAGACCGGCCAGGCCCGGCAAGGGCGTGGACGGTGCCAGCGGCAGCAGCACCAGCACCAGCGCGGCGAGCAGCAGGGCGTCGTGCCATTCGGCTTCGCTCAGCGCGCGGATGGCGAACCGGTGCAGCCTTTCGCGTGCCGCCAGCAGCAGGGCGACGACCGCGGCTGCGGCTGCGCCCAGCACCGGCTGTTGCACCGCCAGCACGCCGACCAGGTAAGTGATGAACAGCGCCAGCTCGGTCGTCAGGCCGGGGTCGGGCGGGGGCGCGCTCGGCGGCGGTGGCTGCCGGCTCGCCCAATAGGCCACGCCCGCCAGCACCGCCACCATGGCCGCGCCCAGGGCCACCAGCAGAGGCTGCTGCAGGGTCTGCGCGATGCCGCCACCCAGCGCGGCCAACGCAAAGCTGCGGATGCCCGCCGGCGGCCGGCCCGGGCCGCGCTCGGCGCCTCGCTTGCGGCGTTCGCGTTCCAGGCCGATGAGCAGCCCGCCCCCCAGCGCCGCAGCCAGGCCCGTGGCGTCGGCCCAGAGGTCGGGTGTGGCCATGGCCGGGGTCAGTGGCAGCGGGTCAAAGCGCCACGGTCTCGCCGTAGCCCGGCACGCGCACGGCCCAGCCCAGTTCGCGCTGGATGCGGGCGCGCAGCGTGTCGGCAGCGTCGGGTTCGCCGTGCACCACGAAGGTCTGGCGCGGTGGCTGGCGCAGCCGACTTGCCCAGGCGATCAGTTCGTCGGCGTCGGCGTGGCCCGACAAGCCCTGCAACTGCGCCACCTCGGCCCGCACCGGCACCCATTCGCCGTGGATCTTGACCTCGCGCTCGCCCGCCACCAGCCGCGCACCGCGTGTGCCACCGGCCTGGAAGCCGGGCATGACGATGGCATGGCGCGGGTCGGGGGCCATGGCCTTCAGGTGGTGCAGCACACGCCCGCCGGTGGCCATGCCGCTGGCCGAGATCACCAGCGCCGGGAAGCCGCGGCCTGCGAGCTTGGCCGACAGACGCGTGCTCTGCGCGACGCTCGTCACCTCGCGCAGGCCATCGCACAGGCTGGCGCGTTCGGCCTTGGGCACGCGCAGCAGCGCGCCGTGGCGCAGGTAGAGCTGGGTGGCCTGCTGCGCCATCGGGCTGTCCAGGTAGACGGCCAGGCTGGCCGGGATGGCGCCCTGGCGCTTGAGCCGTTGCACCAGCAGCAGCAGCGCCTGGGCGCGGCCCACGGCGAACGCGGGCAGCAGCACCGAGCCGCCTCGGGCGGCCGTGCGGCGGATGATCTCGGCGAGCTGTTCGGTCGCGTCGTCGCTGGGGTGGCGGCGGTTGCCGTAGGTCGACTCGATGATCAGCGCGTCGGCGGGGTCGGGCAGGTCAGGCGTCTGCGGCGGCGGCATCAACAGGTCGTGCCGGCGGCCGACATCGCCCGAATACACCAGATGCTGGCCTGCCGCCGACAGCGTCACCGCGCTGGCGCCGAGCAGGTGGCCCACGGGCGTGAGCTTCAGCGTCGCGCCGCCTGCCGCACCCACGCGCTGCACCCGGCCCGGCGGCAGCGGCACGAACTGCGCGATGGCGCGCTGGGCATCGGCCCGGGTGTACAGCGGCAGCGCCTTGTCGTGGCGGCTGGTGCCGTAGCGGTTGGCGCGGCGTGCGTCTTCTTCCTGCAGGTGGGCGCTGTCGAGCAGCAGCACCGCGGCCAGCTCGCAGGTGGCGGGCGACGCGAACACCGGCCCGTGCCAGCCGTGTGCCACCAAGGCCGGCAGCCAGCCGCTGTGGTCCAGGTGGGCGTGGCTCAGCACCATCGCGTCGGCCTGCAGCAGCGGCCCCGGCAGCTGCCAGTTGCGCTCTCGATGCAGCTTCCAACCCTGGAACAGGCCGCAGTCGAGCAGGATGCGCTGGCTGCCGGTGTCGACGAGATGGCGCGAGCCGGTGACACCGTCGGCGGCCCCGAGAAAGCTGATCTTCATGGCGTGCCCAGGGTCTGCATCTCGGCCGACGACAGGATGCGTCGGCCGGGCCGGCCTTCGCGCACGGCGCGCACCAGCGACCGGGCGACGAAAGCCGCCTGGATGGGTCGCCAAGCTGCTGGCACCAGCCGGCCCAGCGGCAGCGTCAATGCCAGTCCGAGCCGTTCGCCGCGGCGCGGCACCTGGCCCAGGGCCTCGCGGTCGCCGGCCAGCAGCGACGGTCGCGCCAACACCAGGCTGTCGAAGCCCAGCGTCGCCAGGGCGGCTTCGGCCTCACCCTTCACGCGGGTGTAGAAGCTGCCGGCCTGGGCGTCTGCGCCCAGCGCCGAGACCACGCCGAAGCGGCTGACCCCGGCGCTGCGCGCGGCCCTGGCGAAGGCCAGCACGGCGTCGAAGTCGACGGCCCTGAAGGCGGCTTTCGAGCCGGCTTGCGCGATCGTCGTGCCCAGGCAGCAGAAGGCTTCCTGTGCGGCGGGCAGGGCCGGCAATGCGGCGTAGTCGGCCGCCAGCGGCCTCAGCCTTGGGCCGACGGGCGCGTTGGCAGATTTGCGTAGCAGCATCACCAGGTCACCGGGGCCGGTCCAGTGACGAGCGAGTTCGCGGCCGACGAGGCCGGTGGCGCCGGCGATCAGCGCGGGCATGGGCATGGGGGTTCGTGAAGCATGGTCGTCGAGCCTACTCCAGCGCATGGCGCCCCGGTTGTCGGAGCGCACCTACGCGGCCGACCGGGTCGCGCCGACACCGGCCGTGCAGCGCCAGGCGCAAGCTGAGGACACGTCGCCGCAGCAAGGTTTCACGGCGATGCGAGTCGAAAGACAGCCACCCCAAAGGAGAGCACCATGAGCACCACCCAAACCAACCTCGACACCGACTCGACGTCGGGCGCACTGATCTCGTCGTCCAAGGTCGAAGGCACCAAGGTCTACAACATCGCCGGTGAGACGCTGGGCTCGATCGATAGCGTGATGATCGACAAGCGCTCGGGCAACGTGCGTTACGCGGTGCTGGAGTTCGGCGGCTTTCTGGGCATGAACACGGACCGCTACCCGCTGCCCTGGAATCTGCTGAAGTACGACACCGAGCAGGACGGCTATGTCGTCCCCATGGACAAGGGCCGCCTGCAGGATGCCCCGCGCTATCCGCAAAGTTCCGTGCCGCCCTACACCAGCGACTACGCGGGTTCGGTCGATCGCTACTACGGCATGTGACCCTGCGCCATTGACTTCCGTCTTCCACTGACGGTTTGACGGCGTGGCAACCCTTGACGGGGTGCCACGCCTTTCGTGCTTCCATTCTCGAGTCGCCTCATGAACAACATCATCCGCAAGTCCGTCCTGGCATTGGCCGTGACAGGTGCCCTGGCCCTGGGTTCGACCACACCGGCCTGGGCGCAGAACCAGACCCGTGCGCAGGCGCAAGCCTCGGCGATCCAGTCGTTCGACGTTCAGCCGCTGCAACGCCTGCGGCCTGGCGAGGTGCTGGCCTTCCAGGTCCGGGCCACGCCGGGCGCCGGGGTGATGCTCTCCATCGAAGGCGGTGCGGCACCAGTCGACATGGTCGAGGTCCGTCCGGGCTGGTATGAGGGCTCCTACACCATTCGCCAGTCCGACCGGCTCACTGCGGAAACCCGGGTGACGGCACGCGTGCTCAAGGATGGCCGCGCCCAGAGCGCTTCGCTGGCCCGCTCCCTCGTCGCCGGCGCGCCCGACATCGGTTTCGCCGCCGGCAGCGCCATCACCGACTTCCAGGTCCAGACCCCCGATCGGCTGCGTGCCGGCGAAGAGCTGCGCTTCTCTCTGCGCGGCGCACCGGGCGGCAAGGCGCGGGTGGCCATCGAGGGCACGAACACGGTGGTCCCGCTGCGCGAAGTGCGCCGTGGCATCTACGAGGGCGGCTATGTGCTGCGTCGCCAGGACCGGCTGCGCGGCGAACTCCAGGCCAGCGCCTACCTCGTCAGCGCCGGCCGCGAATCGGTGCAGCGCTTCGAACAGGGGCGCAGGGACGACGACCGAAGGCAGCCGCAACAGGTGCAGTCCTGCGCCGACTGCGGCACGATCGAATCCGTGAAGGTGGTCGAGATCAAGGACGGCGGCCAGAACGTGCTGGGCACCATCGCCGGCGGCATCCTCGGCGGGGTCATTGGCAACCAGGTGGGCGGCGGCAGCGGTCGCGACGTCGCCCGCGTCATCGGCGCGGTGGGCGGCGCCTATGCCGGCAATCGGGTGCAGAACAACATGAACAAGAACGAGGTCTGGCGCGTCACCGTGCGCCTGCAGGGCGGCGCCACGCGCGACTTCGACTACGCCCAGGACCCCCAGGTCACGGTGGGCACCCGCGTGAAGGTCGAAGGCGACGTGCTGGTCAGGCAGTGAATTAGCGCAAGCTAACGGAACTGCTCGAGCAGCCTGTCGAGCGCCATGATGAACGGCGCGTTCAGCGCCGGCAGCACGGCCAGCAACCCCAGAAGTCCCACGCCCAGCGTCAGCGGAAATCCCACCGCGAAGATGTTGATCTGCGGCGCCACCCGCGTGATGGCGCCCAGCACCAGGTTCACGAACAGCAGCATGCTGACCAGGGGCAGGGCGATCCAGAGCCCGGTGCTGAAGACCTCGGCGCCCCACTGGTGCGGCAAGGTGCTGCGCACGAAGGCAAAGGGTTCGGGGCCGATGGGAAAGGCACTGAAGCTGTCGACCAGGGCCATGATCACCAGAAGGTGACCGTTGACCACGACGAACAGCCACGACACCAGCGTGCCGAAGAAGCGGCTGGTGGCGGTGGCGGTGCTGGCCGACAGGGGATCGAAGAAGCCCGCGAAGTTCAGGCCCATCTGCAGGCCGATGATCTCGCCGGCGAATTCCAGCGCCGCGAACACCACGCGCACCGCGAAGCCCAGCGCCAGGCCGATGACGGCCTGCTGTGCCACCAGCAGCAGGGCCAGCGCCGAGTCCAGCGGCACGGGCTGGACCACGGGCATCGAAGGCTGCGCCGCCAGCGCCACGAAGGCCGCCAGGCCGATGCGCACACGCGTGGGCACCATGCGCGAGCCGAGAACGGGCAAAGCCGCGAACAGGAACAAGGCGCGCAGGAAAGGCCAGAGAAGGGGTGTGACCCAGCCCAAGATCTGGGCTTCGCTGAAGCTGATCACGGCAGCTGCTGGCGCGGGCGGTTCAGCCCACGGCTGCGGGAATGGACTGCAGCGTGCGCTGCAGGAATTCGACCAGCGTGCTCATCATCCAGGGCCCGGCGAACACCATCACCGCCACCGCCGCGATGATCTTCGGCACGAAGCTGAGCGTGGCCTCGTTGATCTGTGTCGCGGCCTGGAAGATGCTGACCAGCAGGCCCACCACCAGCACCACGAGCAGGACCGGGGCGCTGACCATCAGCAGCATGAGCAGGGCGTTCTGGCCTTCGGCGAGGACTTGTTGTGCATCCATGGCAGGGGCAGGGTTCAGGTGACGAAGGACGCGGCCAGCGAACCCAGCAGCAGGTTCCAGCCGTCGGCCAGCACGAACAGCATCAGCTTGAAGGGCAGGGCCACGAGCACCGGGCTCAGCATCATCATGCCCAGGCTCATCAGCACGCTCGCCACGATCATGTCGATGATGAGGAAGGGGATGAAGATCATGAAGCCGATCTGGAAGGCCGTCTTCAGCTCGCTGGTGACGAAGGCCGGCACCAGCACGCGCAGCGGCACGTCTTCGCCCTTCACTTCGGCGGGCAGCTTGGCCAGGCGGGCAAAGAGCTGCACGTCGCTCTGCCGCGTCTGCTTGAGCATGAATTCGCGCATCGGCACGATGCCCTTGGCGAAGGCCTCCTCGGCCGGCAGGGTGCCCGCCGCGAAGGGCGCGTAGGCCTGTTCGTAGACCCGGTCGAAGGTGGGCGCCATGACGAAGAAGGTCAGGAACAGGCTCAGGCCGATGATCACCTGGTTGGGCGGCGCGGCCTGCGTGCCCAGGGCCTGGCGCAGCAGGCTGAGCACGATGACGATGCGCGTGAAGCCCGTCATCAGCAGCAGTGTGGCGGGCAGGAACGACAGCGCGGTGAAGAAGAGCAGGGTCTGGATCGGCACCGAATAGCTCGTGCCGCCAGGCCCCTGCGCCGTGATGAGCGGCAGGCCGCCGGTCTGCTGGGCAATGGCCGGCGCGGCCAGCAGCACCAGGCCCGCGGCACAGCCGCGCAGCGCCCAGGCGCGCCGGCTCATGCGGCCCCCGGGGGCTTGTCGGCCGCGCCGCCCTGGCGCAGCCGGCCGAGCAGCTGCGCAAACGCGGCAGCCGGTGGCGCCGGCGGCTCGGCGGCGGGCCCGGCCTGCGGCACCATGGTGTGCAGGGTGTGGATGCCCTGGGCGCTGACGCCCAGCACCAGCCACAGCCTTTCCTCGCCCTGGCCCACCTCCACCGTCACCAGCCGCTGCTGTGTCGACAGCGGCAGCACCGCCACCGTGCGCGGCGTGCCCGGCGCCCCGCCACCCTGGCCCATGGGCGTGCGCTTGAGCAGCCACAGGCACACCGGAATCGCCGCCAGGATGGCGACGAACCACAGTGCCGCGGTGAGGCTGGAACCGGCGGTCATGTCCTCGACAGGCGGCGCATGCGTTCGCTGGGCGTGACGATGTCGGTCAGGCGGATGCCGAACTTGTCGTTCACGACCACGACCTCGCCCTGGGCGATCAGGTAGCCGTTGACGAGCACGTCCATCGGTTCGCCGGCCATGGTCTCGAGTTCCACCACCGAGCCCTGCGCCAGCTGCAGGATGTGCTTGATGGGAATGCGCGTGCGCCCCAGTTCCACGGTCAGCTGGACGGGAATGTCCAGGATCATGTTCAGGTCGTTGCCGGTGGGGCCGACCGGCCCGCTGTCCTTGAAGTTCGTGAACGAGGCCGGGGCCACGCTCTCGGCAGGCATGGCCACCTCGCTGGCCGTGTTGTTGCCCGAGGGCTTGCTCTCGGCCAGGGCCGCAGCCCATTCGGCGGCCATCTTGTCCTCTTCGGACATGCCGGCGGTGTCGTCGGTGTCAGCCATTGGAGTTGGTCTCGCTGATCCAGGACAGGTTGGAACTCGTGATTAGGCGGTCCACCTTGAGCGCGTAGCGGTTGTTGCTGGTGCCGTAGTGGCAGTCCAGCACCGGCACGCCGTCGACCTTGACCTGGATCATGGGGTCGAGGTCGAGTTCGATGAAGTCGCCCGGCTTGAAGGCCAGCAGCTGCTCGACGGTGGCCGGCGCCGTGGCCAGTTCGGCGATGAGGTCGACCTCGGCCGACTGGATCTGCGTCTTCAAAAGGTTGATCCAGCGCCGGTCGGGTTCGGCCGAGTCGCCCTGGATGGTGCTGTAGAGCACGTCGCGGATGGGCTCGAGCGTGCTGTAGGGAATGCAGAAGTGGACCGAGCCCGTGGTCTCGCCGATCTCCAGCGTGAAGTTCGTGGCCACCACGATCTCGCTGGGCGTGGCGATGCTCGCGAACTGCGGCTGCATCTCGCTGCGCTGGTATTCCAGCTCGACCGGATAGATGCCCATCCAGGCCTTCTTGAACTCGGCCGTGATGACCTCGACCAGGCGCAGGATGACGCGTAGTTCGGTCGGGCTAAAGTCGCGGCCTTCGATGCGCGTGTGGTACTTGCCCACACCGCCGAACAGCGCGTCGATGACGGCGAACACCAGGCTCGGGTCGCAGACGATCAGGCCGGTGCCGCGCAGCGGCTTGACGTTGACGATGTTGAAGTTGGTGGGCACCACGATCTCGCGCAGGAAGGCGCTGAACTTCTGCACCTTGATGCCGCCGATGCTCACTTCCGGGCTCTTGCGGATGAAGTTGAACAGGCCGATGCGGATGTTGCGCGCGAAGCGCTCGTTGATGACCTCCATCGTCGGCATGCGGCCGCGGACGATGCGTTCCTGGCTCGACAGGTCGTAGTCGCGGATGCCGGTCGCCGAGACCTCTTCCTGCTCGAGCTTCTGGCTCTCGCCGGTGATGCCCTGCAGCAGTGCATCGACCTCGTCCTGCGAAAGAATCTGCTGGTTCATGCGCCTAGGGTCACTGGATGATGAAGTTCGAGAAATGCACGGCCGTGATCGGCAGGTCGGGCGGTGCGGCCTTCTTCTTCTTTTTCTTCTTCGGCGCTTCTTCGTCGACGGCTTCTTCGTCTTCGGGCGGCGGGTCCTCGACCTCGACGCCCAGGGCGCGCGAGGTCTCGCGCTGGATCCGGGCGGCCAGCTTGGCCTTGCCTTCTCGGCCCATCAGGTCGGTGGCGGTGTTGTCGGCCAGGGCGAGCAGGATGTTGTTGCGGATGATCGGCATGTAGGCCTTGATCTGCGCGTCCATCGTCGCGTCGGCGACTTCCAGCGTGATGCCGACCTGGGCGTAGCGCTCGGCCTGGCGGTCGGCCAGGTTCACGGTGAACGGTTCCAGGGGCACGAACACCGGCAGGTGCTTGGGGTCCTTGGCGGCGGCCTTGGACTTGGCTGCGGGTGCCCCGCCTTCTTCCTCGGCCGCGGCGGCTTCTGCGGCGGCGGCGCTCTTCTTCATCATCATCACGGCCACGCCGCCACCGATCAGCAGCACCGCCACGACGGCACCGATGATGATGATGAGCTTCTTGTTGCCCTTCTTGGGGGGTGCAGCGTCGACGGCGGCGGTGGACATCGGGTCTCCTTGAGGCTGGCGCCCATGGCGCGCTGCGGGGCAGCGCGGGCCAGGCGGTTCGGCCGGTTCAGTCCATTATTGAGACCGCCCGGCCGGCCCCAAGGCCTGAAAAGCGGCCCGAAAGGCCGGCTTCCCCGGCCCCTCCAGGCCGCGTTCAGGCCACCAGGTCGACCATGCCTCGCGCCCGGGCCACGGCGACCGGCTGGGGTTCCCGGGCCGTGTCGACGCCGTTGGCTGCAGCCGTTCCTCGCCGGCCGTCGGATTCGGCCCTCTCTGCGGGCTGCCGGGTCTGGTCGAAGACACCGCCGCCGGCCAGGGTGAAGCCGGCTTCGGCCAGGCTGCCGGCCAGGGTCGGCAGAGCCTGCTCGAGCGCCTGTCGGGTCAGTGCGTGCTCGGCCGTGAAGTTCACCTGCGCGGCCGCTCCTTCGAGCAGGATCGCCACGCGCACCGGGCCCATCTCCGCCGGGTTCAGCTGCAGCTGCGCCTCGTGCACGCCTTCGCGAACCCACACCGCCACCTGGGCGCTGAACTTCGCCTCGAAGGCTTCGGTGCCGGGTCGGGCGTCGAGCGTCGCGGTCGGGCTCGCCGGCAGGCCGGGTGCGGGCGCGTTGGCCGGCGTGGCCGCGGC
>JANOBX010000021.1:0-11633 GCA_031411875.1 Burkholderiales bacterium | reverse complement strand
GAGATGCCCTGGACATAGGCTTCCTGGATAACGGCGGTGAGCGCCTTCTCGGCCGTGCGGCGGGGCTCCAGGAACTCCGGGAAGTAGCTGCCCTGGCGCAGCTTGGGGATCTTCAGCTCGACGCTGCCGGCGCGTGTGTCCCAGGTGCGTTCGCGGTAGCCGTTGCGGCTGTTCAGCCGCTCGGCGGTCTTCTCGTCGTAGCTGGCGCCGCAGCGCCCCTCGACGTCGAGCTCCATCAGGCGCTGGGCCATGAACTGCACCATCTGGCGCAGCACGTCGATGTCGGCTCCCTTCTCGGCGAGTTCGGTCAATGCCATAGTGGCGGTGGTCATCGTGGAATCTCCTTGGAACAGGTTGGTGGGTCGCATCTCAACCTTATCCGGGCCCACGATGGCCACCCCACCTGGGACAGCCGCCGCCGCGCGGCAGCTCGCTACGGGTTACGCCCTACGGGCTTCACCCTCCGCGACCTGCCGCGCACTCAAGGACTTACACCACTTCCTGGGACATCACCTCGATCACTGATGGCATGGCATAACAGGTCAATTCGGCAACAAGGTGGCCACCCGGCGTGCCAGACTGGCAGCTCCATCTGCGCCTGTCCCAAACTCGGAGCCCTCATTGCCTCTGCGTCCTGCCTGGACCGTGCGCGGCCTGCTGTACCTGTTGGCCGGTGGCGTGATTGCGCCGATGGCGATGCTGCTCAGCTACAACGTCTGGCAGCAGTACGAGAACGGGCGTGCGCTGGCCCAAGCCGAGGCGCTGCGCCTGGCGCAACTGACGGCCGACACGGCCGAGACCTTCATCAAGGACGCCCGCGGAGTGCTCACCACGCTGGCGCGGCGGCCGCAGATGCTGGCCAAGATAGCCAGCCCGGGGCAGCCCTGCGACGAGATCTTCCCCACCTTCAAGGAGTTCTACCCCCGGTTGTCGAACATGAGCCTGTCGACGCCCGAGGGCTTCCTGGTCTGCTCGTCGCTGCCCCAGCCCGGCAACCAGCCCCTGCCGGTGGCCGAGATGGCCTGGTTTCAGCAGGTCTACCAGCGACAGGACTTCGTGGTCGGTCCCATCGTCTACGGCCCCATCAACAAGAACTGGATCTCGGTGCTGGCCGAACCGGTGCGTGACGGCAGCGGCAAGATGGTCGGCGCCCTGCAGACCCCGATCGACCTGCTGAAGTTCAGGCTGGTGCCCGGCGCCGAGCGGCTGCCGCCAGAGATCTTCATCTCCATCGTCGACAGCCAGGGCAACGTGGTCGCTCGTTCACGCGAGGCACAGCGATTCGTGGGCAGCAACCTGATGGACAAATCGGAGATCCTGCGCCTGGCGGTAAAGCAGCGCCAAGGCACGACTCAGTCGATGGGCGTGGAGCGCATTCCGCGCTTCTACGGGTTTACACCCATCGCAGGCACCGAATGGATTGCCATCGTCGGCATCGATGCCGACTACGCGCTGGCAGGTGCCACGCACAGCGCGCAAGCCAGCGCGCTGGCGGCGGCGGGCATCGTCGTCCTGGTGCTGCTGCTTGCGGTGGCCTTGAGCCGCCGCATTGCCCGGCCCATCCACGCCGTCAGCGTCGCGGCCCGGCGTGCCGGTGGTGGCGGCCTGGACGTACGCGTGCCCACTGACGGCCCGTGCGAACTGGCCGAAGTGGCGCGCGAGTTCAACCTGATGCTCGACGCCATCGGCGACACGCAGGCTCGCCTGCAGCACAGCCAAGCCCGGCTCAAGCTGGCGCTGGAAGGCTCGCACATGGCGATCTGGGACCTGGAACTCGGCAGCGGGTTGGTGTACCTGTCAGAGACCTGGTCCGAATTGCTGGGCGGGCCTCACGTGTCCACGCAGTTGTCGCTGCGCGGGCTGCTGCGCCTGATCCCGGCCGCTGACCGGGGGGTAGTCAGCGCTGCTTTCAGAAGGGTACTGCAGCAGGGCCAAGACGACTTCCTGGCCGAGCACCGATTCAAGACCCAGGCCGGCGAACTGCGGTGGGTGGCGACCCAGGGCCGTGTCACCGATCGTGAGGCCGGCCGCGGCCCGACAAGGATGCTGGGCGTCATCGTTGACATCTCGGAACGGCGCCAGCGCGATGACGAGATTCACCGCCTGGCCTACTTCGACACGCTGACAGGGCTGCCCAACCGGCGCATGTTGAACCAGGAAGTGACGAAAGCCCTGGCCCGGGCGCGCCGGTCGCACCAGTGCGGCGCGTTGATGTTCATCGACCTCGACCGCTTCAAGAGCATCAACGACGCCCGTGGGCACGCCGCCGGCGACGCTTTGCTCAAGACCGTGGCCGCGCGGCTGAAGGCGCTGACGCGCGGGGGCGACACCGTTGCCCGCATGGGCGGCGACGAGTTCGTCGTGCTGGCCACCGGCCTGGCCGACAACGCCGCTGACGCCGCGCGCTCGGCCCACCTTCTGGCCGAGAAGATGCATGCGGCGCTGGAGTTGCCCTACGAGATCGACCAGCAGTTCTTTACCTCCAGCGCCAGCATCGGTGTGGCTATGCTCGTCATGGACAACCAGAGCGTGGACGATTTGCTGCGTGAGGCCGACATCGCCACGTACCGCGCCAAAAGCGCCGGGCGCAATCAGATCGCGTTCTTCGAAGCCGGCATGCAGGCCGAGGTCGAGCAGCGCCTGGCCATCGAGAACGATCTGGCGCAGGCCATCGAGCGCCAGCAGATGAGCCTGCAAGCGCAGTCTCAGGTGGACGCCGAGGGCCGGCTGGTGGGTGCCGAGTTGCTGCTGCGATGGCGTCACCCCGAGCAGGGCATCATCCCGCCGCTGCACTTCATCGAGGTGGCCGAAGAAACCAGCTTGATCGTGCGCATCGGCGACTGGGTCTTGAACCAGGCCTGCCTGCTGGTGAAGGAACTGCGCACGACCGGACACGACATCACCCTGTCGGTGAACATCAGCCCTCGGCAGTTCCTCTTCCCCGGCTTCACCATGCGCGTGCAGGAAATCCTGCAGGCCCACGACGTGCCCGGCAGCAGCCTGATCTTCGAGGTCACCGAAGGCCTGTTGGTCGGTCCCGTGGACGCCACGATCCAGCGGATGAACGAGCTGCGCGCGGTGGGCATCCGGTTTTCGATCGACGATTTCGGGACTGGACATTCAAGCCTGGCCTACCTCAAGCGCCTGCCGCTGTACGAGCTGAAGATCGACAAGAGTTTTGTCGACGGCATACCGGACGACCACAACGACACCGAGATCGTGCAGATGGTCATCTCACTGGCCAAACTGCTGAAGCTGCGAGTTGTGGCTGCAGGCGTCGAGACGCTCGAGCAGTCGAACTTCCTGAAGGGCCGCGGCTGCGAGACGATGCAGGGCTACTTCTTCAGGCGGCCCGTACCCATCAGCGAGTGGCTGGTCGAAGTTCGTTCAGGCAGCCTGGTCAGACAGCCTGCACTTTGAGCTAGCCTCCTTGGCCGGGGCAGATCGGCTCGAGCCTGTGGCAGCACGGTGCTCATCGACAAGTCCTTACATGACTTCAGCCGGCTGTCGAACTCCGCTTGCGCGAAAAACGCGCGGGGCAGCTTCAGGATCTAGTTGGCCCGGCGCAGTTCCTTGACCTCGCGCTCCAGGTCCTTGATGCGCTGCGCCAGGGGATTGCTGGCGACCGGACACGCTCTGCATCAATCTTGGACTGCCCACTGTCCGTCTGTGTCCCTTGCGGTTCAGAGCGGCGCAGGTGCCAGCGGCCATATCGGTCGCGACGCCGCATAAGGTGCACTGCACAGCTGGTGCTCGAACTCGGCCAGCGGGGCAGGTCGGCCGAACAGATAACCTTGCCAGCGGCTGCACCCCAGGCTTTGAAGGCAAGCTTGCTGCTGCGCTGTTTCGACCCCGGCGGCCAGCACCGACAAGCCCAGCTCGCGGCCGATGCCGATGATGGTGCGCACGATGGCGGCGTCGTGCGCACTCGACGTCAGGCTGCGCATCAGCGACTGGGCGATCTTGATCTCGTCCAGTGGCAGCTGTTTCAGGTAGCGCAGCGACGAGAATCCGATGCCGAAATCTTCGATCGAGAAGCTCACGCCCAACGCCTTGAGCAGGTTCATGCAGGCCAGCGTTTGCTCGGCATGGCCCTGCACCAGGCCTTCGCGCACCTCCAGGCGCAGCAGCCCGGGTGCCACGCCGTGCAGGCGCAATGAACGCTCGACGCCAACCGCGAAGGCGGCCTGGCGAAACTCCCGCGAACTCACGTTGACCGCGAGGCGCAGACCGCGCAGCGCTGGGCTGCGGGACCACGCGGCGAGTTGCGCACAGGCCCTGTCGATGACCCACTGCCCGATCGGCAGCGCCAGTCCGTTCTGCTCAGCCACCGGCATGAACTGATCGGGCAGCAGCATGCCGTGCTGCGGATGCAGCCAGCGTAGCAGCGCTTCGACGCCCACCGCACCCTGGTCGCCATCGACTTGACCCTGGAAGTGCAGGCTGAGCTCGCCGCCGTCAAGGGCGCGGCGCAGGTCGTGCTCGAGCACCAGACGGGCGTTCAGCGTGGCCTGCATCACGGGGTCGAAAAAGCGCAGCGTGCCGCGGCCGGCGTTCTTGGCCTGATACATGGCCAGATCGGCGCGCTTGAGCAGGTCATCCATCACCAGCTCGCGGCCGTGGAACAGGCATGCGCCAATGCTCGGCGTCACTGAATGCACATGCAGACCCAACCGGCACGGTGCGCTGACGGCCGAGAGTATCTTTTCGCCCACCAGGGCTGCCTGTGCCGCGGCGATGTGGGCATCGTCGGAAAGCCCCACCGCCATGACGACGAACTCGTCGCCACCGATGCGCGCCACGGTGTCCTCGCCGCGTACGCAACCGAGCAGGCGGTGTGCCACCTCCACCAGCAGCAGGTCGCCATGGTCATGGCCGAGCGAGTCGTTCAGTGCCTTGAAGTGGTCCAGGTCGATGAAAAACACCGCACCGTGCTGGGCATGACGCGCGCTGATGGCAAACGCTTGCTGCAGTCGGTCGACCAGCAGCCGGCGGTTCGGCAGGCCAGTCAGCGGGTCGAAGAACGCCAAGTCGCGAATACGCTCTTCGGCGTGCTTGCGTTCGGTGATGTCGACCGAGATCGCACCGATGCCAGCACGAGGGCTATCGGTGCCGGGCATCGGAAAGCGCACCGTCAGGTAGGTGTGCCGACTGCCGTCAGGGTGGGTCAGCGTCTCCTCGGATTCCACAGCGGCCAGCAACTCGGCATCGGCCGGCGACGGGTGGCCAGGCAGGTTGTTGTGCTGCGCGTGGTGGCGATTGGACAGCACAAGCCGGCCGTCAGCGTCATAGGCCGAGATCGAGGCGGGCGCGTGGTCCAGGATGGCTTGTAGCCGAGCTTCGCTCTCGCGCAGCGCCTTCGCGGTGCGGCGCAGGTGCAGGGCGGTCTGCACGCGGTAGTTCAGCAACTGCAGGTACTTGCGGTCGTTGTCCTTCACCAGATAGTCATGCACGCCCTGGCGTAGGGCCAGCGCGGCCGCCGACTCTTCCCACGCCCCGGTGACGAAGATCACCAGCTGGTCGGCAAACGCGTCCATCAGATCGAACGAGGTGCCATCGGGCAGCTGGTAATCAGCAAGGATCACGTCGAAGCGGGACTGCGCCAGCACCTTGCGGGCTTCAGCCACTGAGCGCGCTACCTCCATGCGATAAGGCAAGGCCTGGCTGATCACAATGCGCAGCGTGGCCATTTCATCGACAAGGTCGTCTTCGATCAGCAGCACCGAAATGGCGTCGGCGGCCACCGAGCCGGAAACGCTGGCGCCGTCTGTCATGGCGGCGTGACGCTGGTCATCCAGTAGTCGCGGATGAGCCGCATGATGCCGACGAACTGCGGGTAGTCGACCGGCTTGACCATATAGCCTGCCACGCTCTTGCTGAACGCGGCGATACGGTCGCCCTCCTCGCTGGAAGTGGTGAGCACCACCACCGGGATCAAGCACAGTTCGGCGTCCTGCTTGATTTCGGCCAGGAACTCGATGCCGTTCATGCGCGGCATGTTCAGGTCCAGCAGGATCAGGCCGGGTCGCGGGTTGCTCGCGTCGAGCAGGAAGGTCAGGGCCTGCTCGCCGTCGCTGGCGCGGTCGAGCGGGTTCGGTGCGCCCAGCTCCTTCATCGTGCGTCGCACGGTCATCGCGTCGATGTCGTCGTCCTCGATGAGAAGAATGTGCTGCTGGGGCGTCATGTCGTGGCGGCCTCTGGCGAAGGATCGGCGCGCGGGCTCGGCGTGGACGGCACGGCGGGCAGGCTGAAGTGGAAGGTGGTGCCCGCGCCTACCTTGGACTCCACTGTGATGCTGCCCCCTTCGAGCTCGACGATCTTCTTCACCAGCGCCAGGCCGACGCCAGTGCGTTCGCGCTGGTCGCGCGAGGACAGCGTCTGGAAGAGCTGGAAGATGCGTTGGAAGTGCCGTGCCTCGATACCCGGGCCGTTGTCCGAAACGCTGAAGCGCCACGCGGCGCCGGCGCGCGCGCAGCGCACGGTCACCCGGCCGGAAGGCTTTTCAATGAAGTCGATGGCATTGCTCAGCAGGTTCTGGAACACCTGCTGGATCTTCACCGGCTCGATCAGTAGCGTGGGCAGTGGCGTCTCGATGCGCACGTCGATGTGCGGTGGCGGGGCGAGCAGGTCGATGGTATTGGGCACCAGCGCCGCCAGGTCCACGGGGCAGCGCTCGTCGAGACTGCGGCCCGACCGCGAATAAGCCAGGATGCCGTCGATCAGCCCGGACAGGCGTTTGACGCGACTGGCGATCAGGTTGAGCTGCTCGGTTCCCTCAGGGCCGAGTTTGTCGGACAGGTCGGCCACGAGCCAGGAGGCCAACGAACTGATGCCGCGCAAGGGCGCCTTCAAGTCGTGCGAGACGACATAGGCGAAGTCGTTGAGCTCGCGGTTGGCATTCAGCAGTTCGGCGATGAGCGTGGCGCGGTGCTGCTCAAGCCGCCAGCGTGTGGTGATGTCCTCATGCGCCACGATGGCACCCGGGCGCGTGCCGACCAGGGGCGACACGCGCATCAGAAACCAGCGGTCGCCGGCGGGCGCGTGGCACGGGTACTCGAGCTCAAAGCGCGGCAGGCTGCCGTCCAACACAGCGCTGATGCCCGCATGGGCGGCTGCAGCGTGCTCGTCTTGCCCGGTCCTTGCGCTGGGACCGCACTGCGCCAGATAGTTCAGCCCGACCGATTCCGCCTGGGGCCGTGCGGCGCCGTTTTCCAGGCCGAATCGCCGCCAAGCCAGATTGACCCAAACGACACGGCCGGCGCGGTCGAGCAGGGCAATGTGCTGGTGCAGCGAATCGAGCACAGCATCGGAGCGCATTTCGCCGGTGTCCGACAAGCTGGCCTCCAAGTCCTCGGCAGACAGCGCCGCCGGTGGATTGCTGTCTCCCCGGAGGAGTTCGGATGCGGGTGTCATGAGGCTTTGGATGCCAGGCGAGATTGGCAGACCAGTCTGTCACGCCCGTACGTTCTGTCACGCTCGAAAAGCGACGTCTTTGTGTGACAAACCCGGTGTTCATCCCAAAGCCTGTGCTGCCCGCCTCAAGGATCGGACGCGCTCGCTACCTGGTCGGAATTCAAACCTTCTCGGCCGAGATGGAATGGACATCACCCGCCCTCAGGTGACTCACCGCGGAGGAGGGGGCGGTGTCCATTCCGTCTCGGCCATGACCAGTTGTTCCTCGACAGCTGCTCCCTGTCGATCCGCCAACAGACACCGGGATCAATCGGGGATGAAGATGGCCACCACCGCCATAGCATTTGGCCGCCTGCGCTGGCACGCCACGGTCGGGCTGGGTCGCAGCCCGGCTTCTCGCGTGTTTGCTGCGTGCTTTCAAGCACCTGCACAGAAGGCCGTCAGACTGTTCAAAGTCGGACAGGCCGCGTCGATCACGGCCGGGGTTCTGGGCATCCTGAAGGCCAAGCCGTCTGTGGCTTCGACCTGCTCACCATCCCTGTCAGAGACCAACGTTTTGCTACGCGTAAGAAAACGGTCGTCCGGGCCAGTCCCAGCCCTTGGCTCTCGCGGCGGGGTCACAGAGTTGACACCGAGTTCCGGGCCTTTTCTTGGTGCCTTCGAAGGCTCAGCCCCGGAGAATCCATCACGAACGCATGACTCTGGGCAGCCCTGCCTGGCGCAGCGTTTGGCCGAGAGGGCGACTGATGACCGTGCCAGCACCTTCGGGCCGAGGCAACCTGGAACGTTTCGTACCCCTGGCCGTCGCGTTGCTTGGCGGCTGTGTGGCCGTCGCAGCGGGCCTGTGGTTGCAGCGCCAGAACGAGACCCAGGTCAATGCCGACTTCGAGCGAAGCGCCTCAAGCGTGGCTCAGATCATCGAAGCGCGGATGCGGCAGCCGATCTACGGGCTGCGCGGCATACGCGGGGTCTACGCGGCGAGCAAACAGGTGCACCGTAGCGAATTCCGGGCCGCCGTCGAGTCGCGTGACCTGCCGCTGGAGTTTCCGGGTGTCAGCGGCTTCGGGTTCATCCAACGAGTAGAGCGCAGCGCCTTGCCTGCTTTTGTGGCCGCCGAGCAGGCCGACGAAGCAGCGCAGTTTGCGGTGCGTGAACTGTCGGCACTCGGTGAAGATGATCTCTACGTCATCAAGTACATCGAGCCCTCCGTTTCCAACGCGGCAGCGCTGGGTCTGGACATCGGCTCCGAACCCATCCGGCGCGAGGCCGCCGAACGTGCCGTGGCCACTGGCCTCCCCACGCTGACCGCCGCCATCACGCTGGTGCAGGACAGCTGGCGCAGCGCAGGCTTCCTGCTCTTCGTGCCGGTGTTTCGGCACGGCGCCGACCCCACCACACCGGCGCAGCGCCGCCAGGCCCTTGTCGGGTTGCTGTTTGCGCCGATGGTGGTGGGCGAGATGCTCGCTGCCGTGCCCGACGTCACAGCGGGGCTGACCCACTTCCAACTCATCGACGTGGCGATCGGCAACACCGTCTTCGACAGCGGCGATGACCCGAACAGCGGCGTGAGGGATGCCGGTGTGGCGCCCCCGCAGGGCCGATTTCAGGACGAGCACAGGCTGTCGCTGCCCGGCCGCGACATGCTGCTGCGCGTGCGCAGCACATCGCAGTTCGATGCCGCGCAAAAGAACGCTGCGCCCTGGATGGTGTTCATCGGCGGCGTGCTGGCCAGCGCCCTGCTTGGAGCGGCGCTGTGGCTGCTGCTGCGACAGCAGACCTCGCTGCGCAGCCGTGCAGAAGCATTGGCCGCAAGTTTGACCAGCGACCTGGAGCGCCTGGCGCAGGTCGTGCGGCACACCGAAAACGCCGTGCTGACAACGGACCGCGGGCAGCGCATCGACTGGGTCAACGATGGCTACACCCGTCTGACCGGTTGCACTGCGGCACAGGCCCAGGGGCAGACGATCGAGGCCGTGTTGGGCGACAGCGCTGCCGGTGCGCCGGCGCAGCAGATGCTGGCCGTGGCCATCGCAAACGGACATGGCTGCCGCGTCGAGCTGCCCCTGCGGGTGCTTGAAGGCGAGGCGGTATGGCTTGATCTCGACGTGCAGCCGCTGCGCGATGCCAGCGGGGCCACGACGGGCTTCATGTACATCGGCAGCGACATCACGGCACAGCGGCTGGCGAAGAAGCGACTGGAAGCCGCGCTGCGCGACAACGACGCGCTGCTGCGTGTCATCCACATGCATGCCATCGTCTCGGTGGCCGACACGGCAGGACGCATCGTGGAAGCCAACGACGCCTTCTGCCACATCAGCGGATACAGCCGCGACGAGCTGCTGCAGCAGACCCACCGCATCGTCAATTCCGGCGTGCAGCCGGCCAGCTTCTGGGTCGAGATGTGGCGCACCATCGCTGCCGGCACCCCCTGGCGGGGCGAGGTCTGCAACCGCAGCAAAGACGGCCGGCTGTACTGGGTGGATACGCTGATCGCGCCTTTCGTCGATGCCGAAGGCCAGATCGAGAAGTACATCTCCATCCGCACCGACATCACGGCCAGCAAGAACGCCACGCGCGACCTGGCGCGCCAGAGCCAGCGGTTGAACAACATCCTCGAAGGCAACAACGTCGGCACCTGGGAGTGGAACGTCGAGACGGGTGTGACCGTATTCAACGAACGCTGGGCGCAGATCGTCGGCTACACGCTTGCCGAGCTGTCGCCGACCAGCATCGACACCTGGACGCGACTCACGCACCCGGATGACCTGCGGGCGTCGTCCATCGCGCTGGAGCGCCATTTCGATGGCTTATCGCCGACCTACGAGTGCGAAGCACGCATGCGCCACCGTGATGGCCACTGGGTCTGGGTGCTCGACCGCGGAAAGCTCTTCAGCCGCAGCGAGGACGTCCGGCCGCGCTGGATGGCCGGCACGCACATGGACATCACCGAGCGCAAGGCCGCCGAAACTGCGCTGCGCGCCAGCCAAGCGCTGTTGGACAAGACCGGGCGCATCGCGGGTGTCGGCGGCTGGGCCGTCGAGCTGGAGCCGCAGGTCATCCGCTGGAGCGACCAGACCTGCCGCATCCACGACTGCGAACCCGGCCACCAGCCGGGCATGGAGGAAGCGATCAACTATTACGCGCCACAGGCGCGTGCCGAGGTTGCGCAGGCGGTGCAGCACTGCATCGAGCGTGGCGAGAGCTTCGACATCGAGCTGCCAATGGTCACCGCCCAGGGCCGGTCCATCTGGGTGCGTTCAGTGGGTGCACTGGAATCCGCCGACGGCCGGCCGCTGCGCCTGGTGGGCACCTTCCAGGACGTGACGGCACGCCGTCAGCTCGAGGCCGAGGTGCGGCGCAAGAGCGAACTGCTCACCAGCGTGATCGAGAACCTGCCCTGCGGGCTGAGCGTGTTCGACGGCGAGCTGCAGCTGGTGGCCTCGAACACCGAGTTCCGTCGCCTGCTGGACTTTCCCGACGCACTTTTTGCTGGCGCCAGCACGCATTTCGAGGACGTCATTCGCTTCAACGCCGGGCGCGGCGAGTACGGCCCGGGTGATGTCGAAGCCACGGTGCAGGCCATCGTCGCCCGCGCCAGCCAGCGTACCGAGCCGCACCAGTTCGAGCGCGTCCGCCCCGACGGCACGCCGCTGGAGATCCGCGGCGGCCCAATGCCGGGCGGCGGTTTCGTCACCACCTACACCGACGTCAGTGCTCGCAAGCGCGCCGAGGCCGAGGTGCAGCGCGCCAGCGCCCTGCTTCGTGGCTCCATCGACGCCCTGGAAGATGCCTACGCGCTGTTTGATGCCGACGGAATCCTGGTGCTGTGCAACCAGCCCTACCGCAACCTGTACCCCCTGATTGGCGAGCTGATGCAGCCGGGCGCGCGCTTCGAAGACATCGTCCGCGCCGGTGCGGAGCGCGGCCAGTATGCCGACGCGATCGGCCGCGTTGATGCCTGGGTGGCCGAGCGCGTGGCCATCCACCGCCAGCCGTCGTCGAAGGTGACGCGGCGCCTGGGCGACGGCCGCATCCTGCGCATCGGCGAGCGCCGCATGGCCGACGGCCACATCGTGGGGTTCCACGTCGACATCACCGAGTTCGTACGCGCCACCGAGGCCGCGCAAGAAGCGTCGCGCTCGAAGAGCCAGTTCCTGGCCAACATGAGCCACGAGATCCGCACGCCCATGAACGCCATCCTGGGCATGCTGGCGCTGCTG
>JANOBX010000020.1:0-1853 GCA_031411875.1 Burkholderiales bacterium | reverse complement strand
CGCGGTCTCAAGACAAGATTTGGGCGTCTGGCGTGCTGGGCTCGCTACCCGTCGCCACCGAGGTGTCGGCGTCGAGCGCCGCCACATCGAGCGCCATCACGGCCGAGTCGCTCTCGGCCAGCGGCACGCCGTCTTCGTCGGTCAGCAGGACGCCGTCTTCGTCGGCGAGGGGCTCGATGGATCCACCGATGCCTGGTATCCCCGGCGCGCCATGGTCGAAGAAGGCCAGCAACTCGTCGGCAACACGGCCCGGCGGGCCTTCGAAGGAATCAGGCAAAAGCCTCGTCTCGTGCGCCAACGCCTCCAGGTTCAGCGTCTGCCCTGCCGGCAGTTCGTCGTCGGCATAGCGCCAACGCTGCTGCACACGCGCTAGGTGCAGGTCCATATCCATGCGCGCCACGGGCGGTGCCTTCAGCAGGCGCGACGTGAAGGCCTTGTCGCGGTAGTAGCGGATCTTCTCGCCGAGGATCGGCTTGCAGTTCTCGAAGATCACCACCAGCCGCTCGCTGCCCAGTTCCTTGAACTCTTGCGGCAGCAGCAGCGCGCGGCGCTGCTCGCTTTCATTGCGGCTGACCGTGCTCGACCCGTGGCCGCTGAAGGACCGGCTGCGCCCGCGAGAGGTCGCGCGCTCGGTGAAGTGGCCGAGCATGGCGCTGTACTCGTCGGCGTCGCGCTGTTCGCGCGGCGCGTAGAGGATCTGCAGGCCGTGGTTGGTGGCGAAGGTGCGGGCTTCTTTGTCGCCGTAGACCGCGTCCAGCTGCGACATCGCCTGCACGACCGTCAGCAGGCGCAGGTTGTAGCCGGCCAAGAAGGCAGCGGCGGTTGTGATGACCCCCACGCGGCCCATGGCCGTGAACTCGTCGTTGACCAGCAGGCACTGCACTTTCAGCGTCGAGTCCTGCTCGGGCAAGTGCTGGGTGTTCAGGCTGACGAGCTGCGAGAAGAACAGGTTCAGCAGCGGCCGGGCGTTGGCCAGCCGGTTGGGCGGGATGCGCACGTAAACCGACATGCGGCGGCGGCGCACGTCCTCGAGCTGGAAGTCATCGGCGCTTGTGGCCGCATCGACCACCGCATCCGCAAAGATCGTCAGCGGCGCGTTGAAGGTGGCGACCACGCTGGACAGCGTGTTCTCCGAGTTCGACAACAGTCGCTGCAGGGCGTCGGTGCATTCGTCCGAGAGGGGCGGGCTCGTGGATGAAGCTTCTTCGCGGCGCTGGGTGATCAGGCCGGTCAGGTGGTCCTTCAGCGATCGACCCTTGCCCGAGGACTGGCGCAGCATCTCGCCGATGGTGCGGGGGAGCGAGGGGGTTTCGAGGAGGACGAGGCCCAGGCCGAGGAACAGGTTGCGGGCCTGGTCGTTGAAGAAGGCCTCGGACGAGGTGCCACTGCCATCGTTCGAGAAGAAGACCTGGCCAATGGTGAGCAAGTCGCCGACGCGGTGCAGCGGGCTCGACCGCACGGCGGTCAGCGGGTTCCAGCGGTGGCTGCGCGCGTCCTCGTCGAAAGGAGAGAAGGCATAGACGGCCTGGCCGTGCGCGGCGCGGTAGCCGGCCGTGATGTCGTAGTTCTCGCCCTTGATGTCCAGCACCACGACCGAGTCGGGCCAGTTGAGAAGGTTCGGGATGACGACGCCCACGCCTTTGCCGCTGCGGGTGGGCGCCGACAGCATTACCGAGAGCTGGCCAGGCAGCGACAGGAACTTGCCGCGGTGGCGGCCGATGAGGATGCCCGGCTGCCCGGCGCCGCCCGTGAGGCCGGCGCGATCGATCTCGGCCGGGCTGGCGAAGCGGGCATCGCCATGTAGCGCCCGCCGCGGCCTTGCGGCGGCGACCAGGCCGGCCGGCAGCAGGATC
>JANOBX010000019.1:0-4674 GCA_031411875.1 Burkholderiales bacterium | reverse complement strand
GCGTCCAGGCCGTAGCTGACGACCTTGAACCACTTGCCGCTCATGTTCAGCGGCATGCCGTGCGTGAGGTGGCCGCCCTCGGCCAGGCTCATGCCCATGATGGTGTCGCCGGGGTTCAGCAGCGCGAAGAACACCGCCTGGTTGGCCTGGCTGCCGGAGTTGGCCTGCACATTGGCGAAGGGCGCACCGAACAGCGTCTTCAGGCGCTCGATGGCCAGCGTCTCGACCACGTCCACGTGCTCGCAGCCGCCGTAGTAGCGCTTGCCAGGGTAGCCCTCGGCGTACTTGTTGGTGAGCTGCGAGCCCTGCGCGGCCATGACGGCCGGCGAGGTGTAGTTCTCGCTGGCGATGAGCTCGATGTGCTCTCCCTGGCGGCGCGTCTCCGCCTGCACGGCGGCCCAGATCTCGGGGTCGACGGCGGCGAGGGTGGATGTGGAACGGTCGAACATGGCAGTCCTCTTCGGATGAAGGGCCTTCGAAAGCCGGCACGGCGCTGGTGCGGCGTGGCGCGGTCGAGGGCTGCCCAGGCGAACGGCTGAAGCACCAATGACCCGGGTCCGACCCAGGGCTTCGGGGCCCGCGCTTCCCGGTGGTCTTCCACCTCGGGGCCTTGGGCCCCTATCGCCAGTCGCGCAGACGGCCAGTGTAGCGCCGGGCGGGGGGTCAGCGCAGCAGCGCCACCTGGTCGGCGCCCGCGGCGGCGGAGGCCGCCGGCGCGGCCGGCGTGCTCAGCACCGCATCGGTGACCCGCGGCGTCGCAGGGGGCGTGTTGGACGCGTTGAGCGGCACGCTGCGCCCATCGGCCACGGTGCGCATCAGGCCCTGCTCCATCATCACGCGGGCCGCGTAGCCGCCGTCGCTGTCAAGCAGCGCGGCGCCGACGTAGTAGCGCAGGCCTTCCTGCACGCTGCCGGCCCGGGCGATGCACTCCTTCAGCACCTGCACGCCCACGCGCAGGTTGCTGATGGGGTCGAAAGCGGCGCGGATGCCGCCGAAGGCTTCGTACTTGTCGTCGTGCACACGCGTCATGACCTGCATCAGGCCCTGTGCGCCCACCGGGCTCTGCGCAAAAGGGTTGAAGCTGGACTCGACGGCCATGATGGCCAGGATCAGCGTCGGGTCGAGCCCGGCGCGCTGGCCGATCGACCAGGCTTCCTGCACCAGCGCGCTCACCGGTTCGGGCGCCACCTTGTAGCGGCGTGCGATCCAGTTCGCCAGGCGTGCCTGCTCGCGGCTCAGCGCCGTCATGTCGGCGGCAGTGGCGCGCGACACGGCCTCGGGCTCGGCCACGGCATTCAGGAAGTTGCCGGACGCCTGCTCGCGGGCCTCGTGGCGCGTCTTCAGCCACTCCAGGGTGACCTGTTCGGCTTCCTGGCGGATCTCGGGCCGTCCGGCGGCAAACAGTCCCAGGGCCAGCGCTAGCAGGCCCACCAGCGCGAGCGTGTTGTGACTGACTTCCAGCATGCCGCGGCCGACGTCACGCACGAACACCGAAAGTGATCGGGCGGTGGCGAGTCCGGCCCGGCGCAGCGTGTGGCTGGCTTGCATCGTGTCTTCTCCTTGGGTCTGCAGGCCCGCCGCCCACAGGGGGGCGCAGCGCGGGGCCACAGTGATAATCGTCACAGGGGTGTTGCCGCGAACGGGCAACCGGATCCCCCGGCAAAGGACGTTCCCCGGTGTGCCGCGGTTCCGCTGGCACCGACACGGGTAAACCCTGTAACTACAAGTCTGCGCGGATTCTAGGAAGCGCTACATACGCGGTCAAGAATATGGAAACGGCTTCTTATGCCGAAAAAGAATGAAGTACAGCGACCTTCGTGACTTCATCCAGCAACTCGAGACCTTGGGCGAGTTGCGAAAACTGCACCAGCCGGTGTCTCCGGTGCTCGAAATGACGGCAATCGGCGACAAGCTGCTTCGATCCGGCGGTCCGGCGGTGCTCTGTATGCATCCCCAGGGTTACAAAATTCCCTGCCTCATCAACCTGTTCGGCACCCCCAAACGAGTGGCCCTGGGCATGGGGGCCGACGAGGTGTCGGATCTGCGCGACGTGGGTCAGCTGCTGGCCAGCCTGAAGGAGCCGGAGCCGCCCAAGGGCCTGAAGGACGCCGGCAAGCTGTTCCAGATGGGCAAGGCGCTGTGGGACATGAAACCCGCGCTGCGCAGCCGCGGCGCCTGCCAGGAGGTGGTGCTGAGCGGCGACGAGGTCGACCTCGGCCTGCTGCCGGTGCAGACCTGCTGGCCGGGCGACGCCGGCCCGCTGATCACCTGGGGGCTGGTGATCACACGCGGCCCGCAGTCGGTGGCGGCGCCACGGCTGCGGCAGAACCTGGGCATCTACCGCCAGCAGGTGATCGGCCGGCGAGAAGTGATCATGCGCTGGCTGGCCCACCGTGGCGGCGCGCTCGACTTCCGCGAGTTCGCGCGCGCCAACCCGGGGCAGCCGTTTCCGATGGCGGTGGCGCTGGGCGCCGACCCGGCCACCATCCTGGGGGCCGTGACGCCGGTGCCCGACACGCTGAGCGAATACCAGTTTGCCGGCCTGCTGCGCGGCAGCCGCACCGAGGTGGTGGCCAGCGGCGTGGGCGAAGGCGGCCTGATGCTGCAGGTGCCGGCCAGTGCCGAGATCGTGCTCGAGGGCCACATCCCGCCGGCCGAACCCGGCTTCACCGGCGAATCGGAGCTGGGCGTCAAGCTGAAGGAGAAGGGCGGCTACCTGCACGCGCTGGAGGGCCCGTTCGGCGACCACACCGGCTATTACAACGAGCAGGACTGGTTCCCGGTGTTCCGCATCAGCCGCATCACGCACCGGCGCGACCCGATCTACCACTCCACCTACACCGGCAAGCCGCCCGACGAGCCGGCGGTGCTGGGCGTGGCGCTGAACGAGGTTTTCGTGCCGATCCTGCGCAAGCAGTTTCCGGAGATTGTCGACTTCTACCTGCCGCCCGAGGGCTGCAGCTACCGGCTGGCGATCATCTCCATCAAGAAGGCCTACCCGGGCCACGCCAAGCGCGTGATGTTCGGGCTGTGGAGCTTTTTGCGGCAGTTCATGTACACCAAGTTCATCGTCGTGACCGACGACGACGTGGACATCCGCGACTGGAAGGAAGTGATCTGGGCCATCACCACGCGCATGGACCCGGTGCGCGACACCACGCTGGTGGAGCACACCCCGATCGACTACCTGGACTTCGCGTCGCCGGTCAGCGGGCTGGGCGGCAAGATGGGGCTGGACGCCACGAACAAGTGGCCCGGCGAGACATCACGCGAGTGGGGCCGCACGATCCGCATGGACGAGGCGGTCGACCGCCGCGTGCAGGCCTTCGTGGACGAGCTGCTGAAGGCGCCCTGATCCCCAGGCTCATGGATGAAAAACCAGCTTGCGGCGGGTGCAGCGCCGGCGTAATCTGAGATTGCCTTCTCGAAGGCGACACCGATGGCGCAGTCTCTGCGCGTCAGGGGCCCCGGACCTGTTCTCTCCGGAGCCCCACTGGCAGCCCAGGCTGCCCAGGCCCCCAGCCGGCAACGGTCTGGGGGTTTCGCTTTGCGAGGGCCCGGCACAGGCGAGGTCGGCCGAAGGGCATAGGTCCCCGGGCCGGCAGGCCGCGGGCGGTCGGCTTCGATAATCAGCCGCTGCGCGCCGGGCTCACCCGCCAGCCAGCGCCCACCCCCGGCCCGACCGAGACCAACCCGAGAGCGACCTTGTTCCAGAGATTCGAACGGCTGGTGGACCCCTATCCGGCGGCCACCCCCAGCACCGCCCCCAAGACGTTCTTCGCCTTCCTGTGGGAATGCTCGCGCGGGGTGCGTCCCTACCTGCTGCTGGTGACGCTGTTCACCGCGGCCATCGGCGCCTTCGAGGCGCTGCTGTTCAGCATGATGGCGCACGTGCTGGACCTGCTGGCCACGGTAAAGCCGGCCGAGCTGTGGCAGAAACACGGCACGTTGCTGGCGGTGCTGGGCGGGGTGGTGGCGCTCAGCGTGGTGGCCGCCGGCCTGCAGGCCCTGTTCAAGTACCAGGGCCTGTACAGCAACATGCCGATGCGGCTGCGCTGGAACTTCCACCGCCTGCTGCTCGACCAGAGCGTGTCGTTCTACCAGGACGAGTTCGCCGGGCGCATCGCCACCAAGGTCATGCAGACCTCGCTGGCGGTGCGCGACACCTGGCTCATCTGCACCGACATCCTGGTCTACGTGCTCATCTACTTCGGCACCATGGTGGCGGTCGTGGGCGCCTTCGACGCCTGGCTGATGGTGCCGTTCCTGGGCTGGCTGCTGCTGTACGGGCTGACGCTGGCGTACTTCGTGCCGCGGCTGGGCAAGGTGGCCAAGGCGCAGGCTGATGCACGTTCGCTGATGACCGGCCGCATCACCGACGCCTACACCAACATCGCCACCGTCAAGCTGTTCTCGCACGCGCAGCGCGAGGCCGGCTTCGCGCGCAGCGCGATGCAGGAGTTCATGGTGACGGCCTACGGCCAGATGCGCCTGGTCACCGCCTTCGAGACCACCAACCAGGCGCTCAACGTGGCGCTGATCGGCGCCATCACCGTCACCAGCCTGCTGCTGTGGGCCGACGGCGCGGTGGGCGTGGGCGCGGTGGCGGCGGCCACCGCGATGGCGTTCCGCCTCAACGGCATCTCGCACTGGATGATGTGGGAGATGGCCTCG
>JANOBX010000018.1:0-8329 GCA_031411875.1 Burkholderiales bacterium | reverse complement strand
TACACCAAGGGCCGCACGTTCGTGCACGTGGACATCGAACCCACGCAGATCGGCCGCGTGTTCATGCCCGATTTCGGCATCGTCAGCGACGCCAAGGCGGCGCTGCAGCTGTTCGTCGAGGTGGCCCGCGAGCGCAAGGCCGCGGCTGCGCTGAAGGACCGTTCCGACTGGGTCTTCCGCTGCCAGGAGCGCAAGCGCCTGATGCACCGCAAGACGCACTTCGAGCAGATCCCCATCAAGCCTCAGCGTGTGTACGAGGAAATGAACAAGGCCTTCGGCCGCGACACGGTCTACGTCACCACCATCGGCCTGAGCCAGATTGCCGGCGCGCAGTTCCTGCACGTCTTCGGCCCGCGCCAGTGGATCAACTGCGGCCAGGCCGGCCCGCTGGGCTGGACCCTGCCCGCCGCCCTGGGCGTGGTGGCCAGCGACACCACCAAGACCGTGGTGGGCCTGTGTGGCGACTACGACTTCCAGTTCCTCATCGAAGAGCTGGCCGTGGGCGCGCAATTCAAGCTGCCGCTGGTGGTGGTGCTGGTGAACAACAGCTACCTGGGCCTGATCCGCCAGAGCCAGCGCGGCTTCGACATGGACTTCTGCGTGCAGCTGGCCTTCGACAACATGAACGTCGAAGACCCGGCGCTGAAGGGCTACGGCATGGACCACGCCAAGGTCGTGGAAGGCATGGGCTGCAAGGCGTTGCGTGTGACCGACCCCGCCATGATCGAATCGGCCCTGGTGCAGGCCAAGGCCATGGCACACGACCTGCGCGTCCCGGTGGTGGTGGAGGTGATCCTCGAGAAGGTCACCAACATCTCGATGGGCGTGGAAATCGACAAGATCAACGAGTTCGAAGATGTCGATTGCCGCCACCCCGAAGGCATCAAGGGTCTGGAGCTCGCGGGCTTGCTCGAGTGACGTGACAACATGGCGCGGCAGCACCCCTGCTGCGCCCACAACGACGGAGACACCATGCCCAGATTTGCCGCCAACCTGTCGATGCTCTTCACCGAAGCGCCCTTGCTGGAGCGCTTCGAACGCGCTGCACGCTCTGGGTTTTCCACGGTGGAACTGCAGTTTCCCTACGAGGCCCCGGCCCAGGCCATCCGCGACCGGCTCGTGGCCAACCGCCTGACCATGGTGCTGCACAACCTGCCGGCCGGCGACTGGGCTGGTGGCGAACGCGGCATCGCCTGTCTGCCCGACCGTGTGGAGGAATTTCGCGCCGGCGTCGGCCAGGCCATCGGCTACGCCCAGGTGCTGGGCGTGAAGCAGCTGAACTGCCTGGCCGGCAAGGCGCCGGCCGGGGTGCCCGACGCCGTCGTTCGCCAGACCTTCGTCGACAACCTGAAGTTCGCTGCCGCAGCACTGAAGGAAGCCGGGCTGAAGCTGCTGATCGAGCCCGTCAACAACTTCGACGTGCCCGGGTTCTGGCTGAACAACAGCCGGCTGGCCCTGTCGGTGATGGACGAGGTCGGTGCCGACAACCTGTTCCTGCAGTACGACATCTACCACGCGCAGCGCAGCGAAGGCGAGATCGGCGCCACGCTGACGAAGCATCTGGCGCGCATCGGTCACATCCAGGTGGCCGACAACCCGGGCCGCAACGAGCCCGGCACCGGCGAGATCAACTACGGCTTCCTGTTCGAACACCTGGTCAAGATCGGCTACAAAGGTCACGTCGGCTGCGAATACAAGCCCGCCACCACCACCGAAGCCGGCCTGGCCTGGCTGGAGAAGGCGCGCCGACAGCTGCGCGCCACCACCTGAGAGACTGCGAGAGAAAGACCGAACATGACGACATCGTTGAAGCTGGGTTTCATCGGCCTGGGCATCATGGGCACGCCGATGGCGGGGCACCTGCGGGCCGCCGGGCACGAGCTGTTCGTCACCACGCGCAGCAAGCTGCCGCAGGCCCTGCTGGACGCCGGCGCGGTGGCCTGCGCCAACGCACGCGAAGTGGCGCAGAAGGCCGACATCATCTTCACGATGGTGCCTGACACACCCGACGTCGAGGCCGTGCTGTTCGGCGAGACGGGTGTGGCCTCGGGCCTGCAGGCCGGCAAGACGGTGGTCGACATGAGCAGCATCTCGCCCATCGACACCAAGGCCTTCGCGGCACGCATCAACGAATTGGGCTGCGCCTACCTCGACGCCCCCGTCAGCGGTGGCGAGGTCGGGGCCAAGGCCGCCAGCCTGACCATCATGGTGGGCGGGCCAGAAGCGGCCTTCGAACGCGTCAAGCCGCTGTTCGCGCTGATGGGCAAGAACATCACCCACGTGGGCGGCAACGGCGACGGCCAGACCACCAAGGTGGCCAACCAGATCATCGTGGCGCTGAACATCGCCGCGGTGGCCGAGGCCCTGGTCTTCGCCAGCAAGGCCGGCGCCGACCCGGCCAAGGTGCGCCAGGCGCTGATGGGTGGCTTCGCCAGCAGCCGCATCCTGGAAGTGCATGGCGAGCGCATGATCAAGCGCACCTTCAACCCGGGCTTCCGCATCGGGCTGCATCAAAAAGACCTGAACCTCGCCCTGGCCGGTGCCCGCGCACTGGGTGTGGCGCTGCCGCAGACGGCCGGTGCCGCACAGTTGATGCAGGCCTGTGCCGCGAACGGGCTGAAGGAACAGGACCACTCGGCGCTGGTGAAGGCGCTGGAACTGATGGCCAACCACCCGGTGGCGCCAGACGCTGCCTGATAACGGCCAGCCCATCAAAAAAGCCCCTGCACTCGCGTGCGGGGCTTTTTTGTTTCACGCGGCCGCGTCTTCAGCGCAGCCGAAACATCAGTCTTGTTTGCGGCGGCGTGCGGCCACCAGCAGACCGACCAGGCCCAGGCCCATCAGGGCGTAGGTGCCGGGCTCAGGCACGACACCGGCTGGGATCGAGGTCAGGGGGCTCGACTCGAAGGCGTAGCTCACCAGCGTTCGGCCCGTCGTGGTCGTGGCGCCCAGGCCCAACTGCATCCAGCCGTAGTGCACCGTGCCGCCGGCTTCGTTGAGGAAGCGGAAGCCGACATAGTTGTTGTTGCTGTTGAGGTTCCAGCCAGCGACGGGCGGTGTATTGATGGCCGTGATGAACGTCGACGCCCCGCTGATGGGCGCGCCCACGAGCAGGTTTGCGACGTTACCGCCCAGCCCGACATAGCCCGACGACGCGGTCGGCGTTGCGCTGAAGAAGGACAGGCCTGTGATGCCGTACGGGTTGATATCCCAGCCGGGCACGGTAGTGCCGCCAGTGCCCGGAGCAGGAAGATTGTTAGCGCCTGTGATCACGTTCAGGTACAGACCGTTGGTGCTCAGGGGAATCGGCAGATTGACCGGGCCGCTGTAAACGATGACGGCGAACGACGGCGCAGCGGCCATCATCAGAGCGGCGCCCGTGGCAGCGGCCACGGCCGTGTGGCGCAGGGTGCGCAAAGAACCTGTTGAGAACATTTGCATCTCGACTCCTGGGTTTCTGTGGTTGGGGGGCAAGTTGATGTCTCAGCACCTACCAGTTGCACATGGCAGCCTGCAAGCCTTTGGCACTGACCGGCAACGGTGTCATCGGGGTGACATACAAACAACCCCTCAACCGCGGGGATGACGCGTCGGTGGCAGCGCACGCCGACGGCCGCGTACGATGGCTCGAATGGCCGACGCCTCCGTCTCGATCCGCGCCACCCTGCGCCACACCGCCTTTCGCGCCCTTCTGGCCGGCGGCAGCATCTATTTCATCGGCAACGCCATGCAGGCCATGGCCACGGCCTGGCTGATGGTGGAACTGACCGGTTCCTCGTTCCTGGCCGCGCTGGTGCAGACGGCCGTGTTCCTGCCGATGTTCCTGTTCTCGCTGCCGGCCGGGGTGATGGCCGACACCACCGACCGCAAGCGCCTGATGCTGGGCGCGCTGGCCGCGCAGGCCGTGGTGGTTTCGGTGCTGGCCGCCCTGGCGCTGGGGGGCTGGGCCGGGCCGGCGGCGCTGCTGTTCTTCACCTTCGTGGCCGGCTGCTGCACGGCCGTGCTGTCGCCGAGCTGGAATTCGACCATCGTCGACGTGGTGCCGCGCGACGAGCTGCCCCAGGCCATCACCGCCATCGGCATCAGCTACAACAGCGCCCGCGCCCTGGGCCCGGCGCTGGCAGGCGCGGTGTTCGCCGCCGCCGGCAGCGGCTGGGTGTTCGCGCTGGCCGTGGCCGGCATCGTGGCGCTGTTCGAAGCCGTGCGCCGCCATCCGCCGCGGCCGCACCCGCCTTCGCGCCTGCCGGCCGAACGCCTGTGGGGCGGCATGCTGAGCGCGCTGCGTTTCGCGCGCCACAACGACACCGTGCTGGCCCAGCTGCTGCGCACCGGCGCCTATGGCGGCGCCGGCTCGGCACTGTGGGCGCTGCTGCCGGTCATCGGCCAGCAGAAGCTGGGCCTGGGCGCCACCGGTTTCGGTTTCCTGATGGCCTGCCTGGGCACCGGCGCGGTGATGGCCGGGCTGGTGATCGGGCGGCTGCGCACGCGGCTGGGGCTGGAAAGGCTGGTGGCGATCTGCGCCGTGGTCTTCGCGCTGGCCATGGCCATCAGTGCGCTGGTGACGGTGCCGGCCATCGTCTACCTGTCGCTGGTGGGGGCCGGCGCCAGCTGGATGAGCGTGATGAGCACCTACAACACCGCCACCCAGACCAGCGTGCCGCCCTGGGTGCGCGCCCGCGCCACCGCGCTGCACACCCTGGCGGCGCTGGGCGCGTTTGCCATCGGCTCGGCGATCTGGGGTGCCGTGTCGGGCATCCTGGGGCTCAGCTTCACGCTGCTGCTGGCGGCCGCCGCCATGCTGGCCAGCCTGTTGCTGGCGCGGCGTTTTCCGCTGCGCATGGGCGGGCTCGACGAGGTGACGCAGGTGCCGCTGTCGCAGGATCTTTTCGTCAAGCACCCGCCCGCGCCCGAAGCCGGGCCGGTGGCGGTGGAGATCAGCTACCGCGTGCGACCGGAGTTCGCCCCCGTGTTCCTGGAAGCGGTGAGCCTGCTGCGCGGCCCGCGCCGGCGCGACGGTGCCACGTTCTGGCGCGTCTACCGCGACCTCGGCGACCTGGGGCCGGCCACGCGCTACGTCGAACGCTTCATCGTCACGAGCTGGGCCGACTACCTGCACCAGCGTGCCCGCCGCACCCTGGCCGACGAAGAGCTCGAGCTGGCCCTGCTGGACTATCTCGAACCGGGCGAAGCCCCCGTGACGCAGCACTACATCGCCGAGCGCTGAGGGCGCCGTTCAGGCCGGCGGCTCGAGGGGCGCCGGGCGTTTGGCCTGGTCCCGGCTGCGGTAGCGGGACATCAAAGGCGTCACCGACACGCCGTGCACCACGACGGAAGCCACCACCACCGCGAACGTCAGCCCGGCCAGGGTGCTGGCCAGGTCCGCGGGCAGGCCATGGTTCATGGCGTAGCTCAGGTAGTAGATCGAACCGATGCCGCGGATGCCGAACCAGGCGATCAGGCGTCTTTGCGAAAACGAGGTGCTGGTGCCCTGCAGACCGAGCATCACCGCCACCGGCCGCACCACCAGCAGCACCACGGGCACGAACCAGGCCGCCGCCGGCACCCAGGGCACGGCCCACAGCAGGATGCCGATCAACGCAACGCCGGCCAGCTCGCCGAAGCGGTCGAGCTGGTCGTTGAACTGCATCACCGCAGGCACCAGGTTGGCCGGGTTGTTGCGCCGGGATTCGCGCTGTTCGGTGTGGCGCAGGGCCAGCCCGGCCGCGAACACGGCCAGGAAGCCATACGCATGCATTTGAATCGCCAGGCCGTAGGCCAGGCCGATGAGTCCCAGCGCCAGGAAGTTGTCGTGCCCCTGCGCCTCGTCGTGATGGCGGCGCAGATACAGCACGATGCGCCCCACCCCCACGCCCAGCAGCGCGCCGATGCCGATGCCGCCCAGCGTGGCCCACAACACGTCCACCGCCAGCCAGCGCCAGCCGCCCGTGCCGAGGTCGTGCAGGCCGAGCAGACCCAGGCCCAGCATCACCACCGGGAACGCCGTGCCGTCGTTCAGGCCGCCCTCACCCGTGAGCGAAAAACGCAGCGCGTCGCGGTCTTCGGCGTCGGACAGCTGCACCTCGGTGGCCAGCACCGGGTCGGTGGGCGCGAGGATGCCGCCCAGCAGGACCGCAGCGCCCAGGGGCAGGCCCAGACCCCACACGCCGATGGCGGTGATCAGGGCCACGGTCAGCAGCATCGACAGCAAAGCCAGGCGCAGCGGAGGCAGCCAGCGCCGCGAACTCAGCGCCGGGCTCATCTTCATGCCCACGCCGAACAGGCTGATGAGCACGATGATTTCGCTGGCGCGCTCGACGAGCAGCGTGGAATCGAACAGGCTGGGCGAACCCAGGTCCAGCCCCCAGGGCCCGAGCGAAGCACCGACGAACAACATCAGCATCGCGGTGCTCAAGGGCAGGCGCTCGAGCGACGACCCGCCCAGTGTCAGCGCCACGAGCAGGATGCCGCCCAGCGCCAACCACAAAGCAAATTCCATCCTTTAGTGTGGCAGCTCCGGCCCGGGCGCGTTGCACGCCCACCCTTCAGTCGAAAGGGCCGAGCGCCATGTAGTCGCCGCCGTGCCAGCGCAGGAGGGCCGAATCGAGGTCGAGGTCGGGGTCGGGGTCGGAGTCGGCGGCGGTGATGGCGGCGCGCCAGGGTTCACTGCTGTCGCGCGGCTGGTAGCCGATGGCCGCGCCTGGCGCCGGGTCCCAGATCGGGCGTGCACTGGCGCTCATGCCGTAGACGATGCGGTGGCCCACTGCCGGCGCCGTCAGTGCCGCCAGCACCAGCCGCAGCAGGTCGCCGGGGCTGATCCAGGTGGCCAGCATGCGGCGGTTCTGCGGCTCGGCCACGGCGCTGCCGATGCGCAGGCTCACGGTCTCGATGCCGTGGCGGTCCCAGTACAGCTGGGCCAGCGTTTCGGCCCAGGCCTTGGTGGCGCCGTAGAGCGTGTCGGGGCGCAGCGGCACCTGCGCGTCCAGCACCTGCGACTGCTCGTAGGCGCCGACCGCATGGTTGGAGCTGGCCAGCACGACGCGGCGCGTGCCCTGCAGGCGGGCGGCTTCGAACAGGTGGTAGACGCCCATGATGTTGGCCGGCAGCAGGGCATCGAAAGACGCTTCGGTGGCCATGCCGCCGAAGTGCACGACGGCGTCGACGTCCTGCAGCAGGGCCAGCACGGCGCGGCGGTCTTCCAGCGCGCAGGGCTGCAGTTCCTCGTGCGCGGCGGCCGTGCCCAGCGGCGCGATGTCGCTCACGCGCAGCGTTTCGCAATGCGCTGCCAGACCGGTCCGCAAGCTCCGGCCCAGGGTGCCGGCAGCCCCCGTCAGCAGCAGGCGGCGGAATGGGGGCTGGGGTGCCATCACCGGCCGGCACCGGCGCCGGCGCGCACCTTGGCCGCCACCGCCGAAGCGTCGTCCAGCCCGGCGCGGTGCGGCGGCACCCAACCCACGTCGCCGCTGATCGCCACGCCGGGGTGGGCCGCACGCAGCTGGGCCAGCAGGTCCACCGGCTGGCCGTTGTGCAGCGAGCCGCGGTCGAAGAAGGCGTTGCCGTTCCAGCGCTTGACCGGGGTTCCGGTGCGCGTCTCCCAGACGTTGTGCTCGCTGTAGACGCGCGAATCCAGGCCCAGGCCGATGGCATAGTCGTAGCGGTAGTCGCCTTCCGCGCTGCCGAGGTACAGGTTGTTGTAGACATGCACCTGGCCATAGCGCACCCGCGGCTGGCGCGACATGGTGTTCTGCCAGAGATTGTGGTGGTAGCTCACGCGCAGCCGACCGGCGTCGGCCGTGGCGGCGTCGCCACCGCCCACGAGGCTGGTCTTGTCGTGGTCGCGGAAGTGGTTCCAGCCGACGGTGACGAAGTCGCTCTGCTGGGTGATGTCGAGCAGGCCGTCGTGGTGCTGCATGCGCCGGCCGAGGGCGACGCGGGCGCCGGGGTCGGGGCGGACGCCGTCGTCGAAAGTGCAATGGTCGATCCAGACATGGGTGCTGCGGCGCAGGCTCAGGGTGTCGTAGTCGGAGTTCCATTCGCCGCCGGCGTTGTCGTTCGGATCCCAGGCGGGAAAGTGGTCGAACGCGTCGCTGAAGCGGATGTGGCGCACGATGACCTGGCGCACGCCGTCGAGCAGCAGCATGCCGTTCACGATGTGGGCGTCGTGGCCCAGGCCCAGCAGCGTGGTGTGGGAGGGCACGCGCAGCACCACGCGGGCAGCCTGTTGGCGGGCCGAACGCCGGCGCGCTTCTTCCTGCGGGCCCTCGGGCTTGCGCCGGCCCCAGGTGGCCGGGGCGTAGGCGGCCTCGAAGGCAGCGGGGTCGAAGGCCGGGTC
>JANOBX010000017.1:0-39355 GCA_031411875.1 Burkholderiales bacterium | reverse complement strand
CCGCGGTCGCCGCGCCCTTCGGCGCCACGCTCGCCGCGGCGGCTGTCGCGCTTGTCACCGGCCGGCGTGGCCGTCGTCGACAGCGCTGCCGGGGCGGGTGCAGGGGCGGCCGGCGCCGGAGCGCGGGCGGGCGCAGGCGCGCCGCCGAAGAGGTTCTTGATCCAGCCGAAGAAGCCCGTGCCCGGGGGAGGGGACAGGGGAATCGGGGCCGGGGCCGCCACCGGGGCCGCCACGACGGGTGCCGGTGCCGGCGCCGGCTTGGGCTGGGCCATGGGCGCGGGCGTGTCGGGCAGCACACCCTTGATCAGCGGCTCCTGCTTGGCCTTGGCCTTCTCGCGGCGGGTGATGCCGACCTCGTCGTCCGGCTCCTCGATCATGGTGTAGCTGGCCTGCAGGCCTTCCAGCCGCGGGTCGTCGTGGCGCAGCCGTTCGAGCTTGTAGTTCGGCGTTTCCAGGTGCTTGTTGGGCACCAGCAGCACGGTCACGCGCTGCTTCAGTTCGATCTTGGTGATCTCGGTGCGCTTCTCGTTGAGCAGGAAGCTGGTCACTTCCACCGGCACCTGCACGTGCACAGCGGCGGTGTTGTCCTTCAGCGCCTCTTCCTGGATGATGCGCAGGATCTGCAGCGCGCTGCTCTCGGTGTCGCGGATGTGGCCGGTGCCGTTGCAGCGCGGGCAGGTGATGTGGTTGCCTTCGCTCAGCGCCGGGCGCAGGCGCTGGCGGCTCAGTTCGAGCAGGCCGAACTTGCTGATGGTGCTGAACTGCACGCGCGCACGGTCGCTGCGCAGGGCGTCGCGAAGGCGGGTTTCCACCTCGCGGCGGTTCTTGCTCTCTTCCATGTCGATGAAGTCGACGACGATCAGCCCGCCCAGGTCGCGCAGCCGCATCTGGCGCGCGATCTCGTCGGCGGCTTCCAGGTTGGTGCGGGTGGCGGTTTCCTCGATGTCGCTGCCGCGCGTGCTGCGCGCGCTGTTCACGTCCACGCTGACCAGCGCTTCGGTGTGGTCGATGACGATGGCGCCGCCGCTGGGCAGGTTCACGGTGCGGCTGAAGGCCGTCTCGATCTGGTGTTCGATCTGGAAGCGGGAGAACAGCGCCGCGTCGTCGCGGTAGCGCTTCACGCGGTTGGCGGTCTCGGGCATGACGTGGGTCATGAACTGGAGCGCCTGGTCGTGGATGTCGTCGGTGTCGATCAGGATCTCGCCGATGTCCGCGGTGAAGTAGTCGCGGATGGCGCGGATGACGAGGCTGCTTTCCTGGTAGATCAGGTAGGCGCCCTTGCCGCCCTTGGAAGCGCCGTCGATGGCGTCCCACAGCTTGAGCAGGTAGTTCAGGTCCCACTGCAGTTCTTCGGCGCTGCGGCCGATGCCGGCGGTGCGCGCGATCAGGCTCATCCCCTTGGGGTATTCGAGCTGGTCGAGGTTTTCCTTGAGCTCTTCGCGCTGCTCGCCTTCGATGCGCCGGCTGACGCCACCGCCGCGCGGGTTGTTGGGCATCAGCACCAGGTAGCGGCCCGCCAGGCTGACGAAGGTGGTCAGCGCCGCGCCCTTGTTGCCGCGCTCTTCCTTTTCCACCTGCACCAGCAGGCTGTCGCCTTCGCGCACGGCATCCTGGATGCGGGCGGTGCGGGCGTCGCTGCCTTCACGGAAGTAGTTCTTCGAGATTTCCTTGAACGGCAGGAAACCGTGGCGGTCTTCGCCGTACTCCACGAAGCAGGCTTCCAGGCTGGGCTCCACGCGGGTGATCACCGCCTTGTAGATGTTGCCCTTGCGCTGTTCGCGGCCTTCGATCTCGGTTTCGAAGTCGAGCAGTTTCTGCCCGTCGACGATGGCCAGGCGCCGCTCTTCCGGCTGCGTGGCATTGATCAGCATGCGTTTCATTCGAACTCCCCCAGTGCGCGCTGCTGGCAGCGCGGCTTGCGTCTTCACACCCATGCACGAGTGACGGGGAAGAACCGGGGTCTCGAAATGCCCTGGACTGCGCTGTTCGACCCCATGCCCCGCAGGCGGGGCGGGGTGTCAGCAGCGCAGCGTTGGCGCGTGCGAGCAGGTGGGCCGGGTGGGGGCTGGCGTCGGTGAAGTCCGGCCCGCACGCCGCATGTTGCGCGGCGATGTTTCGGCGGGACCCTGTGCCGCGCCAGCCACGGGCTGGGGCAAGTCGGGGGCCGAAAGGGCGGTGGACGGGGGCGACATGGGCCTGTTGCGGTGCCTGACGCGGCCTGCCAGGTTCGGGCCGGAGCCCGGGTCTGGCCGACCTGGATTGTTTCGGTGCTTCGCTGCCGCCGTCGTGTGATGCGCGGACTTGCAGTTTCGCGGGGTTCTTCTTCGACTCTCTGCCGCCTGCCGGGTGGCGCCGCCGGGTCACTTGGGTGACTCCGGCCTGCGCAGCCCAGACGGGCGCTGCATGACCTTCTTCGAGGCCAGAGCCGCACGACAAAGCGCGACAAGGGCCTCTTTCGTCCACGATACGTGCTGACGTGCCCGGGTAAACTCCGATAAATCAAGCACTTACCGCACAAACGTGGAGCACCGGAGTATAGGGGGCAAAGCAGGGGGCAAAGCGCCGCCGGCCCTGCCTGCGGTGCAGCGCCTGACCGTCGACGCCGAATCGGCCGGCCAGCGGCTAGACAACTACCTCATCCGCATCCTCAAGGGGGTGCCGAAGACGCATGTCTACCGCGTCATCCGCTCGGGTGAGGTGCGCGTCAACAAGGGGCGGGCGGCCGCCGACACCCGCGTGGCCGAAGGCGACGAGATCCGCGTGCCGCCGGTGCGCTTGCCCGAACCTTCGGGCGTGGTCGTGCCGGCCCGCGAATTCCCGGTGCTGCTGGAGGACGAATACCTGCTGGCCATCGCCAAGCCCGCCGGCGTGGCGGTGCACGGCGGCAGCGGTGTCAGTTCCGGCGTGATTGAACAGCTGCGCAAGAGCCGCCAGCACCCGGGCGACCCGGTGCGCTTCCTGGAACTGGTGCACCGCCTGGACAAGGAAACCTCGGGCGTGCTGCTGCTGGCCAAGAAGCGCAGCGCGCTGGTGGCGCTGCAGGACCAGTTCCGCGCCCGCGACACCGGCAAGACCTACGCCGCGCTGGTGTTCGGCGCCTGGCCGAAGAACCTGAAAGTCATCGACCAGGCCCTGCACAAGACGCTGGACGCCGCCGGCGAGCGCCATGTCAACGTCGTGCCGGCCGCGCACGAAGACGGCCGGCGCTCCATCACGCTGATCAAGGCGCAGCAGCCGGCGGGGCCCTGCACCCTGCTCGACGTGAGCATCAAGACCGGCCGCACGCACCAGATCCGCGTGCACCTGGCGCACGCGGGGCACCCGATCGTCGGCGACCCGAAGTACGGCGACTTCGCCCGCAACAAGGCCTTCGCGAAGGAACAGCGCTTCGCCCGCATGTTCCTGCACGCCCGCGAACTCGCCTTCGACCACCCCGCCAGCGGCGAGCGCATCACCCTGGCCGCGCCCCTGCCGGCCGAATGCCAGACACTTCTGAAACAGCTATGACGCGCAAGAGAAGCTTCGACCTGATCGCCTTCGACTGGGACGGCACCCTGTCCGACAGCACCGGCCTCATCGTCCAGTGCATCCAGGCCGCCTGCCGCGACATCGGTGCCCCCGTGCCCAGCCAGGCCGATGCCGCCTACGTGATCGGCCTGGGCCTGCAGGATGCGCTGCAGCACGTGGCCCCCGGCCTGCCGGCCGAGCGCTACCCCGAGCTGGGCTTGCGCTACCGGCACCACTATTTCGCCAGCCAGGACGCGCTGGTGCTGTTCGACGGCACCTTGCCGATGCTGCAGGCCCTGAAGGGCAGGAACCACCTGCTGGCCGTGGCCACCGGCAAGAACCGGCGCGGCCTGGACCATGCGCTGGCGCACTCGCAGCTGCACGGCCTGTTCGACGCCACGCGCACCGCCGACGAGACCGCCAGCAAGCCGCATCCGCTGATGCTGCACGAGCTGATGGCCGAACTGAGCGTTCCGCCCGAGCGCACGCTGATGATCGGTGACACCACCCACGACCTGCTGCTGGCGGCGAATGCCGGCGTGGCCAGCGTCGGCGTGAGCTATGGCGCCCATGAACCCGAGGCCTTCACGGTGCACGCGCCGCGCTTCGTGGCCCACAGCACGCGCGAACTGCACGACTGGCTGCTGGCCCATGGCTGACACTGCCGGCGAGGCCCTGGCCTTGTGCGCCAGCAGCGCGCTGCAGGAAGGGGGCACCGCGCACGTGTGGGACGTGCTCGAATTCGGCCGTCCTGCGCGCGCCTTTGCCCTGCGTTTCGACGGCGTGGTGCGGGCCTACCTGAACCGCTGCCTGCACGTGCCGGTTGAAATGGACTGGCAGCCCGGCCAGTTCTTCGACATGGACAGGCGCTTCATCATCTGCAGCATCCACGGCGCCACCTACGAGCCCGAAGACGGGCGCTGTGTCGGCGGGCCTTGCGGCCGCGGCCGGCTGACCGCAGTGGCCGTGCAGGAGCAGGGCGGGCAGGTCCATTGGTATCCTTCCTGCGACATTCGGCCCGCAGACCCCGCCCAGAGCGGCTGAACTCCCCACAGGCCGACCGCCATGACCCGTCCCCCAGACAACCCACCCACCCAGCCCATGGACTTTCCGCCCGAGTCCGGCGCCGGGACCGCCGCGGCTGGCGCCCCGATGCCTTCGCCACCCCCCGTGACCACGCCCACGCGTGCCGCGCAGCCCGTACAGGCCCCGCTGGAAGGCGCGCTCGAACGCGTGGCCATGGAGATGCTGCGCCAGCAGCGCACCGACCGCCGCTGGCGCCTTTTCTTCCGCATGGCCTGGCTGGGCCTGGTGCTGGCCGTGCTCTGGGGGCTGATGGCCAACCGGGTTGCGCCCAGCGCCGTCAGCACGCCCCACACCGCTCTGGTGGAAGTGCGCGGCGAGATCTCCACCGACACCGAGGCCAGCGCCGAACTGCTGGTCGGCGCCTTGCGCAGCGCCTTCGAGGACCCGGGTGCATTGGCGGTGGTGCTGCGCATCAACTCCGGCGGCGGCAGCCCGGTGCAGAGCGGCATCATCAACGACGAGATCCTGCGTCTGAAGGCCCTGCACAACAAGAAGGTATACGCCGTCGTCGAGGAAATTTGCGCCTCGGGGGCCTACTACATCGCCGTGGCCGCCGACGAGATCTACGTCGACAAGGCCAGCATCGTCGGCAGCATCGGCGTGCTGATGGACGGCTTCGGCTTCACCGGCCTGATGGACAAGCTGGGCGTCGAACGCCGGCTGCTCACCGCCGGCAGCAACAAGGGCATGCTCGACCCGTTCACGCCGCAAGACCCGCAGCAGGTCGCGTTCGCCCAGGCCATGCTCGACCAGATCCACCAGCAGTTCATCGCCACCGTGCGGGCCGGCCGTGGCGACCGCCTGAAGGAAACGCCCGAGACTTTCAGCGGCCTGTTCTGGAACGGCGAGGAAGCCGTCAAGCAGGGCCTAGCCGACAAGCTGGGCAGCCTGGACTTCGTCGCCCGCGAGGTGGTGAAGGCCGAGGAGATCATCGACTACACGCCACGCGACAACGTGGCCGAACGCCTGGCCAAGCGCTTCGGCGCCAGCATCGGCGCGGGCGCCGTGCAGGCGCTGCGCGCGATGTCGCCGGTGCGCTGAAACACCCGGCCCGTCATGAGTGATGTCGACGCGGCAGCGCGCCGTGCGGTGCTGCCCCAGTACCTGCTGCCCAAGCAGGCCCTGACCCGGTTCGCCGGGCGTGTGGCCGGTGCCCGTGGCGGCAGTCTGACCACGGCCCTGGTGCGCTGGTTCATCCAGCGCTATGGCGTCGACATGGCCGAGGCCGCCAACCCCGACCCGGCCGCCTATGCCAGCTTCAACGACTTCTTCACCCGCGCCCTGAAGCCGGGTGCTCGACCGCTGGCCGAAGTGGGCCCCGGCGGCTTGCTGTGCCCGGTGGACGGGGCCATCAGCCAGTTCGGTGCGGTGCGGGAAGGGCGCATCTTCCAGGCCAAGGGCCACGACTACAGCGCCACCGCCCTGCTCGGTGGCGACGCCGCGCTGGCCGCGCATTTCCAGGGCGGCCACTTCGCCACCCTGTACCTCAGCCCCAGGGACTACCACCGCATCCACATGCCCTGTGCCGGGCGGCTGCTGCGCATGATCCACGTGCCGGGCGAACTGTTCTCCGTGAACCCCACCACGGCGCGCGGCGTGCCCGGGCTGTTTGCGCGCAACGAGCGTGTGGTCTGCGTCTTCGACGGCGAACACGGCCCCTGGGTCAACGTGCTGGTGGGGGCCACCATCGTCGGCAGCATGGCCACGGTGTGGCATGGCCTGGTGAACCCGCCGCGGCCAGGAACGGTGCGCGACTGGGCCTACACCGACCGCGACATCCACCTGCCCGCCGGCGCCGAGATGGGCCGCTTCCTGCTGGGCAGCACGGTCGTGATGCTGTTTCCGCCGGGACCGCTTCAGTGGAGCCCGGCCTGGGCGCCCGGTGCGCCCATCCGCATGGGCGAAGCGATGGCGCGGCGCGGCTGAGTTGAGCACCGAGGCCGGGGGCCCGCGCACGGCGCGCTGGGCGACGCTGCTGCTGTGGGTGGTGCCGGCCTTCTGGGCGTCGAACTACCTCATCGCGCGCCTGGCGGCCGACGCCGTCCACCCCCATGCGCTGGCCTTCGGCCGCTGGGCGCTGGCCCTGGGGCTGATGCTGCCTTTCGTAGGCGTGACGCTGTGGCGACAGCGTGCGGCCGTGCGCGCCGAAGCAGGCCAGCTGCTGGTGCTGGGCGCGCTCGGCATGTGGGTTTGCGGAGCCTGGGTCTACGTGGGCGGTCAGACGACCACCGCGGCCAACATCGCGCTCATCTACGCCGCCACGCCCGTGGCCATTGCCGTGGCAGGCGTCAAGCTGCTGCACGAACGCATGCGGCTGTCGCAACGGCTGAGCGTGGTGTCGGCCCTGCTCGGGGTGCTGTTCGTCATCGCCCGCGGCGATGTCGGTAACCTGCTGGCGGTGCGCTTCACCCCCGGCGACGGCTGGATCGTGGGTGCCGCGGTGGCGTGGACGGCCTATTCGGTGCTGCTGCGGCGTTGGCCCACGGCGCTGAACCCGGCGGCGCGGCTGGCCGCCATCGCCGCGGGTGGCCTGCTGGTGCTGCTGCCCTTCACCGCGATCGAGACGATGACGCAGCCGCCGCTGCCGTTGGGCCCGCGCGCACTGGGCTTGATGGCGGTGGCAGCGCTGCTGCCCGGCGCCCTGAGTTACGCCGCCCACGCCTACCTGCAGCGGGAACTGGGCGCCGCGCGCACGGCGTTGATGCTGTATCTGTCACCGGTGTACGGAGCCCTCGGCGGCTGGTGGCTGCTGGGCGAAGTGCCGGGGTGGTACCACGTGGTGGGCGCGGCGCTGATCCTGCCCAGCATCTGGCTGGCGACACGGCGGGCTTGACGTTCCTTGATCAGCCGAACAGGCCGGGCGCCCGTGCAGCGTCTTCATCGTCGCTGTAGAAGCAGCTCGGGCAGACCGCGCGGTAGCTCTCGTTGCCGCCGATCACCACCTGCTCGCCTTCCTTCACGCGCCGGCCCTGGGCGTCGACACGCAGGTTCATCGAGGCCTTGCGCGCGCAGGCGCAGATGGTCTTCATCTCTTCCAGGTCGTCGGCCAGCGTCAGCAGGGCGGCAGCCCCGGGGAAAGCCTGGCCGCGAAAGTCGCTGCGCAGGCCGTAGCAGAGGATGGGCAGCCGGTGCGTGTGGGCCAGGCGGTGCAGCTGATGCACCTGTTCGGGCTGCAGGAACTGGGCTTCATCGATGAGCACGCAGGCCAGCGGTGTGGCGCCGTCCAGCAGGTTGCCATCGAACACCGTGGCCGGGCCGAAGGTCTCCACCGGCCGCTGCAGGCCCAGGCGGGAACCCACCAGGCCCTTGCCCGTGCGGTCGTCGTGCGCGGCGGTGAACAGCCGCACGCGCATGCCGCGCTCTTCGTAGTTGTGCGCCGCCTGCAGCAAGGCCGTGGACTTGCCGGCGTTCATGGCGGCGTAGCGGAAATAGAGTTTGCTCACCCCGCCACTCTAGCCGCCACTTCAACCGTCAGCTGGGGCGTCGTTCAGAGCGGCGGAATGCGCAGCAGCTGGCCCGGGTAGATCTTGTCGGGGTGCTTGAGCATCGGCTTGTTGGCTTCGAAGATGGCCGGGTACTTGTTGGCGTCGCCATAGAAGGCCTTGGCGATCTTCGACAGGTTGTCGCCGCTCACGACCGTGTGGTACTGGGCCTCGGGCGCAGGGGCCACCACCACCAGCATGTCGTTGACCTTGGCCACGCCCGACACGTTGCCGCAGCACAGCAGCACCTTCTCCTTGGTGGCCTGGTCGTCGACGGTGCCGGCCACCGTGACGGTGGCGCTCGGCGCGTCGAAGCCCACGTTCAGGCCGGCCACCTTCAGGCCCTGGGTGTCGATGTAGCTGGCGATGGCGTCGCCCGCGGCCTTGCTCAGGGCGGCCACGTTCTCCGGGGAAGGCGCGGTCGCCACCGCGGCGGTGGCCGCCTTGGCTTCGCCGGTGCCGAACAGCTTCTCGCCGGCTTCTTTCATGAATGACATCAGTCCCATGATCGTTTCCTCTTCAGGGTTAGAAATAGGCGGACTGTAGGCCCTGAGGGCAGGCACCTCGTGACAAGCCGGGTTCGCCGGCCTCAGCCGACCAGCAGGCCGCGCTTTTCGATGAAGCTCACGACCTCGGCCAGGCCGGCCTGCGTGCGCAGGTTCGTCATCACGTAAGGGCGTGCGCCCTGCCAGGCCGGGCGCATGCGCCGGGTGTCGGCTTCCATCACCTCGAGGCTGGCGCCAACGTAGGGGGCGAGGTCGGTCTTGTTGATGACGAACAGGTCGCTCTTGGTGATGCCCGGGCCGCCCTTGCGCGGGATCTTCTCGCCCGCCGCCACGTCGATGACATAGATCGTCAGGTCGCTCAGCTCCGGGCTGAAGGTGGCTGCGAGGTTGTCGCCGCCGCTTTCGATGAAGACGATGTCGGCGTCCGGGAACTGCTCCAGCAGCCGGTCCACGGCTTCGAGGTTGATCGACGCGTCTTCACGGATGGCGGTGTGCGGGCAGCCGCCTGTCTCCACGCCGACGATGCGTTCCGGGGCCAGCGCGCCGGCCACGGTGAGCAGGCGCTGGTCTTCCTTGGTGTAGATGTCGTTGGTGACGACGACCAGATCCCAGCGGTCGCGCATGGTCTTGCAGAGCATCTCGACCAGGGTGGTCTTGCCCGAGCCGACCGGCCCGCCCACGCCCACGCGCAGCGGGGGCAGCTTCTTCGATCGGCCAGGGACGGCGTGCAGCAGGGTGTTCATGCGCGGCATGATGCACGAAGCGTGCACAGGCGCGGCCCGGCGCTGATCTCAGGACCGGAACAGGCGCGAGTACTGGACTTCGTGGCGGGCGCTGAGGATGGCGAGCATCGGCGCGAAGGCCTGGCGCTCCGCTTCAGGCAGGGCGATGGCGCGGTCGACGATGCCGGGCAGCACGGCCGCCAGCCGGGCCAGCAGTCGCTGTGCAGCGGCCTGCCCCAGGGGCACGGCCTTCATCGCCGCCTGCACCATGTTTTCGCACCAGCCGAAGCCGAAGGCCAGGGCCGTGTCGCGGGCGCCGGCGCCGGCCAGCACGCCGGCCAGGGCGAAGGCCAGCGGCCAGGTCGGCGCCGGGGCCAGGCCCGCCAGCACGGCAATGCGCGGGTCGCCGGCCTGTTCGCCGTTGCGCAGCCAGTCCAGCAGCGAGCGGCCCATCTGTTCGGTCTGGGCGCGAAATTCGCTGCTCTCGCGCGTGCTGAGCAGCCAGCCGTTCAGTTCGGCACAGGCGGGCGCATCGGCGGCCAGCCAGGCGCCGTGGGCACTGGCCAGCAAAGGCAGGTCGCTGCGCGCCAGGGCCAGTTCCAGTTGCTGGAGCAGCCAGTCGCCGGCGTCGGTCTCGGTGCTGGCCAGCCCGGCATCGACAGCGCTTTCCAGACCTTCCGAATAACTGAAACCGCCCACGGGCAAGGCGGGCGATGCCAGCCACATCAGCCGCAGCAGCGTGGCGGCCGGGGTGGCGCCTTCAGTGGGAATGGCCGGGGTCATGATCGTGGTCGTGCCCATGGTCATGGCCGCAGCCCGGGCCGTGCACGTGGGGCGTGGCTGCAGCGCGCACCGGAATCGCAACGGGCCGCCTGGCGGGTGCGCTGGCGGCAAGGGTGGCGTCGAGTTCCTGCGCGGGACCCGAGCCAGGGCCATGGTCGTGCCCATGCCCGCCCGCAGCGTAGGCGCCGGCCTCGGGCTCGAAGGGCTGCTGTTCTTCGCTCACGATGAGGTGCATGCCACGCAGCATGTCGGCCAGCACGTGGTCGGGTTCGAGTTGAAGGCGGTCCGGGCGCAGGTCCAGCGGGACATGCCGGTTGCCCAGGTGATAAGCCGCCCGCGTCAGGTCGAAGGCGGTGCCGTGTTCGCTGCAGTGGCGCACCACCAGCACCGGCTGCGGCGCGGCCAGCACGCGGATGAGCGTGCCGTCCTCGGCCACCAGGCAGTCGCCGCCGCGCACCACGGTGCCGCGCGGCAGGAACACGCCGAGCAGGCGGCCCTGGCTGTCGGTGGCGTCGAAGCGGCTCTTGCAGCGCACGTCCCAGTCGAGTTCGACCTGCGCGGCGCGCTTGAGCAGCACGCTGGCCAGGCCGCGTGCACCGGGGATGAGTTTGTTGACGGTCAGCATATTGGGGCTCCTGGGAGCTTGTGGCGACTGGCGGCGCGCGCAGCCCGCGTGCAGGGCTGGCGCCATTTACAAGAGACCGTTAGTATAACGTTTGTAATAACACTTCGAAGCCCATCATGACCGCACTGAAGCTCACCCAGATCGGCAATTCCGTCGGCGTGATCCTGCCAAAGGAGATTCTGGCTCGGCTGAAGCTGGAAAAGGGCGACACGGTGTTTGTGACGGACGCTGCTGACGGCATCAAGCTCAGCCCGTACAACGCCGAGTTCGAAGCCCAGATGACGGCGGCGCGCGACGTGATGAAACGGCGTCGCCACGTGCTGCGTGAACTGGCGAAATGAACGACAGCTGGGTCTGGGTGGACCCGCAGGTCTTGCTCGCGGTGCACGAAGAGCAATTGGCTGAGCATGGCGGCGCGCCTGGCATTCGCGACCTGGGCTTGTTCGAGTCTGCACTCGCGCGTCCTCAGCAGAGCGCCCATTACGGAACGCCCGATGTGGCCGACCTCGCGGCAGCCTACGGTTGCGGCATCGCGCGCAACCACCCCTTCATCGATGGCAACAAGCGCACGGCCTTCGTCGCGGTGGAGCTCTTCCTGGTTCTCAATGGCCACGAACTACAGGCAAACGACAGCGCCTGCGTCCTGACGATGCTGAATGTCGCGGCCGGGGTGATCGACGAACCCGCTTTCGCCACCTGGCTGCGGGGGCACACCGTTCCGCGCTGACAGGCTGCGCCCTGTCGCAGCCATGCTGGCCAGCGCCAGAACAGGAAACATTTCTACGCCTTCAGCCGCCCGGCCGCTGTAGGTGGTCGGGAGCCCGTCCAGTGCGCTGCCAATGGTCGACCAGCCCGATGTCCCGCATCAGGCCTGCAAAGCGCGGGCTGTCGCGCAAGGGTGCGGTGACAGGTAGGAACAGCTGGTTGGTGAAGCGTCCGCGAACATCGACATGCCAGGGCTGACCAGGCTGCCAGCGTGTGCCGGCGCGCACCGGCCCGCGCTCCAGCAGGTAGGACTCGGTGACGTCCAGCGCCAGATCGATCTCGCCGAGTGCAGCCAAGTCTATTGTGGCGCTGACGGCAAGCAACGGACCGCCGCGTTCCAGCCCCTGCAGGGTCGCGGAGCGCGCCCGCGCGATGTCGCCCGCAGTGCCACTGGCCAAGGCCCCCCAGGTCAGCCGGAACTGGGCCAGCAGGGACGGCGGCAAGCCGGTGGGCGCGCTGTCGAGCAGCGTCAGCGCGCGTTCGGCGCGCCCGGTGTAGGCAAGCAGCGCAGCGCGCGCGGCCCATGTCGGATGATGCTGGGGCCACAGTTCCATGCCCCTTTCACCGGCCAGGTCGGCAGCCGCAAGTTGCCCGTTCATCCAGTGCGCATAGATCGAGCGGAAGTTGTAGCCGGCGTGCAGGGGGTCGTCCTGCACGGTCCTGAGCCGCAGCGGATAGTGCGCGGCGATGTAGCCGGTGCCCGCCCAGCTCAGCGCCAACGCGTCCATCGCCGGCAGGTTGCCGTCAGACCGGTCCAGCACTGCGCGCAACGCGGCATCGAGTTGCGACCACTGTCCGAAGGCCGGCAAAACGGTGGCACGCGCCGTCAGCGCGTCGGGCTGCTCCGGGTCCAGCGCCAGCGCCCGGGTGGCGGCTTGCTCGACACCGGCCAAGGCTGCGGGCAGATCCTCTGGCCTTGCCGCTTCGGCCGCAGCGCGGCGGGCGTGGGCCAGCAATCCCCACCCCGCCGCATGGCCAGCAGAAGCGGCCAGCACCGTCTCGAGCAAGGCGACCGCTCGGCGGTCGTCTGCGGGACGCGACAGGCGCAGCGCCTGCCGCGCCTGATTCATGGCCGATTCCAGCGCGGCCATTCCGGTGTCGCTCCCGGACCGGCGCCAGCCGACCAGCGCAGCGGCGCTGCCCATCACCGCCACGGCCACGGCCCCGACCACCCAAGTACGGCGTTGGGGTTGAGGCAGCGGCTGAGTCTGGGGTAGCGCGAGGGTTTCCGGAGACAACGGCGCAGGCGACGCGAGTGTCGGAATTGCAATGGGTGTCGGCGCAGTTGCATCAACAGCCACGGTAGCCGCCGGACCTGGCTTTGCCGGAGCCGTGCAAGTCTCTGAAGTCCCGCTGGCTTCACTGGCTTCCATCGCCCGCAGCCGGTAGCCGACCCGGGCGATGGTTTCAACCGCCCAGCCTTGCACGCCGGCTTGGCGCAGGGCCCGTCGGGCGCCTCCGATCGCGCGCTGAATGGCGTCGTCGCCCACCACGGTGCTGCCCCAGCCCGCCTCGAGCAGCCTGTCGCGCGAGACCACCTGGCCCTGCGCATCGGCCAGCGCCAGCAGCACCTGCATCACCCGTGGTTCGAGCTGCACTGCAGCCGCACCGGCATGCAGCGTGCGGGTCGATGGGACCAGACGCAAGTCGACACGCAGCACTTCGGGGTGCGTTGCGAGGTCGATCGGCCCTGGCCGGGAAAGGGGTTCGGCGTCCAAGTCTTCGTGCGAGCGGATGGAGTGACCGTCGGTTTCCAAAATGGCCACCGTCGGGTGGATGTCGGGCTGATGTCGGGTTTCCGTCGGCTCCCGGTCGGCATCCGGAAAGGACTGGGCCGGCAACATCTGGGAGCCTTGAGCGTGCCACCGATAGGCGGTGCCACTCTTTGCAAAGCGCCCTGCATGAAGCAATCTACAGCAAGTGCGTCGGAGGCCGCGTGAAGCGCGGCATCGGCTGGCCCTCGAATCGCCACGTCGCCGGCAGTCAGACACCGCCGTCGTGGAGGACCTGCAACACGTACCTTCTGGTGCTGACCTGGGGTTTCATCTTTTTCAGCGCGGCCCGGGTGGTTTCGTACCTGCCGATGCTGTGGATCGTGTGGCAGGCCCAGGACTCGAGCCAGCACTCGTTGTGGACCTGGGTGGTCTGGCTGGGCGGCAACCTGACCATGGCCGCTTGGCTGTATGAGCACAACGAAGGCCGCATCGACCACGCCGTGCTCGTGACCCTGATCAATGCGGCGATGTGCGCAGCAACGCTGGCGCTGGTCGTGTGGTTCCGCTTCTGACCACCGCTGCACGCACCCACCCCACCCGCCCGAACTTGACCGATGTTTCTTGACACTCAGGCCATCGGCTGGATCGCAGCGGCTTCGATGCTGGCCACCTTCACCTGCCAGAGCCTGCTGGGCATCCGCCTGTTCGGCATCTCGGCCAACCTGGCGTTCATCGCCTACGGTTGGCAGGCCGGGCTGATGCCCGTGCTCGCCCTGCACCTGTTGCTGCTGCCGATCAACACGCTCAGCCTGGTTCGCATGCTGCGCGCCAGGCAGCGACTGCATTCCGTGGGCGGGGCTGCGGATGCGGCATCCGATGCAGCGGCGGGCGCAGCCGCGGCCCTGGCTGCAGACCGCAAGGCCGCGCCGGCGCGGGTTGTCCTGGACTGAGGGGCTGACGCCCCTGCTGCGGGCGCAGCCGTCGGCTTTCTGTCGGATTTTCGTCGGCGCTCGGTCGGCGTCCCGACAGGACTCGGCGGGCCACCCCTGAGAGCCTCGGGCTTGCCACCCAAAGGTGGTGCAACCCTTCTGGAGTCACAAGGATGAAACCACTCACATCAGGACTGTCGGCATTGGCACTTGTTGCGGCCTCGGCCTGGCCGGCCGCTGCGCAGGCGCTGGATTTCAGCGGCACACGCAGCAACATCACACCCGGTGCCACGCCGGGCGGGCGCTGCGGCCCCGGGGTGCTGACGATCTCGTTCAGCCCCACGAGCTTTGCCGCCAGCGGCACCAGCAATCTCGGCAATTTCGCCTACACGGCCAGCCACTGTATCGCCAGCGCGCCGCCAGGTCCTTACTCCAACGGCTTGTTCAGCTGGGACTTTGGCGACGGCGTGCTGAACGGCAGCTACACCGGTCTCATCACGGGCAGCGGCACACCCGGGCTGTTCAACCTCACCGAGAGCATCAGCTTCAACGGAGGAACGGGCCGCTTTGCAGGCGCCACGGGCTCGGCCAGTGCGGTCGGTACCTTGTTGTTCGGCCAGTTCAATGGCGGACCGGCCAGTTACGGCGAAGCCAGTTTCAGCGGAACGCTGACGCTGATCCCCGAGCCTTCGACCGCGCTGCTGATGTCGGTGGGCGGCCTGGCGCTGGCCGCCATCGCATGGCGCCGGGGCAGGCCAGCAGCCCGCGCGGCCTAGAACAGAAAGTACTTCTGCGCCATCGGCAGCACGGTGGCCGGGTCGCAGGTCAGCAGTTGGCCGTCGGCGCGCACGCTGTAGGTCTGCGCGTCGATCTCCATCACCGGCAGATAGCTGTTGTGCACCATGTGCTGCTTCCTCACCGTCCTGCAGCCGCGCACGGCCGACAGGCGCTTCTTCAGGCCCAGGTCGCCGCCGATGTCGGCGTCCAGCGCGCTGTGGCTCACGAAGGTGAGCGATGTCGCCGCCAGCGCGCCGCCGAAGCTGCCGAACATCGGCCTGAAGTGCACCGGCTGCGGCGTGGGAATGCTGGCGTTCGGGTCGCCCATGGCCGCCAGCGCGATGAAGCCACCCTTGAGCACCAGGCTGGGCTTGACACCGAAGAAGGCCGGGCGCCACAGCACGATGTCGGCCCACTTGCCCACTTCCAGGCTGCCCACCTCGTGCGCGATGCCGTTGGCAATGGCCGGGTTCACCGTGTACTTGGCGATGTAGCGCTTCACGCGCGTGTTGTCGTTGCGTTGGCTGTCGCCGGCCAGCGCCCCGCGCTGGCCCTTCATCTTGTGCGCCGTCTGCCAGGTGCGGATGATGACTTCGCCCACCCTGCCCATGGCCTGGCTGTCGCTGCTCATCATGCTGATGGCGCCCAGGTCGTGCAGCACGTCTTCCGCGGCGATGGTTTCGCGGCGGATGCGGCTCTCGGCGAAGGCCAGGTCTTCGGCGATGCCGGCATCCAGGTGGTGGCAGACCATCAGCATGTCCAGGTGCTCGTCCACCGTGTTGGCGGTGTAGGGCATGGTGGGGTTGGTGCTGCTCGGCAGGAAGTTGGCTTCGCCCACCACGCGCAGGATGTCGGGCGCGTGCCCGCCGCCCGCGCCCTCGGTGTGGAAGGCGCAGAGCGTGCGGCCCTTGGTGGCGCCGATGGTGTCTTCGACGAAGCCGCTTTCGTTCAGCGTGTCGCTGTGCAGGCTGACCTGGGTGTCGGTGACGTCGGCGATGGTCAGGCAGTTGTCGATGGCCGCGGGGGTGCTGCCCCAGTCCTCGTGCAGCTTGAGGCCGATGGCGCCGGCCACGATCTGCTGGCTCAGCGCCTCGGACCGGGTGGCGTTGCCCTTGCCCAGGAAACCCAGGTTCATGGGGAAGACCTCGGCCGCCATCAGCATGCGGTGGATGTTCTCGGGCCCGGGCGTGCAGGTGGTGGCGTAGGTGCCGGTGGCCGGGCCGGTGCCGCCGCCCAGCATGGTGGTGACGCCGCTGGCCAGCGCTTCCTCGATCTGCTGCGGGCAGATGAAGTGGATGTGGCTGTCGATGCCGCCGGCGGTGACGATCATGCCTTCGCCGGCGATGATTTCGGTGCCCGGGCCGATGACGATGTCCACGCCCGGCTGCACATCGGGATTGCCGGCCTTGCCGATGGCGGCGATGCGGCAGCCCTTGATGCCGATGTCGGCCTTGACGATGCCCCAGTGGTCGACGATGAGGGCGTTGGTGATGACGCAGTCGGCGGCCTCGCCGTGGCCGGGGCCGTTGACGACTTGGCTTTGCCCCATGCCGTCGCGGATGGTCTTGCCGCCGCCGAACTTCACCTCCTCGCCATAGCCTCCGGCGTTCAGGGTGAAGTCTTTCTCGACTTCGATGACGAGGCCGGTGTCGGCCAGCCGCAGGCGGTCGCCCACCGTGGGACCGTACATCTCGGCGTAGGCGCGCCGGCCAATGGTTCGGCTCATCTCAGACGCCTCCGTTCGTCAGGCCGCGAAAGCCCCAGACCTGGCGCAGCCCGGCATAGGCCACCAGGGTCACGGTGCGTTCCTGGCCAGGCTCGAAGCGCACGGCGGTGCCGCTGGCGATGTTCAGCCGCATGCCGCGGGCGGCCTGGCGGTCGAAGTGCAGGGCGGCATTGGTCTCCGCGAAGTGGTAGTGCGAGCCGACCTGGATCGGCCGGTCGCCGGCGTTGGCGATGGTCAGGGTCAGCGTGGGCCGGCCGGGGTTGAGTTCGTGTTCGCCATCGTCGATGAGCAGTTCGCCGGGGATCATCGGAGCACCCCCTTACTTGCGGCGAAACCACCAGGCCGCGCCTGCGGCCACGGCGGCCAGCAGCACGTAGCCCAGCACGTCGGTGGCGTGCCAGTGCGAAGGGCCGGGCAGGCCATGGCCAGGGTGGGCCTGGGCCAGCGTGGTGGCCAGCAGGAGCAAAACGGCAAGCAGGGTGCGGGTCATGGCTGCGGTCTCAGGCAATCGGTTGGTGCACGGTGACGAGCTTGGTGCCGTCGGGAAAGGTGGCTTCGATCTGGATCTCGCTGACGATCTCCGGCACGCCGTCCATCACGTCGGCGCGGCTCAGCACGGTCTTGCCTTCGCCCATCAGTTGGGCCACGGTCTTGCCGTCGCGCGCGCCTTCCATGATGGCCGCGCTGATGAGTGCAATCGACTCGGGCACGTTCAACTTCAGCCCGCGCGCCTTGCGGCGTTCGGCCAGCAGCGCGGCGGTGAAGATCAGCAGCTTGTCTTTTTCGCGTGGCGTCAGGTCCATGGGGTGCGGCGGAGCTCGTGTTCCTTGTCAGCGCCCGGTTTTAACCCGGCAGGGCGGCGCTGGCTACCCGCCGAAAGACGCAAGGCGCATGCCGGCGATAATCCTCGGCGTGAAGCGGGCCAGACCGCCGCTGGTGCGATCGTGGAAACACGGCACTGGAGGAAAGTCCGGACTGCACAGGGCGGCGTAGCAGCTAACGGCTGTCCACCGCAAGGTGAGGATCAGAGCAACAGAGACGAGTCGAACCGGGGCTTGCCCTGGTTCGGGTGAAACGGGCAATCTCTACGTGCAGCAACACCAAGTAGGCCAGCGTTGATGCGGCCCGCGGAGCTGGCGGGTAGGTGGCACCGAGCCGGTCGAGCGATCACCGGCCCAGAGGAATGGCGGTCACGGCGCGCTGCCGCAAGGCAGGGCGTTGCACAGAATCCGGCCTATCGGCCCGCTTCACACTTTTTTCAGGCCGGCACGACCAGGGTGTGGCGTGCCTGCCAGCGAAGGCCGCTGTCGGCGGGTGCCGGCTGCAGCTGCAGGGTCAGCGCGCTGCGCAGGTCTTCGCGGACGCGGCTCCACAGGAAGTCGCTTTGGTTGCCGGGGTCGCCGGCGACGAACAACTGCGTCACCAGCTTGCCGAAGCTGGCGTGCCGCACCAGCAAGTGGATGTGGGGCGTGCGGCCAGGGTAGGGCACGGGCTTGATGGTGCGAAAGCGCAGCGTGCCGTCGGCGGCGCTGCGTGTGGCGCCGAAACCCTGGAAGCCCGGGTCGAACTGGCCTGGTGTCTGCCGGACGTTGGGGTGGTGGTAGGTGGCCGTGGCGTCGCATTGCCAGATTCCGACCTCGGCGTCGTCGATGACGCGGCCTTGGGTGTCGACCACGCTGGCTTCGATGCCCAGGGCCTCGCCTTTTGCCGTCAGCACCTGTCCGCCGCGCTGCACGCGGCTCAGGTCGGCGTCCCAGTCGTCCCAGCGTTCGCGCCAGGCGCGTGGCGGGTAGAACGGGCCTTCGGTCATGGCCGGCATGCTGCGGCGTGACGAGGCCAGCGCCGGCAGGCCAAGCGCCACGGCCGTGCCCGCGGCCAGGCTCGTTCGCAGGAAACGGCGGCGGGGTGTGGCGTTGCTCATCGCCGTATTGAAGCACCACCCCGCCTTCACCCCTAGACTCCAGGGTTTCCCCTAGCTCATGAATCCGAACGCCGCCACGCTCTGGCCCCGACCCCGCTGGATGCTGGCCCTGCTGCTGGCCTGCCTGGGCATGCTCGGGCCTTTTTCCATCGACACCTATCTGCCCGCGTTCTCGGGCATTGCCCAGTCGGTGGGGGCCACGCCGGTGCAGATGCAGCAGACGCTGTCGAGCTACCTGTTCGGCTTCGCGGTGATGAACCTGTTCCACGGCGCCTTGTCGGACAGCCTGGGCCGGCGCCCCATCGTGCTGGGCGGCATGGCGCTGTTCACCCTGGCTTCGGTGGGCTGCGCCCTGGCCGACACCATCGGCCAGCTGGTGTTCTGGCGCGCCGTGCAGGGCATGAGCGCCGGCGCCGGCATGGTGGTGTCGCGCGCCATCATCCGCGACATGTTCCCGCCTGCCGATGCCCAGCGCGTGATGTCGCAGGTCACCATCTATTTCGGCATCGCGCCGGCCGTGGCCCCGATGGTCGGCGGTTTCCTCTTCGTCAACGCCGACTGGCATGTGATCTTCTGGTTCCTGGCCGCCATCGGCCTGGCCCTGCTGGTGGCGAACTGGCGCTGGCTGCCGGAAACCCTGGACAGGCCGGCCCGTCAGCCGTTCAACGCCCGCCATCTGCTGCGTGGCTACTGGCAGATGGTGAAAAGCCCGCGCTTCATGGCCCTGGTGCTGGCCAGCGGCGTGCCCTTCAACGGCATGTTCCTCTACGTGCTGTCGGCGCCCGTGTTCCTGGGCGACCACCTGGGGCTGGGCCCGACGGAATTCTTCTGGTTCTTCTGTCTGACCATCGGCGGCATCATGGCCGGCGCCTGGCTGTCGGGCCGGCTGGCCGGGCGAATCAAGCCCCGCCACCAGATCCGCCACGGCTTCGTCATCATGCTGCTGGTGTCGGTGCTGAACGTGGCGCTGAACTTCTTCTTCGAGCCGGCGGTGTGGTGGTCGATGTGGCCGGTGGCCATCTTCGCCTTCGGCTGGTCGCTGATGGTGCCGGTGGTCACCTTGATGGTGCTCGATCTGGTGCCCGAGCGGCGTGGCATGGCCTCGTCGGTGCAGGCCTGCATCGGCAGCCTGGCCAACGCGCTGGTAGCCGGCGCGCTGGCCCCACTGGTGATGCATTCGGCGCTGGCGCTGGCCTGCGCTTCGCTGGGGCTGATGGGCATCGGCATCGTCGCCTGGATCTGGGTGAAGCCGCATCTGCAGGTGGAGTCCGCGGGCGCCGTGGGCTAAGCCGCTCAAGCGCGTGCCGCAGTTGGCCGATATGTAAGGCAATCCGCCTTGATGGGCCCAGCTCGCCATGTCACTTCTGCCGCCTCTGCCGCCTCTGCCGCCTCTGCCACCTTTGTCGCGAACCACTGCAGCCCTGTTCACGAGCTTGGCGCTGCTGTCCACCGGTGCCAGCCTGGCCGCCGGTTCCGCCCACGTCGACGGCACGGCCAAGCCGGCCAGACAGGGCACGGCCAAGCCGGAAGCCGCAGCCAGGGACAAGCCCCTGGCCCCGCCCGCGGCTGCGGCCGCCACTGACCCGGTGGAGCAACTGCGCCTGCGGCTGGCCGGCCGTCTTGCAGCCGGCAAGCCCGCGGCGGGAGACAGTGCGACGACCGGCCTTCGGGTGGTCAACGTTGCGCCGGCGGAAAGCGTGGTCGCGCCGGAGGTGCTGGAGCGTCCACGTGCGGGCCCGCCGCGGGCCCGTGCACCCGCCGCATCGTCGAATCCAGCCCCAGCCGGCAGCCATGGCAGCAGCAAGGGCGGCCTGCACTGGTCCTACAGCGGCGAGGTCGGCCCGCAGGCCTGGGGCGGCATGCGTCCGGAGTTCTCGGCCTGCGCCCGCGGTGAACGCCAGAGTCCGATCGACATCCGCGAAGGCATTGCCGTCGACCTGGAACCGATCCAGTTCCGCTACCAGCCCAGCGGCTTTTCCGTCATCGACAACGGCCACACGGTGCAGGTGAACGTGGCGCCGGGCAACAGCATGGAAGTCGGCGGTCGCCGCTACGAGCTCCAGCAGTTCCATTTCCACCGCCCTTCGGAAGAGCGCATCGACGGGCGACAGTTCGAGATGTCCGTGCACCTGGTGCACAAGGACCCCGAGGGCCGGCTGGCCGTGGTGGGCGTGCTGCTCGGCAAGGGCGCTGCGCAGCCGGCGGTGCAGACGATATGGAACAACCTGCCGCTCGAAAGGCACCAGGACGTGCGCGCCCGTGTGCAGATCGACCCGAGCGAACTGCTGCCCACCGACCGGCGCTACTACACCTATATGGGGTCGCTCACGACCCCGCCCTGCTCGGAAGGCGTGCAGTGGGTGGTGATGCGCCAGCCCGTGGCGGCTTCGCCGGACCAGATCGACATCTTTTCGAGGCTCTATCCCATGAACGCGCGGCCGGTGCAGAACGCTGCCGGCCGGCGCATCCTGCAGTCGCAATGAACCTGGACTGACGGGCCGACGGGCGCGCAGCCGTCAGCGCCGCCCGGCCAGCAGCAGGGGCCAGGTCCACAGGCTGGCCGTCCACAGCAGCACCCGTCCGGCCGACAGCGGCCGCTTCTCGTGCTGCGCCACCTTGATGAACAGCACGCCGGCGCCAATCAGCACGTACACCAGCAGCGCGGCGTAGACGGCCACGCGCCGGTGGTAGCTGTCGCCGAACAGATCGGCCACGAAGGCCCCCAGCATCGCGGCCAGCAGGACCGAGGCGATCAGCGCCAGGGCCAGCCCGGCCAGGGCGTGGCGCAGTTTCCACAGCGGGTCGTTGTCCAGCATCGCGACGTCGTCTTGAAACTTTTTTCGTGACTAGGGGTGGCCCAGCGCCCGCGAAGTCGCGTCACAAAGCACTTTCACTGCGCTCGCCAAGTCGTTCATTCGAAACACTTTTCTGTGCTCAGGGCCAGTCACAAGTCTGGCTCCTAAGTCGTTGATTCGACTGATGTTTTACCCAGCTCCGCGCGTTGACCCTGCTGGGCCACCCGGGTACAGTCCGGCCGGTGGGGAAAAATGGGTCGGGCGAGCTGAAAAGTGGGTAATTTGGTTTTCCGGGGTGGTCCGGTACTGACGTTGGACACGAAGGGGCGCATCGTCGTCCCGGCGCGCCATCGCGACGTGCTGCTGGCCGTCTGCCAGGGAAAGATGATCGTCGCCAAGAACCCCGACGGCTGCCTGTCGCTGTTCCCGCTGCCGGTGTGGGAAACCTTCGAGGCCGAACTGGTGAACCTTTCCGTGGAGTACGACGCCTGGCGCCGCCTGTACATCGGCTCGGCCACCGACGTCGAGATCGACAGCGGCGCGCGCGTGCTCATCCCGCCTGAACTGCGCCAGTGGGCCTGCCTGGAAAAGGACGTGAAGTTCATGGGCGTGGGCTCGAACTTCGAATTGTGGGACAGCGCCCGCTACGACGCGCGCGAAGTGGCGGCCATCGCCGCCGGTCGGCCGGAGCCGGTTCGCAACCTGGTGGTGAGATGACGGAGCCGGTGCCGGCTTTCGGGCACACCACGGTGCTGCTGGCGCAAGCCGTGGAGGCGCTCGTGCAGCAGCCCGAGGGCCTCTACGTGGACGGCACCTTCGGCCGGGGCGGCCACGCCCGCGCCATCCTGGCCCGCCTGACCCCGCAAGGCCGCCTGGTGGTCTTCGACAAGGACCCGGAAGCGATCGACGAAGCCCGGCAGCTGGCCGCGGCCGACCCGCGCCTGAGCCTGTGCCACGCCAGCTTCGGCGACATGGTGGCCGAGCTGGCGGCGCTGGGCATCGCGCAGGTCGACGGCGTGCTGCTGGACCTGGGCATCAGCAGCCCGCAGATCGACAACCCCGTGCGTGGGTTCAGCTTCCGCTTCGACGCGCCGCTGGACATGCGCATGGACACCACCCGCGGCGAAACCGCGGCCGACTTCCTGGCCCATGCCCCAGAGCGGCAGATCGCAGAGGTGATACGTGACTATGGCGAAGAACGGTTTGCTGTTCAGATTGCAAAGGCGCTTGTCGCTCGCCGCGAAGGCGGGGCGCCCGTGCGAACCACTGGGGACCTGGCCACGCTCGTGGCTGGCGCCGTCAAGTCCCGCGAGCCGGGCCAGGACCCTGCAACGCGCACATTTCAGGCTCTTCGGATTCACGTCAACGCAGAGCTTGAAGCGCTCGAACAGGGCCTAGCCGCCGCGCTGGCGCTGCTGGCCCCGGGCGGGCGTCTGGTCGTGATCGCCTTCCACTCGCTCGAAGACCGCATCGTCAAGACCTTCATTGCCCGCCACGGCAAGGAAGTCTTCGACCGCCGCGCGCCCTTTGCGCCGGCCCAGCCGCTGAAGCTGCAGGCCATCGCCCGCATCAAGCCCGACGTGGGCGAGGTGCGCGCCAACCCGCGCTCGCGCTCGGCCGTACTGCGCGTGGCCGAGCGCACCGCCGTCCCCCTGGCTGAAGGCGCACAGGAGGCGCGGCGATGAACGGCAAGCTGCTCGCCATCCTGCTGGCGGCCCTGGTGGCCAGCAGCCTGCTGCTCGTCAACACCAGTTACGAATCGCGCCGCGTGTTTGCCGAACTCGACCGAGCGCGCGCGGATCAACGCAAGCTCGACGCCGACTTCAAGCGCCTGGACGCCGAAGCCCAGGCCCAGGCCACGCACCTGCGGGTGGAGAAGGTGGCGCGCGAGAAGCTGCGCATGCGCACCGCCACACCGGCCGTGACCGAGCGCGTCGAAGACCCGGTGATGGCCCCGCCCGGGCTGACCACCGCCGCTGCTGCAGGAGTAAGCCGATGAGCCGACCCAAGTCCAGTGCCACGGCCACCAGCGTGCGCAGCGTGAACTACGCCACCAGCCCCTTGCTGGCCAGCAAGACGCCGCCCTGGCGTTCGCGCTTCGTCGTCGTGCTCGTGGGCCTGGCCTTCGCCGTGCTGCTGGGCCGGGCGATGTACGTGCAGGTCTGGGCCACCGACTTCTATCAGGCGCAGGGCGAGAAGCGCTTCGTCCACAAGCAGGCGCTTCCGGCCAGCCGCGGCCGCATCCTCGACCGCAACGGCCTGCCCCTGGCCACCAGCGTGGCCATGCCCTCGGTGCAGGTCGACGCCAAGACCTTCAGCGCCGACGCCAGCCAGCGCAAGGCGCTGGCGCAGGCGCTGGGCCTGACGCCGGCGGCGCTGGGCGAACGCATGGACGGCGCCACGGGCACGGTCACGCTGCGCCGCCACGTCGAGGAAACGACCTGGCAGCGCGTGGCCGCACTCGACATCAAGGGCGTGCAGTCGATCCGCGAATACCAGCGCCGCTACCCCGAAGGCGAGGCCGCCGCGCACGTGGTGGGTTTCACCGACATCGACAACCGCCTGGGGCTGGAAGGCATCGAGAAGCGCTTCCAGGACGAACTCAACGGACGCGGCGGCCAGCGCACGGTGGTGCGCGACCGACTGGGCCGCGTCGTCGAGGACATCGGCGAACCGGTGGCGCCGCAGAACGGCCACGACGTCACCCTGTCGATCGACTCGAAGGTTCAGTTCTTCGCCTACCAGCGCCTGCGCGACGCGGTGAAGGAACACGGCGCGCAGAGCGGCAGCGTCGTCGTGCTCGACGTGCTGACCGGTGAAGTGCTGGCCCTGGCCAACTATCCCAGCTACGACCCCGGCGTGCGCCCCGGCAACACCCGGCGGCCGCTGCGCAACCTGGCGCTGACCGACATCTTCGAGCCCGGCTCGACGATGAAGCCCTTCACCGCGGCCCTGGCCATCGAGACCCAGCGCGTCACGCCGCAGACCATGATCGACACCGCGCCGGGCCGCATCACCATCACCGGCAGCACCATCTCCGACGCCCACCCGCACGGCATGCTCAGCGTGTCGCAGGTCATCCAGAAGTCCAGCAACGTGGGCACTGTGAAGATGGCCATGCAGATGCCGGCCCGCGAGATGTGGGAGCTGTACACCCAGATCGGCCTGGGCCAGAAGCCCCAGCTCGACTTCCCCGGCGTCGTCACCGGCCGGCTGCGGCCCTACAAGACCTGGCGCCCGGTCGAACAGGCGACCATGAGCTACGGCTACGGCCTGTCGACCAGCCTGTTCCAGCTGGCCCGCGCCTACACCGTGTTCGCACGCGACGGCGAACTCATCCCCGTGACGCTGCAGGCGCGCCCGGCCGACGCGCCCCAGGTGGCCGGCCAGCGCGTGATGTCGGCGAAGACCGCGCAGGACGTGCGCGAGATGCTGCGCCTGGCCGCCGGCCCGGGTGGCACCGGGCCGCAGGCGCAAGCCATCGGTTACTCGGTGGGTGGCAAGACCGGCACCGCGCGCAAGCAGGTCGGCAAGAACTACACCACGAAGTACCGCAGCTGGTTCGTGGGCCTGGCGCCCATCGGCCAGCCGCGCATCGTGGTGGCGGTGATGGTCGACGAGCCCAGCAAGGGCCAGTACTTCGGCGGCGCCGTGGCCGCGCCGGTGTTCAGCCAGGTGGTGCAGCAGACACTGCGCATGATGAACGTGGCGCCGGACATCGCGGTCAAGCCGCAGATCACCACCGCGCCGGTGCCGGCAGAACCGGAAAGCATCTGAGCGCGATGGAGCTGCTGGCCACGCCCACCCAAGCCGCCGACTGGCTGGCTGCGCACACGCTGCCGCGGCGCGGCACGCTGCGCGCCGACAGCCGCGCGCTGCGCGCGGGCGACGCATTCCTGGCCTGGCCCGGGCAAGCCCACGACGGGCGCCGCCATGTCGCCGCAGCGCTGGCCGAGGGCGCTTCGGCCTGCCTGGTCGAAGCCGATGGCGCCACGGCGCTGCTGGGCGACACGGCCAGCGATGCGCGCGTGGCCACGCTGGCCGGGCTGAAGGCTGCCTCGGGCATCGTTGCCGACCTGTTCCATGGCCAGCCCAGCCGCCAACTCGACGTGCTGGCCGTCACCGGCACCAACGGCAAGACCAGCACCGCCTGGTGGCTGGCACAGGCCCTGACGCACGCCGGCAGGCGCTGCGGCGTGGTGGGCACGCTGGGCGTGGGCGAGCCGCCGGCGGCCGCTCAAGCCGCTGCCGAACCGCTGGGCAGCGTGCAGCCCACCGGGCTGACCAGCCCCGACGCGCTCACGCTGCACGGTGCCTTCCGCGGCTTCGTCGACGCCGGGCTGTCGGCCTGTGCGCTGGAAGCCTCCAGCATCGGCCTGGTCGACCACCGCCTGACGGGCACGCACATCGGCGTGGCGCTGTTCACCAACTTCACGCGCGACCATCTCGACTACCACGGCGACATGGCCGCCTACTGGGCCGCCAAGCGCCGCCTGTTCGACTGGCCGGGCCTGCGCGCGGCGGTCGTGAACGTCGACGACGCCCAGGGTGCGGCCCTGGCGCTCGAACTGAGTGGCAGCACTCTCGATCTGTGGACCGTGTCGCGGGCCGGCGGCCAGAACACGGCGCGGCTGCAGGCCCGCGGCTTGCGACACGACGCAGCCGGTCTCGCCTTCGACCTGGTCGAAGGCCAGCAGCAGGCGCCCGTGAGCACACCGCTGGTGGGCGACTACAACGTCAGCAACCTGCTCGGCGTGGTCGCCGGCCTGCGCGCGCTGGGCGTGCCGCTGGTGCAGGCCGCTGCGGCCCTGCAGGCCTTGTCGCCGGTGCCCGGCCGGCTGCAACGGGCCCGAGGGGCGGGCCCGGTCGATGTCGAGGTGCTGGTCGATTACGCCCACACCCCGGACGCCCTGGAAAAGACCTTGCAGGCCCTGCAGCCGCTGGCGCGTGCCCGCGGCGGGCGCCTCGTCTGCGTGTTCGGCTGCGGCGGCAACCGCGACGCCAGCAAGCGCCCGCTGATGGGTGCCATTGCCGAACGCGAGGCCGACGTCGTGGTGCTGACCAGCGACAACCCGCGGCTCGAAGAACCGCAGGCCATCCTGGCGCAGATCGCCGCGGGCCTGCAGCGCCCCGGCTCGGCCCTGGTGCTGTCCGACCGCGGCGAAGCCATCGCGCGCAGCGTGGCCGAGGCCCGGCCTGGCGACGTGCTGCTGCTGGCCGGCAAGGGTCACGAGGACTACCAGGACATCGGCGGCAGCAAGCGGCCGTTTTCCGACCTGGCCGCCGCGCAGGCTGCGCTGGCGCTGCGCGCGCAGCAGCAGGGGGCCGCAGCATGATGAGCCTGGCGCAGGCGCAGACCTTGCTGCCCGGCAGCCGGCTGCAGGCGGCTGCAGGTGCGGCCGACCTGCGCTTCACGCGGGTGCACACCGACACCCGCAGCCTGCAGCCCGGCGACCTGTTCGTCGCGCTGCGCGGCGAGCGCTTCGACGCCCATGGCTTCATCGCCCAGGCCGCGGCCGCGGGTGCGGTGGCGGCTCTGGTCGACCACGTTCCCGAAGGCACGGCGCTGCCTTGCCTTCAAGTGCCCGACACCCTGGCCGCGCTGCAGCAGCTGGCCACGACCTGGCGGCTGCGCTATGCCGGCCCGCTGGTGGCGGTGACGGGCAGCAACGGCAAGACCACGGTCACGCAGATGGTGGCGGCCATCTTCCAGGCCTGGGTGGGTGTGGCCGCCCTGGCCACCGCCGGCAACTTCAACAACCACATCGGCGTGCCGCTGACGCTGCTGCGCCTGCGCCCGGAAGGTGCAGCCGGCCATCGGGCGGCGGTGCTCGAACTGGGCATGAACCACCCGGGCGAGATCGCCCTGCTCGCGGCCATGGCCCGGCCCACCGTGGCCCTGGTGAACAACGCGCAGCGCGAGCACCAGGAATTCATGGCCAATGTCGAAGCCGTGGCGCGCGAGAACGGCAGCGTCATCGCGGCCTTGCCGGCCCAGGGCACGGCCGTGCTGCCGGCCGGCGATGTGCACCTGCCGCTGTGGCGTGAGCTGGCCGCAGGCCGTGCGGTCTGGACCTTCGGGCTGCAGGCCGACCCCGATGCCGCGGCCACGCACGTGCACGCCGACGCGCGCTGGCAGCCTGGCGACAACGCCTGGGTGCTGCAGCTCTACACCCCCGTCGGCGGCGCCGACACCACCCTGGCCTTGGCCGGCCGACACAACGTCGCCAACGCTGCGGCCGCCGCGGCCTGCGCGCTGGCGGCCGGCGCACCGCTGCGTGCCGTGGCCCTGGGCCTGGCGGCGTTCAGGCCCGTGGCCGGTCGTTCGCAATGCCTGCCGCTGCAACGCGGCGGCCAGGCCGTCACGCTCATCGACGACAGCTACAACGCCAACCCCGATTCCGTGCGCGCCGCCATCGACGTGCTGGCCAGCCTGCCCGGCCCGCGCTGGCTGCTGCTGGGCGACATGGGCGAGGTGGGTACCCAGGGTCCGCAGTTCCATGCCGAGGTGGGCGAACACGCCCGGGCCAGCGGCATCGACACCGTCTGGGCCGTCGGCCCCTTGTGCGCCCATGCCGGTGCCCACCGCCACTTCGCCAGCGTGGCCGAGCTGCTGGACGCGCTGCCGCAAGGCCCGGCAGCGGCGTCCATCGTCGTCAAGGGTTCGCGCTTCATGAAGATGGAACAGGTCGTGCAGGCCCTGACTGCGCAGCAGGCAGAGAAGGCCCAGGAGGCACCGCATGCTCCTTAGCCTGTCGCAATGGCTGCTGCTGCTGTACCCCGAAGACCTGGGCTTCCTGCGCGTCTTCCAGTACCTGACCTTCCGTGCGGTGCTGGCGGCGATGACGGCGCTGCTCATCGGCCTGGCCTTCGGGCCCTGGGTCATCCGCAAGCTGACCGAAATGAAGATCGGCCAGCCGATCCGTGAATATGGCGTGCAGGCCCACCTGGACAAGCGCGGCACGCCCACCATGGGCGGGGTGCTGGTGCTCATCGGCATCGGCGTGTCGACGCTGCTGTGGTTCGACTGGAGCAACCGCTTCGTGTGGGTGGTGATGCTCGTCACCTTCGGCTTCGGGGCCGTGGGCTGGACCGACGACTACCGCAAGGTGGTGCGCAAGGACCCCGAGGGCATGCGCAGCCGCGAGAAGTTCTTCTGGCAGACGCTGATCGGCCTGGTCGCGGCGCTCTACCTGGCCTTCAGCGTGAGCGAGACCAACGCGCTGCGCACCGCCGAACTGTTCATCCGCTGGGTGAGCAGCGGCTTTTCCACAGGGCTGCCGCCACAGGCCGACCTGATGGTGCCGTTCTTCAAGACCATCAGCTATCCGCTGGGGGTGTTCGGCTTCATCTTCCTGACCTGGTTCGTCATCGTCGGCGCCAGCAACGCGGTGAACTTCACCGACGGGCTGGACGGCCTGGCCATCATGCCGGTGGTGATGGTGGGCAGTGCGCTGGGCATCTTTGCCTACATCACCGGCAATGCGGTGTTCAGCCGCTACCTGCTGTTCCCGCACATCCCGGGCGCCGGTGAACTGCTGGTGTTCTGCGCCGCCATGGCGGGCGCGGGGCTGGCCTTCCTGTGGTTCAACGCCAACCCGGCGCAGGTGTTCATGGGTGACGTCGGCGCGCTGGCGCTCGGCGGGGCGCTGGGCACCATCGCCGTCATCACCCGCCAGGAGATCGTGCTGGGCATCATGGGCGGCATCTTCGTGGCCGAGGCGCTGTCGGTGATGATCCAGGTGAGCTGGTTCAAGTACACCAAGAAACGCTACGGCACGGGCCGGCGCGTCTTCCTGATGGCGCCGCTGCACCACCACTTCGAGAAGAAGGGCTGGACCGAGACCCAGGTCGTGGTGCGCTTCTGGATCATCACCATGCTGCTCTGCCTGGTCGGCCTGGCCAGCCTGAAGCTGCGCTGAGCATGCAGTTCCTGCGCGACCTCCACATCCTCGTGCTCGGCCTGGGCGACAGCGGCCTGGCCATGGCCCGCTGGTGCGCGGCCCACGGCGGGCACGTGACGGTGTGGGATTCGCGTGCGCAGCCGCCGCAGGCTGCGGCACTGCGGGCCGAACTGCCTGCCGTGCAGGTGTTCACCGGTGAACTGCCGGTCGACAGGCTCGCCGGCGTGCAGCTGGTGCTGAAGAGCCCGGGCCTAGCCCCGGGTGACCCGCGTGTCGCCCCGCTGCTGCAGGAAGCCCGGGCCACGGCGATGGCCGTGCTGGGTGAATTGGACCTGTTCGCCCGAGCCCTGCAGGACCTGCGGACCACGCTCGACTACGCGCCCCGCGTGCTGGCCATCACCGGCACCAACGGCAAGACCACCACCACGGCCATGACCGCCTTGCTGGTGGCCCGCGCCGGCCGCCGCGTGGCCACGGCCGGCAACATCGGCCCGACCTTGCTCGACACGCTGGCCGCGGCGCTGGCGGCGCACCGCGAAGAACAGCCGCTGCCCGAGGTGTGGGTGCTGGAACTCAGCAGCTTCCAGCTCGAAGGCGGCGGCTTCGGCCTGAACGCTTCCAGCGGTTTCGAGCCCGACGCCGCCACGGTGCTGAACATCAGCCAGGACCATCTCGACTGGCACGGCAGCCTGCCAGCCTACGGCAGCGCCAAGGGCCGTGTCTTCGGCGTGGCGCCCAGCGGCACCGTGCCGCGCACGCTGATGGTGGCCAACCGCGACGACGCGGCAGTGCTGGCCCTGGTCGCCGCGGCGCAGCCGCCCGTGCCCACCGGCAAGGTCAAGCTCAAGGACCGAGTGGCCGAGCGCCCGGTGCTGCACTTCGGCCTGGACGCCCCGCGCGCCCCGGGCGACTTCGGCCTCGTCGTCGAGAACGGCATGGCCTGGCTCGTGCGCGCCGCGCCGGCCGACGACACCGTGAAGCGCAGGAAGGACGACGAGGTCGAGATCCACCTGCAGCGCCTGATGCCGGCCGACGCGCTGCGTGTGCGCGGCCGCCACAACGCGGCCAACGCGCTGGCCGCCTTGGCCCTGGCCAGTGCCATCGGCTGCGCGCTGGCGCCCATGCTGCACGCGCTGCGCGACTACGCCGGCGAGCCGCACCGCGTGCAGTGGGTGGGCACGGTGGCCGAGGTCGAAGCCTTCGACGACAGCAAGGGCACCAACGTCGGCGCCACCGTGGCCGCGTTGCTGGGTCTCGGCGCCGACAAGGCGCCGGCCCGCCTGATCGTCATCCTGGGTGGCGACGGCAAGGGGCAGGACTTCGCACCGCTGGCCGCACCGCTGCAGCGCCACGCCCGCGCCGTGGCCACGCTGGGTCGCGACGCGGCGGCCATCGAAGCCGCGGTCGTGCCTTTCCTGGCCGATGCCCCGCTGCAGCGCCACGCCACGCTGGAAGCCGCCGTGGCCTGGTGCTTCGAGCAGGCCCGTCCCGGCGACGCCGTGCTGCTGAGCCCGGCCTGCGCCAGCCTGGACATGTTCCGCAACTATGCCCACCGCGCCGAAGTCTTCGTGCAGGCGGTGCAGGCACTGGCCGCAGACCGGGGGCAGGCGGCATGAACCCAGCCCTGGCGCGCATGAAGAACCCGCTGCAGTCGGCCTGGCAGGCCGTCAAGCGCGGGTGGTCGGCGCGCCGTGGCGACAGCGGCGGCCCGCTGCCGGTGCGCGACCACTTCGATGTCGGCGGTGCGCGCCCGGTGCGCCTGCTCGCCTTCGACCAGGCCCTGGTGGCGGTGGTGGGCGTGCTGCTGCTGCTGGGCGTGATCATGGTGTATTCCGCGTCGGTGGCGCTGCCCGACAACCCCAAGTTCACGAACTACACGCCCCACCACTTCCTGCTGCGCCACGTGGTGGCGCTGTGCATCGCCCTGGTGGCGGCGCTGGTGACGGTGCAGATTCCCATCGCGTTCTGGGAAAAGCACGCGCCCTGGATCTTCGTGGTCGCCTTGATGCTGCTGGTGGCGGTGCTGTTCTTCGGCAAGGTGGTGAACTTCTCGCGCCGCTGGATCCCGCTGGGCGTGATGAACTTCCAGCCCAGCGAACTGGCCAAGCTGGCGATCGCGATGTATGCCGCGAACTACATGGTGCGGCGCATGGACACGCGCGACAGCTTCTTTCGCGCCGTCACGCCCATGGTCGTGGCCGTGGCGGTGGCCGGTGCCCTGCTGCTGCGGCAGCCCGACGTGGGTGCGTTCCTCATCATCGCCACCATCGCCATGGGCATCCTGTTCCTGGGCGGGGTCAACGCGCGCATGTTCTTCCTGATCGCCGCGGTGATGCTGGCCACGCTGGCGCTGTTCCTGGCCTTCGACGACCTGCGCCGCGAACGCATCCTGGCCTACCTGGACCCCTGGAACCCGGCCTACGCGCAGGGCAAGGCCTACCAGCTGACCCATTCGCTCATCGCGCTGGGCCGCGGCGAATGGTTCGGGCAGGGCCTGGGCGCCAGCGTCGAGAAGCTGCACTACCTGCCCGAAGCCCACACCGACTTCCTGCTCGCCGTCATCGGCGAGGAACTGGGCTTCGTCGGCGTGGCCAGCGTCATCCTGATGTTCTTCTGGCTGACCCGGCGCATCTTCGTCATCGGCCGCCAGGCGATTGCGCTGGACCGGGTCTACGCCGGCTTGATGGTGCAGGGCGTGGGCATCTGGATGGGCGCGCAGGCCTTCGTCAACATGGGCGTGAACCTGGGCGTGCTGCCCACCAAGGGGCTGACGCTGCCCTTGATGAGCTTCGGCGGCAGTGCCATCCTGATGAACCTGATCGCCATCGCCATGGTGGTGCGGGTGGACGTGGAAACACGCGCGCTGATGCGCCGGGGTGTGTCGTGATGCCGCATCTGGTGGTCATGGCGGCCGGCACGGGCGGGCACGTGATGCCGGGGCTGGCGGTGGCGCGCGAGATGCAGCGCCGCGGCTGGACCGTGAGCTGGCTGGGCACCACGCACGGCCTGGAAAACAAGCTGGTGCCGCCGCTCGCCGAGTCGGGCATCGCGATGGACCGGCTGACCTTCAGCGGCCTGCGCGGCAAGGGCCTGCTGCACACCGCCACCGGCGGCGTGCGCCTGCTCAAGGCCTTCTGGGACAGCCTGCGCATCCTGCGCCGCCGCGGTGCCGACGCGGTGCTGGGCATGGGCGGCTACGTGTGCTTCCCCGGCGGCATGATGGCCTCGCTGCTGAACCGCCCGCTGGTGCTGGTGAACGCCGACGCCGCGCTGCTGCTGTCGAACAAGAGCCTCCTGCCGGTGGCCGACCGCGTGGCCTTCGGCTTCGGCGGCGCTGCCGCCAGCGGCACGAAGAACGCGGTCGTCACCGGCAACCCGGTGCGCGCCGAGATCGAGGCCCTGCCCGACCCCGCCTCGCGCTGGGCCGGCCGCAGCGGCCCCTTGCGACTGCTGGTGGTGGGTGGCAGCCTGGGCGCCCAGGCGCTGAACGGCACGCTGCCGCAAGCGCTGGCGATGCTGCCACGTGGGAAGCGCCCGGTCGTCACCCACCAGACCGGTCCGGCCCAGCTGGAGATGGTGCGCGCGGCCTATGCTGCAGCCGGGGTCGACGCCGAGGTGCTGCCCTTCATCGCCGACATGCCCGAACGCCTGGCCACGGCCGACGTGATGGTGTGCCGCGCCGGCGCCATCACCGTCAGCGAGCTCTGCGCCGCGGGGGTGCCGGCGGTGCTGGTGCCCCTGATCGTCAGCACCACCGCCCACCAGCGCGACAACGCGCAGTGGCTGGCCGGGCAGGGCGCGGCCCTGCACCTGCCGCAGGCCGAGCTGACGCCGCAGAGCCTGGCCAGTGCGCTGCAGGCGCTGGACCGCCCCGCCTTGCTGGTCATGGCCAGCCGCGCCCGCGCCCTGGCACGCCCGCATGCCGCGGCGCGTGTGGCCGACGAGATCGAGGCGCTGTGCCCGGCCAGCAAGAAGGCGGTGCGGCCATGATGCTGAAGCACTTCTTCCAGAACGTGCACTTCGTCGGCATCGGTGGCGCCGGCATGAGCGCGATTGCCGAACTGCTGCAGCGCCAGGGCCTGCAGGTGTCGGGCAGCGACGCCAGCGACAGCGCCGCTTTGCGCCGGCTGGCCGGCCTGGGCGTGCGTGTGCACCTGGGCCACGACGCGGCCCACCTGGACGCGGCGCAGATGCTGGTGACGTCGACCGCGATCTCGTCCGACAACCCCGAGCTGCGTGCCGCCCGAAGCCGCGGCCTGCCGGTGGTGCCTCGGGCGCAGATGCTGGCCGAGCTGATGCGCGGCCGGCTGGGCGTGGCCGTGGCCGGCACCCATGGCAAGACCACCACCACGTCTTTGGTGGCCAGCGTGCTGATGGCCACCGGTGCGCAGCCCGGCTACGTGATCGGCGGGGAACTGCTGGCCACCGGCGCCCACGCCGGCCTGGGCCAGGGCGAAGCCATCGTCGTCGAGGCCGACGAAAGTGATGCCTCGTTCCTGCACCTGCTGCCGGTGCTGGCGGTGGTGACCAACATCGACGCCGACCACATGGCCACCTACGGCCACGACCTCGACCGACTGCACGGCGCCTTCATCGACTTCATCCACCGCCTGCCGTTCTACGGCACGGCCGTGATGTGCAGCGACGACCCCGGCGTGCGCGCCGTGCTGCCGCTGCTGCAGCGCCCGGTGCTGCGCTACGGCCTGGACGCCGACGCCGAACTGCGCGCCATCGACGTGCACGCCGGCCCCGGCGCGCAGATGCACTTCACCGCGCGCCAGCGCGGCCATGCCGACCTGCCGGTGGTGCTGAACCTGGCGGGCGCACACAACGTGCGCAACGCGCTCGCGGCCATCGCCATCGCGCGATTGCTGAAGCAGCCCGAGGCGCCCCTGCAACAAGCGCTGCAGGCCTTCGGTGGTGCCGGCCGGCGCTTCCAGAACCATGGCGACTTGCCCGCGGCCGATGGCGGCCACTACACGCTGGTCGACGACTACGGCCACCACCCCGTGGAGCTGGCCGCCGTGGTCGACGCCGCGCGCGGCGCCTTCCCGGGCCGGCGCCTGGTGGCCGCGTTCCAGCCCCACCGCTACAGCCGCACGCGCGACTGCCTGGCCGACTTCGCGGCCGTGCTGGCACAGTTCGACGCAGTGCTGCTGACCGAGGTCTACGCCGCCGGCGAAGCGCCGCTGCCCGGGGCCGATGGCGCCAGTCTGGCCGCGCGCGTACCGGGCGCCGTGTTCACCCCGGCCATCGGCGATGTGCCCGCCGCCATCCATGCGCTGGCGCGCGACGGCGACGTGGTCTTCACGCTGGGCGCCGGCAGCATCGGCCAGGTGCCCGCGCTGTTGCTGCAGATGCAAGGAGCGACCGCATGAATCCGGCCACGATCCATCCCGCCGTTTCTCCGGCCAGTCTGGGCAGGGTGGCCGTGCTGATGGGCGGCAGCAGCGCCGAACGCGCGGTGTCGCTGATGTCCGGCCAGGGCGTGCTGGCCGCGCTGCAGAGCCAGGGCGTCGACGCCCACGCTTTCGACCCCTCCGAACGCGACCTGCTCGACCTGAAGCGCGAAGGTTTTGCGCGCGCCTTCATCGCGCTGCATGGCCGCCATGGTGAAGACGGCACGGTGCAGGGCCTGCTGGAACTGCTGGGCATTCCCTACACCGGCAGCGGCGTGATGGCCAGCGCCATCGCCATGGACAAGGTGATGACCAAGCGCGTGTGGGTGGCCGAAGGCCTGCCCACGCCGCGCTGGGTGTGGCTGGCGCCGGGCCAGCAGGCACGCGCGCAGGTGGTGGCCGTGCCCGACACGCTGGGCCTGCCGCTGATCGTGAAGCCGCCGCGCGAAGGCTCGTCCATCGGCATCAGCAAGGTGCAGGGCTATTCGCAGATGCAGGACGCGGTCAAGCTGGCCTCGCAGTTCGACGCCGACGTGCTGTGCGAGGAATTCATCACCGGCGTCGAGCTCACCTGTCCGGTGCTGGGCGAAGGCGACGACGCACGCGCCCTGCCGGTGGTGCGCATCGACGCGCCCGAAGGCAACTACGACTTCCAGAACAAGTACTACACCGATGTCGTGCGCTACGCCATTCCCAGCGGCCTGAGCGCGGCCGAGGAAGCCGAGGTGCAGCGCCTGACCCTGGCCGCCTACCGCACCCTGGGTTGCCGCGGCTGGGGCCGCGCCGACCTGATGTTCCGCGAAAGCGACCGCAAACCCTTTCTGCTGGAAATGAACACCAGCCCAGGCATGACCAGCCATTCCCTGGTGCCGATGTCGGCACGCGCGGCCGGCATGTCCTACGAAGCCCTGTGCCTGCTGCTGCTGCAGTCGGCGGCACTCGACGCCCCGCGCGTGCAGCCTGTCGCCGCCCCGGACGCCTGACCCCACCATGGCCCGCCGCAACCCCACCCCGCCGCCCGCCGCCCTGCCGCAGCCGCTGCCGGGCGACGTGCGCGTGATGAACGCCGTGTCGGCCGTGGTGTTCGGCCTGGCGCTGGTGGGCAGCCTGCTGGCGGCGCATGCCTGGTTGATGCGCTCGGCCTGGTTTCCCATCCGCCAGATCGAACTGCAGGGCGACATGGCGCGCAACAGCGTGCCCACCATCCGCGCCAACGCCACGCCGATGCTGGCGGGCAACTTCTTCAGCATCGACTTGAACCGCGGCCGCAGCGCCTTCGAGTCCGTGCCCTGGGTGCGCCGCGCCGTCGTGCGCCGCGTCTGGCCCGACACCCTGGTGGTGAGGCTGGAGGAACACCGCCCTGCGGCGCTGTGGGAAGGCCCCGCCGAAGAAGGCCGCGACGCCGCGGGCGACCACATCGTCAACGACCAGGGCGAAGTCTTCCAGGCCAACCTGGGCGACGTCGAGGACCTGGACCTGCCGCGCCTGGCCGGCCCCGAAGGCACGGCCGCGCAGATGCTGGCGGTGTACGGCCGCGTCAGCGGCGCGCTGGCACCATTGAAGCTCAACATCCGCCAGCTGGCGCTGTCGCACCGCGGGTCCTGGCGGGCCGAGCTGGACACCGGCGCCGTCATCGAACTGGGCCGCGGCAGCGACGAGCAGGTGGTGGCCCGCAGCGAGCGCTTCGCCCGCACCTTCGAGGACGTGAAGACCCGCTGGCCTCAGGCGCTGGACTACGCCGACCTGCGCCACACCGACGGCTACGCGCTGCGGCTGCGCGGTGTCAGCACCTCTGCAAACAACACCCCCAGCAACGCCACCCCCGGCGCGGCCCTGGCCCGGCTGAACTGAAGGACACAAGGAACACAACATGGCCAAGGAATACAAGGACATGGTCTTCGGCCTGGACATCGGCACCGCGAAGGTCATGGTCGTGGCCGCCGAGGTGCTGGAAGACGGCAGCCTGCGCGTGGCCGGCCTGGGCATCGCGCCCACGCACGGCCTCAAGCGCGGCGTGGTGGTGAACATCGACGCCACGGTGCAGAGCATCCAGCAGGCGCTGAAGGAGGCCGAGATGATGGCCGCCTGCAAGATCAGCAGCGTCTACACCGGCATCACCGGCAGCCACATCCGCGGCCAGAACAGCACCGGCATGGTCATCGTGCGCGACAACCGCGAGGTCACCACCGTCGACGTGAACCGCGTGGTCGAGACCGCCAAGGCCATCAACATCCCGAACGACCAGCGCCTGCTGCTCGTCGAACCTCAAGAGTTCGTGATCGACGGGCACGAGGTGAAGGAACCCATCGGCATGAGCGGCAGCCGGCTGGAAGTGAAGGTGCACATCGTCACCGGCGCGCAGAGCGCGGCCGAGAACATCCTGAAGTGCGTGCGCCGCTGCGGCCTGGAAGTCGAACGCCTGGTGCTGAACCCCAGCGCCAGCGCGGCGGCGGTGGTGACCGAAGACGAGAAGAGCCTGGGCGTGGCCGTGGTCGACATCGGCGCCGGCACCACCGACGTGCAGATCTACACCGACGGCAGCGTGCGCCACACCGCCGTCATCCCGATCGCCGGCGACCTGATCACCAGCGACATCGCCATGGCGCTGCGCACGCCGACCAAGGACGCGGAAGAGATCAAGGTCGAGTACGGCGTGGCCAAGCAGCTGCTGGCCGACCCGTCGGAGCAGGTCGAAGTGCCGGGCCTGGGCGACCGCCCGCCGCGCATGCTGAGCCGCCAGGCGCTGGCCGGCGTGATCGAGCCGCGGGTGGAAGAAATCTACTCCCTGGTGCACCAGGTCATCCGCGAAAGCGGCTACGAGGAACTGCTGTCCAGCGGCATCGTCATCACCGGCGGCAGTGCGGTCATGCCGGGCATGGTGGAGCTGGGCGAAGACATCTTCCTGAAGCCGGTCCGCAAGGGCCTGCCCACCTACCACGGCGCGCTCTACGACATGGTCGCCAACCCGCGCAGCGCCACGGTGATGGGCCTGCTGGAGGAAGCCCGCATCGCGCGCGGGCGCGGTTTCAAGGCGGCGCAGCAGGCGGGGTCGGTGAAGACCATCGTCGGCCGCGCCAAGGACTGGTTTCTCGGCAATTTCTGAAGGGGCAGGAAATTCGACCGACACAAAAAAACGCCCCGTTTTCCCGACTGAACTTCCGGCAACTGCAATCAACTTTCCCAAGGAGGCTTCCATGCCCATCGAGATGATCGAAGAATTCGACCAAGGCACGCAGATCAAGGTGATCGGTGTCGGTGGCGGTGGCGGCAATGCCGTCGAACACATGATCGCCGACGGCGTGCAGGGCGTTGAATTCATCTGCGCCAACACCGACGCGCAGGCCCTGAACCGCAGCGGCGCCGGCACCCTGTGCAGCTCGGCGGCACCGGCCTGGGGGCCGGCAGCAAGCCCGAGGTGGGCCGCCATGCCGCCGAAGAAGCCGTGGACCGCATCAAGGCCGCCATCAGCGGTGCGCACATGCTGTTCATCACCGCCGGCATGGGCGGCGGCACGGGCACGGGCGCAGCGCCGGTGATCGCGCGCGTGGCCAAGGAGATGGGCATCCTGACGGTGGGCGTGGTCACCAAGCCCTTCGAATTCGAAGGCCGCCGCCGCGGCAAGCAGGCCGACGACGGCGTGGGCGAGCTCGAAGCCAACGTCGACAGCCTCATCGTGGTGCTCAACGAGAAGCTGCTGGAAGTGATGGGCGACGACGTCACTCAGGAGCAGGCCTTCGCGCATGCCAACGACGTGCTGAAAAACGCCGTGGGCGGCATCAGCGACATCATCCACATCCCCGGCCTGGTGAACGTCGACTTCGAAGACGTGAAGACGGTGATGAGCGAACCCGGCAAGGCGATGATGGGCACGGCCGTGGCCGGTGGCCCCGACCGCGCCACCAAGGCCGCCGACATGGCCGTGGCCTGCCCGCTGCTGGAAGGCATTGACCTCTCCGGCGCACGCGGCGTGCTGGTGCTGATTGCCGCCAGCAAGGCCACCTTCAAGCTGGCCGAAAGCCGCAACGCGATGAACACCATCCGCCGCTACGCGGCCGACGATGCGCACGTGATCTACGGCACCGCCTACGACGAGAGTCTGGAAGACAAGCTGCGCGTCACGGTCATCGCCACCGGCCTGAGCTCGGTCGCACGAAAAAACGAGCAGCGCCCTGACCTGCGCGGCACGGCACCGCTGCAGGTGGTGCAGCAGCAGCCGATGCATGGCCACGGCCTGCGCACCGGCACCGACAACCTGCCCATCCTGAACCAGCTGGCGCAGCCCACGGCAATGGGTGGCGGCGGTGGCAGCAGCCACGCCGGCACCGGCAGCATGGGCCAGCCCAGCTACGAAGGCTTGAACACGCCGAGCGTGTGGCGCACCAACCGCACGCACGCCGCAGCGAAGGTCGATGCGCTGGCCAGCAACGGGATGGACGAGATCGAGATTCCGGCGTTCCTGCGCAAGCAGGCGGACTGAGCGACGGCATTTCGCTGAAAGCCTGGGCCCGGCATGTCCGGGCCCTTCTTGTTGCACAAGATGTTTGCAGTGAACGACTGCTCGCGGCCCGTTGCGTCGCGTGCCAGCTTGGTCCCTCCGCAAAGGCGGGCTAGGGCTGGCTGTGGCGCTTAGCTTCGGCGGCCTACGCTGGCGCTCCGGCTCCCCTGTGGTGCTCGGTCCCGCGGCCCCGAAATCCACAAGCTCGCGGAACTCAC
>JANOBX010000016.1:0-30358 GCA_031411875.1 Burkholderiales bacterium | reverse complement strand
CGAGGGCCGCGGGCCCTGTGCTCCTCGGCGCCTCAGATGCGCGCCACAGCCAGCCCCAGCCCACCTTTGCAACCACCGTGTCTTCCCTCCTCCGTGGCGCGCCGACGTGGTGGCGGGGCTGGGAGAGTCGGGTGGCCCCTGGAGCGAAGTCAACGAGGAGCCCGCGCCCCGTCAGGTGCCCTAGGCACCTGACCGGGCGCGGGCGGGGGACATGAGCGGAAGGGGCCACCCGGCTCGCCCAGCCCATGGGACCCAGTTGGCGTGCAACGTCCGCTACGAGCCGCAAAGAGCCCCTCGACCGCGCTAGGACCGCCCCGCCGCCCAGTTCGGCAGCGCCGTGGCCAGCCACGGCAGCAAGGCGATGACCAGGGTGCCCAGGAAAATGGCCGCCATGGCCGGCAACACCGAACGCGCCACGTAGCCGATGGACTTGCCGAACATGGCGGCGGCGAAGTAGATGTTCATGCCCGCAGGCGGGCACAGGAAACCCACCTCCATCGCGGCCAGGAAGATGATGCCGAAGTGCACCGGGTCGATGCCGTAGGCTTTGGCCAGCGGCAGCAGCAGCGGCACCAGCACCACGATGGCGGCGTAGATCTCCATCAGCGCCGCCGCCGCGAACAGGAACAGGCACAGCACCAGCAGGAACACGTACTTGTTGGGAATGACGCCCTGTACCCATTCCACGGCCAGGTCGGGGATGCCGGCGTCGACCATGAAGTTGGTCAGCGCCAAGGCCATGCCCAGGATGAGCATCACGCCGCCGATGATCTGCGCGCAGTCCGACAGGGTCCTGGCCAGCAGCCGCCAGCCCAGTTCACGGTGTGCCAGGGCCTGGGTCAGCGCCGCGTAGGCCGCCGTCAGGGCCGCGCTTTCGGTGGGCGTGGCCAGGCCGCTGCCCAAGGCGCCGATGGCCACCAGGGGTGCGGCCAGTTCCCATTTGGCCGCCCAGGCCGCCGCCGCTGCCGCGCGCAGGTCGGGCCGGGCTGCCGCCGCCGGTACCGGCGCGCCGGGTTCGCGCCGCAGGTAGCCGCCGATCAGCAGCAGGCAGGCCACCATCACCACCGCCGGCAGCAAACCGGCCAGGAACATGTCCTGGATGGGCACGCGTGCGATCACCGCGTACATGATCAAGGGCACCGAGGGCGCCAGCAGCACGCCCAGCGCGCTGGCGCTGGTGACCAGGCCGATGCCGCGCTGTTCCGAATAACCCGCCTTCAGCAGCATCGGCAGCAGCAGGCCGCCCAGGGCCAGGATGGTGACGCCGCTGCCGCCCGTCAGGGCCGTGAAGGCCGAACACAGCACGGCCACGGCCAGCACCGTGCCGCGCACCCCGCCGCCGAACAGCGCCAGGAACACGGTGCCCAGGCGCTGCGCCGCGCCCGTGCGCGCCAGCAGCAGCCCTGCCAGCGTGAACAGCGGCAAGGCCGGCAGCGAAGGGTTCACCGTGATCTGGTAATGCGACAGCGGCACCGAAGCCAGCGGCAGGCCATCGCTCCAGAACAGAGCCAGCGCCAGCCCGCCGAGCGCCGCGAAGATGGGTGCGCCGGCCAGCAACAGCGCCAGCAGGGCCAGCACCGCGGGCCACAGCGGCAGCACATGGCCGTCGAACTGCGCCGCCAGCCCGGCCCCGGCCAGCGGGAGCAGCAGGGCCGCAGCCCAGCGGGCGAAGGTCGTGCCGGTGCGGCCTTCGCCCTGCTGCCCGGCCAGACAACGTGCGCCGAGCTTCGCGCCAAGCAAGGCAAAGCCCAGCGGCATGCAGGCCTGCACCCACCACACCGGCAGGCCGTAAGCCAGTTCCTGCGCCGCGCCCGCTTCGCTGGCCACGAAGCGCCAGCTCGCCAGGCCCAGGGCGCCGCAGATCAGCGCCGACCCACCCCAGGCCAGCGCATGCACGGTCCTGCGCAGCACCGGGCTGCCGAGCTGCCCCAGGCTGCTGCCCAGCGTGGTGAGATGGCCGTGGCGTTCGGCCGCCAGCGCGCCGAACATCGTCATCACCAGGCCCAGGTGCTGCACCAGCAAGGGCGCATTCATCACGCCGCGGCCCATGGCCGGGCGTAAGGCGATCTCGACCAGCGGGATCAGCGTCATCAGCAGCAGCGCCGCCGAGGCCAGGGCCTCGTCCCAGCGCCCGGCCCAGGCCAGCGGCCCGGCAGGTGGGGGTGCAGGCGGCGGTGTGCCGGTGGCGGCCGCGGGCTGGGCAGTCAAGCTCAGCGGCCCCGGGCCGTGCGGAAGGCCTTCAGGTGCATGAAGACCTCGTCGAAGGTTTCGGCCGGGACCATCGCGCCGCGGATGCGCGGGTAGAGGCTTTCGGCCAGCGCATTCCATTCACGCATCTGTTCGGCATTCGGGCGGTTCACCACCAGCCCGCGCTGGCGCATCGCGGCTACGGCTTCGTCGACTTCCTTGCGGGCCTGCGCCCGCATCTGCACGCCGGCGCGTTCGCCGGCGCTGCGCAGCGCCTGCTGGCCGGCCGGCGACATGGCTTCCCAGGCGCGCTGCGTCACCACCAGGGCGCCGACGATCGGTGCCCAGTTGATCTCCAGCATGTTCGGCGCGGTGTTGAACACCTGCCCGGCCAGCGCGAAGTAGGGCGTGGACGGCACGACATTGATCATCCCGGTCTGCAGCGCGGGCAGGATGTCGGCGGTCTCCAGCGGCACCGGCGTGTAGCCCAGGCTCTTCATGATGGCCTGCTGTTCGGGCTCCGAACCCCAGGCGAAGAACTTCATGCGCTTGAAGTCGTCGGGCCTGAAGGCAGGCTCCTTCGAGAAGAAGCGCACCCAGCCGGCGTCGCCCCAGCCGACGATGACGAAGCCCTTGGCCAGAAAGCGCTGCTCCATCGCCGGGCGCATCTTCTCGCGCACGTGGTCGACCTCTTCCCAGTCGCGGAAGAGCAGCGGCAGGGTCTGCAAGGCGGCCACGCTGGGCTCGATCTCGCGCAGGCCCACCACGCTCATCAGCGCGCCCTGCAGCTGGCCGATGCGCATGCGCCGCGCGATCTCGGCCTCGCCACCCTGGCTGCCGTCGGTGAAGACGACGAAGCGTGCGCTGCCACCCTGCGCCGCACGCCAGCTCTCGCCCAGTTCCAGCAGCGACTGGTGATAGAGCGAATTCTTCGGCACCAGGCTGCCGATGCGCAGCTGCACCGCCTGCGCCATGGCGGCCCCGGGCAAGGCCAGGCCCAGCAAGGACAGCGCGGTGGCGCGGCGGTGGGGGTCGACGGGGGTCATGGCGGGAGCCTTCGGTTCAAGGGCGATCGATGGAGGGCGGACACCCGGGCTTCAGAAGCGGTCATCGGCGGTTTCCAGCAGCCAGGTGGCGCGCTCGCGCATGACTTCGTTGGCCAGGTCGCGCCGCGCATCGGCGGCCTGCAGGGCCTGGCGCAGCAGCGACTCGAAGGCCGCCCGGTCGCCCGCGGGCTGGGCCAGCGTTTCTGCGCGGCTCACGAAGACACCCGCGTTGCGGCCACCTCCCAAGGCGGCGGCGCGGTCGAAGAACTCCCGTGCCACGCGGGGGCTGCCACCGGGCCGCGCGGCTTCGAAGCTGCCCATCAGCGCGGCGAGATCGCCGTCGCCAAAGCCGGGCTCGGTCTGCCAGGCCAGGTCGGCCAGGGCCGCGGCCAAAGGCAGGTCGGCGACCATGTCGGGCCGGTCTTTGCTGAGCGAGATGGCCGCACCCCAGGCCGCCGCCGCCCAATAGGCCAGGGCCACCTGCGGCGGCTGCAGCCTTGCGGTACCGGCCGCCAAGGCCTGCCTGAAGCCGGGCTGCTGGGTTTCCAGGGCCTGCAGGGCGTGGCGCTGCGCACGCCAGTACAGGCGTGCGGCACGCGCCTGCAGGCGTTGCGCAGCACGGGCGTTCTCGGCTTGCACCCGGTCGGCTTCGAAAGCGACGAAGGCATAGGCGTACTGCGTGAAGCCAGCGGCCACCGCGGTGGCCAGCGGGCCATGCCCGGGGGTTTGCTGCAGCACCGCTTCCGAAAGCTTCAGGTGGAAGGCCGCCGCCTCACGCGCCAGGCCCAGGTCTTCTTCGCTGCCGCCGCCCACACGCGCCAGTTCGTCGGCGGCGCCTTGCACCAGCATCATGCGGGGCGAACAGCCGCCCAGCACGACGGCCAGCGCAACCAGGGCGAATGCTCGCAACCGCAACCACGTCAAATTGGAATCCTCGATGAACCCGCCGCCGGGCCGCAGACTAGGCAAGCCCCATGAAACGGCGGTGACAGCCCGACGGGGCGATCAGTTCGAGTTCATCGCGGCCATCACCGCCAGCACGATCAACACCAGCACCACGGCCAGCGCGATCTTCACCACCGAGAACGGCCGGTCGCCTTCGACCTCGCCGCTCTGGCCGTTCACCACCACGCGGTAGGGCTTGCCGCCGAAGCGGTAGCTGCCGATCCACACCGGCAGCAGCAGGTGCTTGAAGCGGATGTCGTCGACCACCGTCTGGCGGGCGTGGATGCGCTGCTGGTCGCCGCCGATGTCGCGGCGGATGGCGTCGTCGATGGCGCCCTGCATGCGGGCACGGGCCTCGGCGAAGCCCTGTTCCAGTCCGTGGCGGTAGACCTCAACGCTGAAGCCGGCCATCAGGTCGGCCGCGGGCGGGCGCAGCGCGGCCAGGTTCCAGCGGTCGAGCACCCGCGCCAGGTGCGCCGGGATCGACGGCGAACCCACCACCAGGATGTCGTCGAAGCCCACCGGCACCGCGCCCGCTGCCGGCGTCCAGTCGACCACCGTGCGCCGGGCGTTGGCGCCGCCGCGGCTGTCAGACACTTGGCGCTGCACGCCGCGTTCACCGCGGTAGGTGCTCAGGGTGCTGGCGTCGTAAGTCCACCAGGGCAGGTACACACCGCGGATGCCGTCGGCCTGGCTGACGCTGCGCCTGAGCGCATTCGGTGCGAACCAGCGGCTGGCCACCCAGCGCGCGAAGACCTGCTGCGCGGCGTTGCGGTCCAGCGCAAAGGGCAGCAGCGCCTGCGGCTGGATGAGCCGCTCCACGTGCGCCTGTTCCACCAGCAAAGGCGTGGCGCAGAAGGCGCAATGGTCGCCGACCACGTGGCCGTCGAAGCGGGTCTGCGCGCCGCAGGCCGGGCAGTCGACGACGCGCGCTTCCAGGCTGGGTTCACGTGCGGCCAGGTGGCGCAGGGCGTCTTCGTAGTCCTGTTCGTGCAGCGCCTGGGCCTGGGCGTCGGGCGTGGGCGGCGGCAGCAGCCGGGCATGGCCGCAGGCGGCGCAGGCCAGCGCGCAGCGGCCGGGATCGAAGGCCATGCTGGCGCCACACTGCGGGCAGGGGAAGGCCTGCGGGGCTGCGGGCCGCGGCGTGGCCGCAGCGGTGGCGGGGGCGGGGGCGGGGGCAATGTGGGCGGCGGGCGTCATCGCAGCGAGTGTGCACAAACCCCATGAAGCAAACCAGGTCGGGTCCGGTCGTGGGTCAACGCCCTCGGCCTGGTCCGCACCGTGCGCGCCAGGCAGCGAGGGCTGGCCGTGCCGGACCGATCGGCTGCCGCCACTGGGCTCGCCATAGGGACACCCGGCGCAACGCCGCGCCGTGCAGAGGCACGCCGCTACCATGCAGGCCCTCTGACGAAGACTGCATGAAAGCCAAGGACCCCATGGGCTGGCGCGCCGCCTTCGTGCTGCTGCGTCCTGCCGCATTGAACATCGATGCCCGGGAACGGCTGCGCGTGACGCTGGGCGTCGGCACCGGGCTGTTCGTGGCGGCGCTGCTGTCCTGGTGGCTGGATGCGGGCCTGGGCCTGGGGCTGCCCTGGCTGGTGGCGCCGATCGGGGCCAGCGCCGTCATCGTCTTCGGCCTGCCTTCGAGCCCGCTGGCCCAACCCTGGGCGGTGGTCGGCGGCAACACGGTGTCGGCGCTGGTGGGGATTGCGGTGGCGATGGCGCTGCAGGCCGGGCCCTGGCGCGTCGCTGCGCCGGCCATTGGCGGTGCAGGCGCTGTCGGCATGATGATCCTGCTGCGCTGCCTGCGCCCGCCCGGCGGCGCGGTGGCCTTGCTGATCGTGCTGGGCGGCGTGACCGACTGGCACTATGCGCTGTTCCCCATCGCCACCAACTCGCTGCTGCTGGTGCTGTCCGCCACGGCCTACAACCGCGCCACCGGCAAGCCTTACCCGCACCCGCAGCGCGAGGCGGCAGCGCCCACGGTGGCGGGTCGCTTCGCCGACGCCGACATCGACCGCGTGCTCGACCGCTACAACGAAGTGCTCGACGTGCCGCGCGACGAGCTGCACGCGCTGCTCGAAGCCGCCGAGTCTGAAGCCTATCGGCGCCGCCTGGGCGAGCTCTCGTGCGCCGAGGTGATGTCGCGCGAGGTGCTGAGTGTCGAGTTCGGCACCTCTTTGCAGGACGCCTGGACCCTGCTGCGCGACGAGCGCATCAAGACCCTGCCGGTGGTCGACGACGAGCTCAGGCTGGTGGGCATGCTGACCCAGACCGACGTGGTGCGGGCCCTGCTTCAGCGCGGCTGAAGGCGCGGCCCCGGGCGGCCGTCACCACGCTGGACGAGCGGCGCCGGCCTGAGGATCGAAGCGCTCAGCGCACCAGTTCGAAGCTCAGGCTCACCGGGGCCTGGCCCTTGTTCGTCCACATCCAGCAATGGTCTTCGGACACGGTGACCTTGAGCGCGTCGCGGGCGCTGCTGACCTGCGTCTGCTTGACCGGGAACACGGCCTCCTTGCCCCGGTGGTAGTGGATGTTGAAGTCCACCGGCTGGGCGGTCGTGAAGCTCCAGCGCACGCTCTCGCCCGGGGCCAGCTTGCCGCAGGCTTCGATGAACTTGCCTGCGGCAATCTGCGTCTGGTGTGCGAAGCGTCCGTCGGCCGACCAGGTGATGTCGGTGATGTGGCTGGCGGCAAACGCCGCGCCGCAGGGCAGGGCCAGGGCAAGGGCAACGGCCACCGGCAATCGAAGCTTGGGAGTCGGCATCGCAGGATGGAAAGGTCGGCCCGGGGGCCCCGATGATCGCAGGCCGCGCCCGGCTCAGGGGTTCTGCGGCTCCAGCGAGATCACCACCCGAAGCCGGTTGCGGCCGTCGACGCGCTCGTAGTCCAGCGCACTGGCCGAGCGTTGCAGCAGCCGCAGCCCGCGGCCGCCGTCGGACGATTCGGCCAGCGTGGACACCGGTTCGGGCAGCGGCTGCGTCGGGTCGAAGGGCTGGCCATCGTCTTCGAACTGCAGCAGCACCGAGGCGTCGGCCAGGCCCAGGTCGACCGTGGACAGGCGCTCGGGGTCGCCCTTGAAACCGTGCCGCTGGACGTTCATCAGCACTTCCTCGAGCACCAGCTCCAGGCGATAGAGCGTTCGTTCGGACAACTGCAGCCGCTGGTGCTCGAGGGCGCGAATCAGGGCCTGCCGCGCAGGCTCCAGTGCGTCCAGACGGCCCGGCACCGCCAACCGCACCAGGCTGCGGTAAGGCTCAGGCAAGGAGCCCCGCAAGGGCCTCGTCCTGGGTGGCCGAGCAAGGGATGATCTGGTCCAGCGCGGCGTCGGTGATCGCCGCCAGCACGTTGTCGCTGGCACCGAAGGCGGCCAGACGACAGCCCTTCTGGTTGAGCGCACGTGCGGCCGACACCAGCAGCCGCATGCCCATCGACGCGATGAACGTGACCTGGGACAGGTCGATGACGGCGTGGCGCCCCTGCGCCGCCACGGCAGCGGTGAACCGCACCGCGATGGTGTCGGCACCCGCGGCGTCGAGGCGTCCGCTCAGCCTGGCCAGGGTCACGGGTCCCTCGAGCTCGGAAATCGACATGTCCACGATGGTCCTCTCCACCCACGCACGAAAGGCGCCGCGGGTTGTCCTGCAAAGCTTGCCGGGCAGCAACTGTTTGAGGCTAGAACCAGCGGGTGACAACACTGTGACAGTCACGCGTTCACGGGGCGACGGGCAGCCGACGCAGCAGCACCAGCGTCATGTCGTCTTCCTGCGGTGCACCTTCGGCGTGCAGCTCCACCGCCCGCAGCAGCGCCGCAGCCAAGGCCTGCACCGGGGCCGTGGCGCCGCCCTGCTGCATCACGGCTTCGACGCGGGCGCGTCCGAAAGCCTCGCCTGTGGGCGACTCGTATTCATAGAAGCCGTCGGAGAGCAGGGCGATGAGGTCGCCAGGCTGCAGGTCGATGCAGGCGGCCGGCTTGGCCTGCCGCAGCGCCATCGCCCCCATCGGAAAGCTCGTGGCGCGATGCACCGTGCAGCCGCCGGTGGCCGCGTGCCAGTGCAGGATGGGCCCCTGTCCGCCACTGAGGTAGCGCAGGCGGTGCGTGGCCGGGTCGAGCAGACCGATGAAGGCCGTGACGAAGCGGCCGTCGGGCAGCGTGGCCGACAGGCGGTTGTTGACGTGCAGGAAGGCCTGCTCGAGCGTGGCCCCCAGCTCGAAGGCCATGCGCAGCATGGCGTGCATCTGGATGATGGACAGCGCCGCCGGCACGCCATGGCCTGCCGCGTCGGCCAGCACCACGAGCACACCGGCGTCGAGCCTGGCCACGTCGTAGGTGTCGCCCCCGGTCAGGGAGGCCGGCCTGAACGAGCCCGCCAGCTCGTAGCCGGGCACCGCCGGCAGATCGGCCGGCAGGCTGGCCCGCTGCACCTCGCTGGCCAGCTGCAGTTCCTGCCGCATCAGTTCCCCGGCCAGCATGGCCTGGGTCATGCGCACGCGTGACAGGGCCACCGCACACTGTGCGGCCAGTGCCTCGCCCAGCGCGATGTCCTCCTGGTCGAAGCTGCCGTCGGGGCGGTTCAGCAACTGCAGCACGCCCACCAGCACGCCGTGGTGGTCCACCAGGGGCAGGGCGACGAGGTTTCGGGTGTGGAAGCCCGAAGCCAGGTCGAGCGCACGATCGAAGCGCGGGTCGGCGTAGCAGTCGGGCACCTCGACGATGCGCGACTGCTGCGCGCACAGACCGACGATGCCGCGGCCGACTGCGATGCGCACCGCGCCCAGGTCGGCCGCCACCTCCAGCACCAGTTCCTGCGCTGGGGCGTCGAGCAGCCAGACCGACGCACGTTCGGCCTCGAAGACGCGCCGGCCCGCGTCGGCCACGGTCGTCAGCATCGAGTGCAGGTCGAAGGGCGCGGCCAGTGCGCGGGTCACGTCGAGCAGCGCCCGCAGGGCGTCGGCGCCCAGCGTCCGGCTCATGGCGGCAGGGGGGCTGCGCTGGCGGCAGCGGGAGAGCGCATGCGGGGATCTTTCTCGCGACCGGGCGGGCGGGCGTGTAGCGGGTCCGCCAACTGTAGAGGCACCCGGCGAGCGGGTTCGCGCACGCGCCGCAGGCCAGGCGCATCAGCCTGGCCTGGGCTGCAGTCAACAGCCCGGCAAGCGGTCGGGCGCTGGCTGACGCAGACGCAGACGCAGACGCAGGCCTGCCATCAATCCCATCGCGCCCAGTGCGAACAGGAGCGCGGTGCCGGGTTCGGGCACGGGCGCGAACACGAGCTGCAGTTCGCTGCCTTCGAGCGCCAGTGCAAAGCTGCCGCCCGCTGTGAAGCTGGCAAAACCGCCGGTGTCCAGCGCCAGGCCGTTCGGGTCGAAGCCCTGAACACCGCCAGATGCGCGCGCGATCGTCCAGCTCCAGGACTGCAACGGGTCGAAGCCGGCCAGCGGCCCGGGTGCCAGGCCATCGCCCAGGCTGACCACGCTGATCGTGAAGCGGCTGTTGGCGGTGCTGCCGGCGGCGATGTCGAGCGCGCCGTCGACGGCCCAGAGGTCCCAGTCCACGCCTGCGCTGCCCGCGGCAGCCGCCAATTCGACGACATAGGCGCCGCCGGCCCCCCAACGCGCCGCCCCGGTGTTGGCCGTGCCCGGGCTGTTGCCTGGCGAAAAGCGGCCACCGTCGTTGACCGTGACCGGCCCGAAGCTGCCCGCGCCCTTGGCCAGCCCGCCGAAGTTCACGACCAGGGCACCCTCCAGCGCGCCGTTGTTGACGAGCAGGCCGCCATTCAGCTGCACGGCGGTGCCCGGCAACGCACGCAGCGTGCCCCCGGCGGTCGTGGCGCTGCCGATGGCCGTGCGGCTGCCGCCGCCCAGCAGCAGGTCGGCGCCGCCATGCTGCAGGGTGCCACCGGGCAGCACCTGCACCACCCCGCCCGAGCTGAAACCGCTGGCAAAGGTGGAACCCGCCACCGTCAGCGTGCCCACGGTGTTGCCGCCCTGGTTCCAGGTCAGCACCTGGCCTGCCGCGTTGACCACCGTGCCGGCGTTGGCCACGCCCACGAAGGTGCTGCCCGCGGCCGGTGCCAGGGTCGCGCCGTTGCCCACGCTGCTGCCCACGAGGCGCTGCACCGCGCTGATGTCGTGCTGGCCCGGCCCGGCCAGCAGTCCGCCAGAGACGGTCGGCGCGCTGTAGACGATGCGGCCGCCCTGCTGCGCCGTCAGCACCGCCTGGCCGAGTACGGGCGCACCGAGCCGCAGCGTGCCGGTGCTTGTCGCGGTGTATTCGCTGGCCGCGCCGTTGGGCATTTCCAGCACGCCGGCGTCGACGGTGACAGCGCCAGTGAAGGTGTTGCTGCCGGCCAGCACCTGCGTGCCCGTGCCGCTCTTCGAGACACTGCCCGGGCCACCGATGCTGCCGACGTACGCGGCGCTCCCGACGCCGCCCAGGGCCAGCGCGGGGCCGCCTGCAGGGTCGCGTGCCAGCTGCACACTGCCGGTGGAGCCGGCGGCCGACCTGAGCTCCGCGGCCAACAGCTGACCCCCATCGACGGTGATGCGGCTGTCGTCGCCCCAGAACTCGAGCGGGCCGTTGACGGTGACTCTCCCGCCGGGGCCGACCCTGAGCTGGCCCGTGCCACCGGAGAGGCCGGAGTTCAGCCCTCCTATGCCAAGGAAGCCCGTCTGCCAGCTCGCGCCAGCGCCGGCGACACTGGCGGTGCCCTGGCTGCCGGCCCGCGTGCCGAGGATCGCCACCCCACTGCTCACGCTGCCGCCTGCGACGACGTCGATCACGCCGCGGCTGCCGTTGTCGAAGCCGGCGAGCAGGAAGGTCTGGGCGGCGAGGATGGCGCCATCGCCCACATCGAGGCGCCCCGTATTGCGGATGCCCACGAGCATTTGAACCCCGGTGTTCACGCGGGTGCCTGCACCCGACAGCTGCATCTGCGTGCCATCCTGCCCGTCCACCACCACGGTGGGACCGGTGACGGCCAGTTGCGTGCCCCCGCGCACCGCGAGGCTGGCCCCGCCGCTGGGACCGGCGAGCTGGTCACCCACCACCAGGGCCTCGCCGTCGCGATCCAGCGTGAGCGTGCCGCCGTCCAGCACCATGCTGCCCTGCAGCACGCGCAGCGCGTCCAGCGTCGAGGTTCCGCCGAGCTGCAGCGTGCCGGTGCCGACCTTGGTCAAGCTGCCGGTCGTGGCAGCGAAGTTGCCGGTGTAGGCCGCGAGCGTGTTGTTGCTGCCGCCCACCGTGAGCTGCGTGCTGCCCAGCGCGAGCGCGCCGCTGCCGCTGAGCCCGCCCAGGGTGATGCTGTTGGTCGGCGACAGGTCCAGCCCGTTGGCCAGCTGGACCGTGACATCGGCCGCCTGCAGCGCCAGGCCTTCCCTGAGCCGCACCTGGCCCTGTTCGACGACGACGCGGCCGCCGAAGGTGCTGGCTGCCGCGAGGCTGAGCACGCCACTGCCACGCTTGGTCAGCAGCGGCTGGAATGCGGCATCGGCGTTGCCGCTGGCCAGCGTGCCGGTGAAGGTGGCCGAGCCGTTGCCCTGGTAGACCAGACTCTCGACGATCTGGATGTTGTTGGCAATGCTGACCGGCACGCTGCCGTCGTGCTGCAGCCGTGCGGTGCTGCCGGCAAAGCGCAGGGCGTTGCCACCCAGGCTGAACGCGCCGGCGTTGCTGGCGAAGCCGAGCGAATTCAGCTGGAACACCGCGGCAATGTTCTGCAGTGGATTCAGGCGAACCCCGCCGGCGAAGGTGACGGCGGTGCCGGCGCCGCTGACGGGCTGTGCGAGGCCCGCCCAGTTCTGCGTTTCGGCCCAGCTGTTGGTGAAGCCGGCGCCGGTCCAGGTCTGTGCCTGGGACGGCAGGAACGCCGAGCTGGCGAGCATGAGGGCCAGTGAAATCGGGCGAAGGCGAAGGCGAAGGCGAATGCGAAGGTGCAAAGGCAGGGGCAAGGCAGCAGCCGTCATGATGGCGTTCCAGGTCCGCGTGGGGGTTCGCGGCGTGGCGCTATTGCAGGGCGCAGGCCGCGACGGCGCCATACGCAGATGAGCGTAGCCGGTGCCCAGCCGCAGGCTCGAAGCGCCGGCCCTTCAGGCGAAAGTCGCGGGAAACCCGGATTCCGGCCCGCCGGCCGCGCCCCGACACTCGCCACCCTGGGCCGGCCTGATCGCCTGGCCCCTCCTCCTGCCAAGAGCCCCTTCATGAACGACGTCACCCGCCGCTGGCTCGGCGCCGCCTTGCTGGCCGCCGCCCCATGGGTCGTGGCGCAGCCCCTGGGCACCTCGGGCTCGCCCGTCAGCGTGCTGTTCGTCGGCAACAGCTACACGTTCGGGCGCGTGGACCCGGTCATGAGCTACAACGCCGCCAACGTGCGCGACCTGACGGCGGCGATGTTCGCCACCAACCCGGCCGGCTCCAACGCCTATGAGCCCCGCCCCTGGGGCGGTGTGCCGGGCATCTTCCAGCAGTTCACCGTGCAGGCCGGGCTGAACTACGACGTGGCGATGTCCACACGCAACGCCGCTTCGATGCGCGGCCACCTGCTCAACACGAACCCGGCCGCCTGGGACCTGCGCGGCAACATCGGCGGCCAGGCCTGGGACCAGGTCGTGCTGCAGGAACAGAGCGACGAAGCCCTGCTGCGCCGGCCCGGGCTGGCTTCGAACCCCGAATACACCCGGCTGTATGCCGACCTGATCGAAGACTGGGTGCATCAGGGCGCCGCGATCAGCTACCGTGAACGGGACTTCATCGGCGGCAACCAGGCCAACTGCGTGGCCCTGGGCTACAGCAGCGGGGCCTGCAGCACGGTGCGCAACCTGCCCGCCAACCCCAACCCCAGCAGCGCCACGCGGCTGTATCTCTACGAAACCTGGGCACGGCCCAATCTGGTCGACGGTGCCTTCGTCACCACAACGAACGAGTTCACTGGCCAGGTGACCCGCACCACCACGCCGGCCACGACCTTCTTCCCGACGCTGGAGGCGATGACCGACGAACTGGTGACCGCCTACGCCGCCAGCGCCGCCGCCGCGGCAGCCGATGGCAGCGGCGGCTATGCCGGCATTTCGCCGGTGGGCCGCAGCTTCATGCATGCGGTGGCCAGCGGCGTGGCCACGCGCGACTTCTGGGGCCCGGACGCGCAGACCGACGGGCTGATCGACCTGTGGTTCGACGACGGCACGCATGCCAGCAAGTACGGTTCGTACCTGAGCGCGCTGACGCTGTTCGGCACGCTGACCGGCCTGGACCCGCTGAGCCTGGGCCCTGGCGAGCGGGCCGCGGCCGACCTGGGCATCAGCCCCGCCCATGCGGTGCTGTTGCAGCGCGTGGCCAGCGAACAGCTGGCCGCGGCCATCCCCGAACCCGCCGCCGTGTGGATGCTGCTGGCCGGGCTGGCGAGCCTGGCCGGCTGGCGACGCCTGGGCTGCCGCGGCTGATGCCGCCTTGAGCCCGGCCGGCGCCGGGGTGCACGGGTTCACGCCGAGGTTCTACTGCCCTTGCGTGCTGGCATTCGGTGGCGCAGGGCGCCAGATCGGTTGCTCTGGCGCGCAAGGGCCGACAAGCACTGAACGAAGGCCGCGCCATAGGGTCGGTCGAAGGTGGGCCTGAGTTGTTGCGACTGGCCTACGTGCGCGCCAGTGTTGTTGCCCGCGCGCAGACTGTTCCATCGCGACTGGTTTGCCGGGAAGCGGCCTCTCGTCAGTACCGGCACCCGGCCAATTGCGGGTGCTCCCGATCGGCCGGTTCAAGCGCTCGTATCTGAGCCTCCCGTCGGTCACTAGGCGGCCTTGACATCGCTTCTGTCCCTTGATTCCCGCCTTTAGGCGCCTTCCGTCTGTTTGGCGCGAAGTGCTCCCCGCGTCAGCCCGATTTCGTCGCGAAAGAGCTTGCCGAGATTGCTCGTTGCCACGAGTTCAGCTCGTTACCAATCTCTGCTCACAGCCGCACATGCCGGCCCTCGAAAAGTCAGCACAGCGCTGGCGCGGCTCAGCCGCAGATGTGAAATAGGGCGTACTCGCTCAGCGTCCATCAGGGTCTCCCTGCATGCTGCGGCCATTTTCCCAGAAGTGCTGCATCGCGATGAAGGTATAGGACGCCGTCCAGCCGATGAGCAGCAGGCCGTTGAGCGCCTCCACGCCGGCCAGCGCGCGAAGTGCGCCTTGCGGCACCAGGTCACCGTAACCCAGTGAGGTGTAGGTCTCGGCCGAGAAGTAGAGGGTGGTGGCCCAGTCAGGTCCGCCCGCCGGGCCCAGCGCGCCGACCGCGAGGCCATGCACCAGCACATAAACCGCCGCTGCATAGAGCGCGATCTCGAGCGCGTGTGCGCCAAAGGTGGCCAGGATGACGACGATCAGCCGCGCCCGCGGTGCCATCTGCAGCTGCGGCAGCAGGGCGCTGATGACGCGCAGGGCCTCGTAGTGCAGCAGCGTGGTCAGCACCACGAGCGCCATGCAGGCAATGACGGCAGCGCTCACCGGGCTACGCCGTGCAGCATGTCGGCAGCCAGGTGCGGCCCGGCATCAGCCCAAGCGCACCGGCACGAAAATGCGCTCGCCGCCACGCTGCAGCAGCAGTGCCACCGTCTTGCCGGCGCGCGTCACCAGGCTGCGCGCCTGTTCGATGCTGCCCACTGGCGTGCCGTTGATGGCCAGCAACAGGTCGCCCGGCACCACGCCGGCGCGGGCTGCGGGTCCGCCGCTGCCTTCGACGACCAGCCCGCCGTCGGCGCCCGCCAGCCGGCGTTCCTGCGGCTTCAGCGGCCGCAGAGCCAACCCCAGCCGGCCGGCGGTGGCGCCCTGCGCCGGGGCGCCAGCCTGGGCCACGTCGGCGTCGTGTTCGGCGCGATCGCCCAGCACGGCGGTCAGTTCCTGGCGTTGGCCCTGGCGCCAGACCTCCATCTTCACCTTCATGCCCGGGCTGGACTGCGCCAGCTGCGCCGGCAGGTCGCCCGAGGCGACGATGGGCTGACCGTCGAGCTTTCGCACCACGTCGCCAGCCTTCAGACCGGCACGTTCGGCGGGGCCGCCGGGTTCGACGCCGGCCACCAGGGCGCCTTCGGGGCGGTCAAGCCCGAAGGAATCGGCCAGCGCCTGGTTCACCTCCTGCACCACCACACCCAGCCGGGCGTGCGTGGCATGGCCGCTGGCAACGATCTGGTCCTTCACACGCACCGCCACGTCGACGGGGATGGCAAACGACAGCCCCTCGTAGCCGCCGGTGCGACTGAAGATCTGGCTGTTGATGCCCACCACTTCGCCGCGCGTATTGAACAGCGGCCCGCCAGAGTTGCCGGGGTTGACGGCGGCGTCGGTCTGGATGAAGGGCACGGCACTGTCGTCGGGCAGCGAACGGCCCTTGGCGCTGACAACACCGGCAGTGACGCTGTTTTCGAAGCCGAAGGGCGAGCCGATGGCCAGCACCCATTCGCCCACGCGCAGTTGCTTGGGGTCGCCCAGCGGGGCAGTGGGCAGGCCATGGGCCTCGATCTTTAGCACCGCCACGTCGCTCTGGCGGTCGCTGCCCAGCACGCGGGCGGCGAACTCGCGCCGGTCGGCCAGCTTGACATTGACCTCCTTGGCGCCCCGCACGACGTGGGCGTTGGTGAGGATCAGCCCGTCGCTGCCGACGATGAAGCCTGAACCCTGGCCGCGCACGGCCAGCGCCGGGCCAGCCGGAACGTTTGCTTCGTCGTCTTCGGCGGCCACGCGCGACAAGCCACTGACGCTGATGTGAACCACCGTTGCGCCGCGCTGCGCAGCGATCTGCGACAGGTCAGGCAGCGTGAGCGCGCCTGTGCTGGTGGGCGCGGGCTGCGCGAGGGCCTGTGTTGGCATCGGCGCGGTGGCGGGCAGCGCCTGCGCTGCCAGGCGGGGGGCGAGCGCGCTGCTGAATAGGCTGGCGCCTGCGCCGCCGAGCAAGCCGGCCGCCACCAGGCTCAGCACCCAGGTGCGGCTGCCGCTGCGCGGGGTGTGTTGCTCTGTGTTCATCGAAGCTCCTTCGCCGAATTTCACGGCCAAGGCAACACTTTGCTCCGCCGGTCTTAGACCGGTCTTAAATCAGGCACGGCAGGCTGAGAAACAGACAGGCAGAGGTCAACGCGAAGTCCGCCCAGGCGCTCGCTGCGACCGAGTTCGAGCGTGCCGCGATGGCCTTCTGTGATGGCCTTGACGATGGCCAGCCCGAGGCCGTTGCCCGTGGCTGCGGCGCCGGGCACACGGTAGAAGCGGTCGAAAACACGTTCGCGCTCTGCATTTGCGATGCCGGGCCCGCTGTCTTCGACGCGCAGGCACAGTGACGTTCCATGGCGCTGCAGCGAAACGTCCACGCGGCCGCCGGCCGGCGTGTACTTCACGGCGTTGTCGAGCAGGTTGCGGAGCAGCACGCGCAGGGCATCGGCTTCCCCGTTGACGGTCCAGGTTGCGATCGCGGCTTCGTCGTGCGTGGCAGCGGCAGCGTCGGTGTCGGTGGTCAACAGGCCGAGGTCGATGCCTTGCTGCTGTGCCGCTGGCGCCACGTCGGCCAAGGCCAAGCGCAGCACGTCCATCAGCACCAACGGCGCCAGCGTGGGTCCGGCTCCATCCTGCTGGCGCGCGAGCAACAGCAGCTGGTCGACGAGGTGGGTGGCACGCTCGATGCCGGCGTCCAGCCGTTGCACGGCGCGCTGGCGCGCTTCGTCGTCATGCGCGCGCGCCATGCCCTGCACCTGAAGTTTCAGCGCCGTCAGCGGCGAGCGAAGCTCGTGGGCGGCGTCGGCGACGAAGCGCTTCTGCGCGTCGAAGGCCTGCTGCAGGCGGCCGAGGAGCCCGTTCAGCTCGTGCACCAGGGGGCGGATCTCGTCGGGCAGCGGCTCTTGGCCAACCGGTGCAAGGTCGTCTGCCCGGCGCTGCGCGAGCTGGCGGCGCAGGCGCTGCAGCGGCGCCAGCGTGCTGCCCACCACCCACCAGGCCGCCAACAGCAGCAGCGGGACCAGCCAGCCCATCGGCGCCACAGTACGCAGCGCCAGCGTGCGCGCCATCTCGCGGCGGACTTCCATGTCCTGTGCCACCTGGATCACCTGCCGCGCCGTCTGCAGCGAGTACACGCGGTAGGTGTTGCCGCGTGCCTGCACAGTGGAGAAACCGAGCACGGCGCGGTCGGGCAGGTCGGCACGCCGCGCCGAGTGGTAAAGCTGTTGACCATCGGCCGACCAGATCTGCACCACGAAGTCGAAGTTCTCCTCGTCGGGTTCCGGTGCCTCGGCATCGGGCTCGAAGGGCAGGCCGCCGCGCAACGACTGCGCTGTCTGCTGCATGTGGTAATCGAACACGGCGTCGGCCTCGGCCAGCGCCGTGCGGTAGGCCACGCTGGCCTGCACCACAGCCACCAGCGCGATGGCTGCGCCCAGGTAGACGAGCAGCCGGGTGCGCAGCGAGTGCGGTCTGAGCGTCATGCTTGCGCGCTCATGCCTTCGGCACCATGTAGCCGACGCCGCGCACGTTCTGGATCAGCGCCGCGCCGAGCTTGCGACGCAGGCCGTGCACGTAGACCTCGACGGCGTTGCTGCTGATCTCGTCCTTCCAGCTGTAGAGCTTCTCCTCGAGCTGCGCGCGCGACAACAGCACGCCGGGGCGGGCGAGCAGCGGTTCCAGCACCGCCCACTCACGCGCCGTCAGCACCACCGGTGCACCATTCACCGTCACCTCTCGTGTGGCCGGTTGGATGGCCACGTTGCCATGCGTGTAGACCGGTTCTGCACGGCCGGCGGCACGGCGCAGCAGCGCGCGGATGCGCGCCAGCAGTTCGTCCAGCGCGTAGGGCTTGACGATGTAGTCGTCCGCGCCGGCGTCCAGCCCGGCGATGCGCTGCGCCACCGCATCGCGCGCCGTAGTGATCAGCACCGGCGTGCGGTCAGCCCGCGCACGCAACTCGGCCAGCACGGCCAGGCCGTCGCGCCGCGGTAGCCCCAGGTCGAGCAGAACCAGGTCGTAGTGCTCGGCCAGCAGCGCGGTCGCGGCCATCTCGCCGTCGCGCACCCAATCCACCGCGTAATGTTCGGCGCGCAGCAGGTCGAGCACGGCCTCGCCGATCATCGTGTCGTCTTCGACCAGCAGCAGGCGCATCGTGTTCCTCGGGTTGTCAGGGCGCGCACGCGACCCTGGAAGTGACTGTAGGAATTCGTGTCTTAGGCCGGCCTTAAGCCAGCGCGTGGAGTGTCATCGCCCGGCCGCCGGGCCCCGTTGTGATCAGCAAGTCCGACGCAAAGCGGACCGGCTCAACAGACCCGGGGCATCAACGGGTTGTTCTCTTCCAAGGACACATCATGACCTCGACCAAGACCTTGATCGCCGCCGCACTGCTGGGCACTGCTTCGATGATCAGCTTCGCCCAGTCGCCAGCAGCCGCACCGGCTCCAGCCAAGGCAACCACCGCAGTGCCCGCAAGCCCTGCCAAACCGGCTTCGGCTGCAGCCAAGACGGACAAGCATGCGAAGGACGCCCAGCACGCGAAGACGGACAAGCACGCGAAGACGGACAAGCACGATAAGGCCACCAAGAGCCACAGCGCCGCGTCGGCCGCTGCGCCGAAGAAGTAATCGCCGCCTGACCACACCCCGTACGGCCCCTGCGGTTGTCGCCGCCGGGGCCGTTTTCATGGGCCAGCGGCCGCCGGCGCACGACTTGGCGTCCAATCAGGGGAACCACCGCCTGCCCATGTGTTCGGAGCAGTCGACGGCCTGTCCCAGTGGCCATTTCCAACTATCATCCATTGCGGGCGGTTTCCCCGCGAACGCGTACCCTGCTCATCGCGGGTGCCAGCGTAGCGCTGCTCGCGCTCGCGCTGTGGGTGCTCCACCGCGAGCTCACGCACCTCCACCTTGCCGACCTGCGCCGGGCCTTCGGGGAGGTCGGGTGGGCGGCCTTTGTGCTGGCCCTGCTGGCCACCGCCGGCAGCTATTTGGCCCTGACCGGCTACGACCTGCTCGCATTGCGCCACCTCAAGCAGCCGCTGTCTTATGCGCGGATTGCCATGGCGTCTTTCATCGCCACAGCGGTCGGCCACAACCTGGGCATGGCGATGCTGACCGCAGGCGTTGTGCGCATGCGCCTTTACACCGCCTGGGGGCTCTCCGCGGCCGACGTTGCGCTGATGGCTGGCCTGGTCGGCTTCACGTTCGGGGTAGGCGTGACATGCGCCATCGGGCTGGCACTCGTGCTCGAGCCTGCGGTCTTGGCAGACTGGTTGCACCTGGACCTGATGGCCGTGCGGTCCATCGGCGGCTTGATGCTGTCAGCGGTAGCGGCCTATCTTGGCTTGGCCTGGCTTCGTCGACGTCCTCTGACCCTGGGTGCGTGGCGCCTTGAGGTGCCGAACCTGGGCATGGCCTGGCGTCAGATTGGCTTGGCCCTGATCGAGCTGTCTTGCGCTGCACTGGCGCTGTGGGCCCTGCTGCCAGCCGAGTCGGCGCCACCTTTCGCCGTCTTCCTGGGCATCTACGTGGTAGCCGTCGTCGCCGGCATCGTCAGTCACGTGCCCGGGGGGCTCGGCGTGTTCGAGACCGTGATGCTGCTGGCCTTGCCGCAGGTCCCGCGCGACGCCTTGCTCGCGGCGATCATCGGCTACCGCGTCGTCTACTACCTGCTGCCGCTGGCTCTGGCGGCTCTGCTGGCCAGCGCCCTGGGTCTGCGTGAACGCAGGGCGCGACTGGCCAACGCATGGGCGACCGCGCGGCCCTTGTTCGTCTGGATGGCGCCCGCGGCAGCAGGCGCGACCGTGTTCGTCACGGGGGCCTTGCTGCTGTTCTCCGGCAGCCTGCCAGCCGAGGCACCGCGGCTGCATTGGTTGCGCGGCATGGTGCCGCTGCCGGTGCTCGAGATCTCGCACCTGCTGGGCAGCCTGCTCGGGCTGGGCCTGCTGATCCTGTCGGAGGCCCTGATGCGTCGCGTGCGGCTGGCCTGGCTGCTGACGACGGCCATGCTCGTTGCAGCGGCAGCCGTGTCGCTGCTCAAGGGACTGGACTTCGAGGAGGCCGCGCTGGCCCTGGGGGTGCTGGGCATCCTCTGGCTTGGGAAATCGGCGTTCAATCGCGAGGCTTCCGTTGTCAGCCAGGTGCTCTCGCCGCAGTCCCTCGCGGCCATTGCCATCGTCATGATGACGGCGGCCTGGATCGGCTTGCTGTCGTTCAGACACGTGGATTACTCGCAAGAGTTGTGGTGGCGTTTCGCGTTTCATGGCGACGCGCCGCGCTTCCTGCGCGCCACGTTGACGGTCGCCGTGGCTGCCAGTGCCGTGGCGCTGTGGCACGCGATGCGCCCGGCGCCTCCCGAGCCCGGCAATCCCACGCCGGCCGACCTCGAGCGCGCGGCGTGCATCGTTGCCAAGGCGCCCGCTGCCGATGCCGCGCTCGCGCTGGTGGGCGACAAGCGCCTGCTCTTCGATGAGCGGCGCGAGGCCTTCCTCATGTACCAGGTGCGCGGGCGCAGCTGGGTCGCCATGGGCGACCCGGTGGGCGATCTCGATGCCGCCGAACGGCTGGCCTGGCGACTGCGCGAGATGGCCGATCGCCACGCGGCCCGCACCGTGTTCTACCAGGTGGGCGCGGGCAACCTGCCGCTTTATCTCGACTTGGGGCTGCAGGCGATCAAGCTGGGCGAGGAAGCCAGTGTGCCTCTCGCCGGCTTCGCGCTGGACGGACCCACGCGTCGCGGTCTGCGCCAGGCGCACCGCCGCGCCGAGCGCGAAGGGCTGAGCTTCGAGTGCGTCGATGCCGGCCGCGTGCCGGCCCTGATCGAGTCGCTGCGCACGGTGTCGGACGCGTGGCTGGTGGCCAAGAACAGCCGCGAGAAGGGCTTCTCGCTTGGCCGCTTCGATCCGGCCTACCTGGCGCGTTTCCCGTGCGCGCTGGTGCGTCGTGACGGCGAGATCATCGGCTTCGCCAACGTATTGGCCGGCGGTGGGCGGCAGGAGCTCTCGGTCGACCTGATGCGCCATCGACCGGACGCGCCTCCGGGGGTGATGGACTTTCTCTTCACCGAGCTCATGTTGTGGGGCGCTCGTGAGGGCTACGACCGTTTCAACCTCGGCATGGCCCCGCTGGCCGGGCTGGAAGCGCACCCGCTGGCACCGCTGTGGCACCGCCTGGGCACCGTCATCTACCGCCAAGGCGAACACTTCTACAACTTTCAGGGGCTGCGCGCCTTCAAGGCGAAGTTCGAGCCGCAGTGGCAGCCCAGGTACCTGGCCGGGCCGGGCGGTGTTGCGTTGCCCGGCGTGTTGCTGGACGTGGCGGCGCTGATCGGCGGCGGCCTGTCGGGGGTTTTCAAACGATAAGTCCTGCGCTCAACGCTCAGATCATTTGCTGCGGTCATCGCTGGCCCCGGGTCGCGCCGCCAGGCCAGATGATCGAAGCTAACGTCGTCTTCGTCCGTCATGTCGTTGCGGCAGCGTCTCGACAACTTGGTTCGTCGGTGCATTGATTTAAGCGCAACCTAAGCCGCTGCAGCAGTGGATGCTTAGACTGGTCCGATGTTGAACATGCCCACATGAACGTTGCCGACCCACCGTCAGCGCTGGCAGGCATCCGCCAACGCCTGCGCCAGTTGGGCCCCGGGTTGATCACCGGCGCGGCCGACGATGACCCGAGCGGCATCGCAACCTATTCGCAAGCTGGCGCGCAGTTCGGCTACTCGATGCTGTGGACGGTGGTGCTCACGCTGCCACTCATGGTGGCGATCCAGGTCGTGAGTGCGCGTATCGGCTACGTCACGCGACGCGGGCTGGCAGCCAACATCAAGTCAAGCTTCCCTCGCTGGGTGCTGCTGACTGTGGTGGGCATGTTGCTGGTGGCCAATACCCTCAATGTCGCGGCCGACATCGCGGCCATGGCCGAAGCTTTGCGTCTTCTGGTCGGGGGCTCTGCCCATGTGTACGCGGTGACTTTCGGGTTGCTGTGCCTGGTGTTGCAAGTCTTTCTGCCTTACCGGTCTTACGTACGCTGGCTCAAGTGGCTGACCCTGGCACTGCTGTCCTACGTCGCCGTGGTGTTCACCGTGCACCTTGACTGGTGGGAGATGGCCCGCGAGATCGTGCGTCCGACACTGACTTTCGACCATGACATGTTGCTGATGGTGGTGGCCGTATTCGGCACCACCATCAGCCCCTACCTGTTTTTCTGGCAGGCCGCGCAGGAAATGGAGGACGCCAGCAACAGCCCGCCACACACATCGCACGGCGTGCGCCGCCATCTCCGGCGCATCAAGGTCGACACGATCATCGGCATGAGCTTCTCGAACCTCATCGCCTTCTTCATCATCCTGAGCACCGCAGCCACCCTTCACGCGGCAGGCGTGACCAATATCCAGACCTCTGCACAGGCCGCCGAGGCCCTGCGCCCCCTGGCGGGCGAGTTCACGTTCTTGCTGTTCAGCCTGGGCATCATCGGCACCGGTCTGCTTGCTGTGCCGGTGCTGGCCGGTGCGGCCGGCTACGCGGTGGCCGAAGCGGCCGGGTGGCAGGGGACCTTGAGCTCGCGCCTGGACAGGGGCGAAGGCCGGGGGTTCTACGGCGTGATCGCGTCTGCGACCGTCGGCGGCGTGCTCCTGTGCTTTACGCCTGCCGACCCGGTCAAGGAGTTGTTCTGGTCGGCGGTGCTCAACGGCGTGATCGCAGTGCCGATCATGGCGGTCATGATGCTGTTGGCGGGCCGGCGCGATACCATGGGTGAACACGTCATCGGGCGCCGCCTGCGCTGGCTGGGCTGGGCAGCCACGACAGCCATGGCCATCACGGTGGCTGCCATGTTGGTGACGCTCTGACCAGCCGACGATGAGCCCGCCCGGCATCCCACTTCGCGCCAAGCTGCATGCGCATCTGCATGCCCGTCCTGACCTGGCGTGTGTCATCGCCTTCGGCACGCCCGCAGGGCTGCTGGTGCCTGGTGCCTACAGCTCAGTCACCTGTGCGCTGCTGGGCTGGAACTTGGCGGTCCGGCGGCTTCTGGCCCTGAACGCCTGGATGATGGTGCAGGCCGACCACGGTCGCCCGCCACAGGATGTAGGCCGGCGGCAGCTAGTGAAGCTTGAAGTGACCGGCCAACGCCCCCATCGGCAGCCAGATGCCCACTGTCATCACGACACTGTCGAACGGGAACCCGGTCTGCGCGATGTTGTCGAGCAGACTGTGCACCAGCAGGTGCACCGGTAGCTTCGGCAGAACCAGCAGGCAATCACCCGAAGTTCGAGCGGGCTGCATCGTCTGCTCTGTGGCGTCGAATCTGGCGGGGTGGAGGACTGCTTGGGGTCGATAGCACGCCGATGCAAACGCCGTTGGCTTGCCGAAAAGCGGTCGTCGCTCGCGCAGCACCTTCCCAAGCAAGCCGGCCGAGGTGACATCGCTGGGATCACGCCCCACGTGGCTGCTGCCGCGCCAGTCGACACCGCCGGGATTCGTGGCTAGGTCAGTCACAAGAACCAGCGCCCGCCAGTCGCGATCTTGTGGCGCGAGTCGCAACTAATTCAGCGCCCCACGCGAGCCCTGCCGATGTCGACGTCAGCAAAGACTTGCCGGTCCGCCCTTGTAGCGACAGGCACTTAGCGACGAATGCCCGCAGGTGAATTGCCGGTTTTGAAAGCAAAGCTTTGCCGATTCCAAGGAAGCAACAGGCAAAGTCTTTCCGCCCCATCAACCGGTCCAAAAACCGAGGCTGCCGGGCGTTGCATGCAACGTACCAAGCGGTCATTATGGCCTCGTCGGCCTCAACCGCATGGGCCTTGTTTTCTCCTGGCGAGCCCACCACTTCCGTTGATCGAAACCGAGTCGGACTCAAGATTCGTCGTGGACTACGTCTGCGATCGGTTCAACCTCACAGCGGTGTGACCGCGCGCCGGGCCGCACCTGGGGGTCGGCGATCAGCCGGAAGCGACCCTTCGTTGGCGAAGACCGGTCGGCTCCACTCGGCCATCTGCTGACGTTCACGGCCGCGGAGTGGCCGACAGCAACTGGCCAATCGCTGAAGTTGAGCACATGGATTCCCGGCCAAGCCGGGGAAACCCAGGGGCTCACGCTGACGCGAAGCCACTCACCCGGCGATCGCGAAGGATGGAAGGACTGCCCTAAGCAACGGCAGCGGCGCTCAGGACACGAGGGAGCCTTGTCGTGACCGTGCAGAGGACCTTCTGCCCTTCGTGCAGCGCATCCAGGTCCACGCCGAGCGTTTTGCGCGTGAGGGCATAGAGATGCCCAGCGTCGTCTCGAACCTGGACCTGATGAAATTCAGGGATGAGGACGACGACCACGGCTTCGACCTGGTGGGTTTCAGCTTGGTCTTGACCGCCTTCTGATCCATTGGCGTTTGTTCCGCCAGGCTCTCGGAGGGGCCCGGAGTCTGCGTGAAGGTGCTTCCAGCGATCAGCCATGGCAGAGTTTTACCAGAGGCCCAAGGACGGGACAACCGCAGCGGCCGCTGTGCGCAGCGCCGACGACTGCCAGGCGCTGGAGCAACTGTGCCGCTACATCACGCGCCCAGCACTGGCCAACGATCGCGAACAGACCGACGGCGCAGGTCAGGTGGTGCACAAGCTGAAAACCCCTTGGCGCGATGGCACCACTCACTTGGTGATGTCGCCGCTGGAGTACATGCAGCGGCTCGCTGCGCTGGTCCCACGCCCGCGACGGCACTTGATCCACTTCCATGGTGTGCTGGCACCCAACGCCAAGCTGCGCGCGCTGGTGGCGCCCAAAGTGTTGACGCCGACGTCGCGCTGACCCGCGGCGCCGACGTTCGCCTGACCCTGCTGACAGCAACGCGGCGCGAGCGTCCGAGCGGACCGGCTACGGGCTTGCTGGGTCAGTCGGGCATCGGCAGAACCGGCGAAGGAGGGTCAATCCAGCGTCGGCGCACACAAGACAGGATGCCAGGAAGCTGCCTGTCGTTACGGTCAGCAGCAGCCGCGGCCCCATGGACGCCGGCCGGCGGCGGCGGTGTCCCGGCTTACCATGGCATGCTAGGAGAGAAACCATGCTGCCGTCGTCAATCCTTGACCATGCCCCGATCTCGACAGAAGAGCGCACGCTGCGGTTTCAAGCCGTCGCTCAGGCGAGAGCTAGTGTTCGGCTGGAAGGCACCGTGCTGCCAGTGGAGATCGAAGAGCTGAACGCCCACTACATCGACGGAAAGTGGTCGACGTCGGAGCACGTCCAGAAGGTTGTCCAAGCAGCGGATGCGATGACCAAAAAGTGCGTCAGCGGTAGCAGCCACCTCTAGGCGCCGGCGCATCCCGCTGAGCAGGCCATGCCAGCCGCGCTCCGCGCGGGCCAAGGCGGCGCTGCACTTCGAGCCGGTACCTGTTTGCGACTTTCCAGGCAACGGGTCTCCTCCTCTGCGAGTCAACCTAGAAGATGTTCAGCGACGAAAGCGCGAGCAACCTGCAAGACGGCTGTCCCTTGCCCGCGACGGAGCGCTTCGTGGAGCGTCTGCCCACCGAGCGCACCGTGTTCTCTGTGCCAGAAAACAAACATCGATACGGAATCCAGACCTTGCAAAGACCTGCACACGGAAGCGACATCCCCGGCGTCCAGAGTCATGAACGCAGCGGGGTACCAGCATGAGTTCTCTATCGCCAGGCTGAACAGTTCGCCTCGATCGCACATGTCGCGGAGCCCTTCGCCGGTTTTCATCCACGCCGCCTCGAGCTCGGTGCTTCCTACCAGCAACCGGTCCCGGATCCAGCTTGCTTTGACCAACTTTGAACCTTCAGCGATCTCGAAAGCGATCTCAGCATCCGACTTGGTAGAACTTAGAGCCAGCCGCTCTTCGAGATCCCGGATGGCCTGCCGCGCACGCTCACTGCCGCCGCCTTGCGACTCAGCCTGATCCCCGAAGGCATCGGATCTGTGATCAAAGCTAGGACTGGGAGTCATGGCGCTCATTCTGCCTGCGGCAGCAGCGCATGGCCCTATCGAACAACAGCTTTCCGACGTCGCGGACTGGCGTTCTCGAACCTATGGACTTCAGTACATAGACTTGAATCCACAGTGCGCTACCTTGGCATCGAGGTGGACGACGCCTTGGAAATCTCGGAGCAGACTGAAATCTGATCCCTAGCTGTGCGGGGTTGCGTTCAAGAATTGCCCGCGTGGCCGGCGCCCCTTCTCGGTCAACTCCGGCCTGTCTGCGGCGAAACCTAAACTCATCGTCAGCCATAGTGGTGGTCCTCCGGGAGCAGCCACGTCGTGATCGTCCATGCTGCAGAACTCTTGGCCCAGCGCTCAGCTGAACCTGGCTGGGGAAAGTGCCGGAGCGTGAACATCACGCTGTGCCCCAGCTTCGCGGGGCAGGTTTCCGATCGATAGATGGAGCTCAGAAGGACACCCGTCTCTTCGATCGCGAGGGCTGCATCGACAGGTATGCAAGAAGCATCCGATTGGATCCACTCCAGCACTGTCTCAGGGGTTGGGAAGGTGACCAACAGTTTCGCAGCCTTGGCGCGGTCGCCGTCATTGACCAGAGCGTCATCGCGAATCTCGTGCAAGACTTCAAAGGCCCAGCGAAGCGACCGCGTTCGTTCGTGCGGCATCGTCATCTTTGAGTGCTCCCGGTGTCGCGATGGACGTGGTCGAAAGGCTCGTGAGGGGTACCGCGCTGTTCAAGCGTGGGATCGCATGTGGGTTCGGCGCTGGATGGAAAACCGATGTCGCCTGACCTCGCGATTGCGTTGCCTTCCACCCCTTCCACCGCACTGAAGGCTGTCGCGTTCTGGTGCCGTTTGCCGTTGCCGGCCTCCCGCTGCGAAACGATCAAGTCCGAAACCTTGACGAGGGCACCACGTGGCCCTGCACGTGCGATCACCGAAACGCCCATGGTCTGGGGCTTGGCTACGAGCCCACGTGACGATGAACCAGTCGCACCAGCCAGGCTCGCCAGCGGCGAGTACGTCAGCAAGAAGCCAACGAGGTCCTTCAGCTCGACAACCCACGGCGACCCATGCTCGCCGACCAGTTGGACGGCGGGCAGCAGCCCTGCCTTGACCCAGCCGGTAACGGCGTCATAGTGGTCCGAGGTCAAGACGCTGATCTGTTGCAGGGTCAGCCCCTTGGAAACCACTCGGCTGTGCGAGCGGACGGTCATGGGAGATGGGCTTGTGGCAGTGCCCACAACGGTCAACGAGGCGAACTCCATGCGCGCTGCATGGAGGTCAATTGCTCTGCTGTTGATGCGCTGGAACTTGCCATTGGGATCACCGCACAACAACACGGGACCGCCTGCTTCAACTCGTGAGCTATCGGATCGGTTCGTTGGCTCAACCATGGCCATGAACGCTCAGGTGCCCCCAGCTTAGCGGAGCTGCGCAACTGTGCGACTGTGCATGCCTGTGATCGCAAGATGAAGCCGTCCGGCGTTGGCATGCTGCACCGAGCATCAGGCAATGGCCTTGCACATTGCGTCCCAAACTCCACCGGTCACGTCCAGAGAAGGCGATTGCAACGACAGGGCCACGTAAACAGCAATGACCGCGAGCCGTTCAGGCTCGCACGCGGGCGGCCCGAGAAGTTCATACAGCCGGCCTGACGAAGTCCGAACCTCCCGCCCCGGAATGTCGATTGACACGATCGCGGTGGTGATCCGACAGGTGAAGCCGTTTTCGAGAAAACCAACCAGAGTCCGCCCTTCATCGAACTGGATGATTCGCCAGTCGTGAATCAATGCTCGAGATTGAGTCGAGGCAGGCGGAGCCTCCCTGAAATTCGCCAAGACAATCGATCGACGCTGCATTTCACGCCGTCCGTGGAGTGGTCTTTTCGAGGCGCGACCCCTCGTAGCGCTGATGGACCGCTACCGCGCCTTGCGTCGCAACTCGAAAGCAGGGCTGCGGTGACCCACACGATCGCCAGGTGCGCTCGTCCGCGAACATCACCATGGCCTCCGAGCAGCTACGGCACGCCTACGCCCTGCGGCTGCCCCCTGTGGCGTCGCGCTACCAAGACCGCGCCGCCACTCCACGAGGGCGTCTGCTGCCCAACGTACTGATCTGCCGCCGACATGGACGGGTGGGGGGAAACGGCCCTGGGCAATCCACGTGTAGACGCTGCTCCTGGACAAACTGAAGATTTTGCAGACGTCCGGCAGGCGCAGCATCGATCCAGGCGCCAGTTCCAGACCTCCCGACGGCTGCACAGGCTCGGGCCTGCGCGCCAGGCAGGATGCGTCCTGCTTCGGTTCAGCAGCACCGAGGCTGATACGCAATCGCGTGATCTCGCAGAGCGCGTCCGCTCGCTGTGTCAGCAGTTCGGCGATAGGTATACAAAGGCCGTCCGCTGCGAGCCGCACGGCGATGTCAACGCGAACGTCGGCTGGGCTCCAAACGGGCGTCACGACGCGAGCGGGCTCGCACCGACCGCTGATTGGCATGGCGCTCATAACTTGCTTTCAGGGTTCACGTCGTTCTTGAACCCGCGGACAGTCACCTCGCCGGGGGCGCGCCCACGCCCTTCAAGGGATGGCCGTGGCGCAGGGGCTGGCAGAGGATTCAGAAGCGCTTGCAGTTTGGCCTGTGTACTGGGCGCTCCCGATTCGAAGATCAGGAGCATCCGACATAGATGTTCGGTCCCAGCCAGGGCCCACTCCCACCCGCAAAACGGTCTTCGCCCGCAAGGCATGGCGGCAATCGCGGCTTGAGATGGGTAGCAGTGCAACAGACCGACGGCGACCTGGCGGGACGCCACAGTCAACGCGCCGTCCTCTCTCACTGTCTTGAGGACCTCGAGCCATTCGGCAAGGTCCTCGAGCCGGCGGTCTCGCTGGAACTCGTCGCTTGTCGTCGATGCAAAGGCCCGTGACCTACCCGGCAACTGATGGAGGCGTGACAGCCAGACCGAGCCGCCGCATGGTGCGGTTGGGGTCGTACCCGGGGCCCGATCTGTCGCGCGTTTGGACATGCTCGTTCTCGTTGCCTCAACGTGTGGGAGCTTAGCGCTATCACACCGGCCGTCAAGGCTCTGATGCATCCTAACCCGTTGATTTATATATAGTTTTTCGCGTATGTCATACACGACCGTCGACTGCGACGAGCTCGAAAAATCAACGGGTTACAGCGCTGAAGCGTCGTCGCGTCCTGGGACAACAACACCCGACACCACGACTTAGGACTTTCCCTGACAAGGCAGTGAATCGATCAGGTCCGAAACTTTGACGAGGGCGCCACGTGACCCTGCTGGCGCGATCACCGAGACGCCGAGCGTCTGGAGCTTGGCAACGAGTCCACGAGACGATGAACCGGTCGGCCCAGCAAGGCTCGCCAACGGTGTGTACTTCAGCAGGAAGCCGACAAAGTCCTTCAGCTCGACAACCCACGGCGACCCATGCTCGCCGACCAGTTGGGCGGCGGGCAGCAGCCCAGACTTGACCCAGGCGGCAACGGCGTCGTAGTGGGCCGAGGTCAGAACGCTGATCTGTTGCAGGGTCAGCCCCTTGGAAACCAGTCGGCTGGCGATGCGTGCGTCGACCTGCTCGACTGAGAACAGCAACCCGCCGAGGCCCGGCGCTCCGTCGTCGCCGATCGGTGCAAGCTCTCCCGAGAGGATCGATCGGTAGAGTTCGACGAGCCGCCCGCGGTCAGTGGTACGACGAAGGTGCAGGTCGCGCAGGGCCATGGTCTTGCCGGCCGCAACGCCAGCCGCGTCCTGGGCGGCTTTCTTCAACCGCAGGATCAGCTGAAGCAGCGGGATGTGCCGAACCAGACCCGTCACCACCGGTGCCACCGAGTCCCTTGATGCACGTTCGACCCAACCGGCCTCGTCCATCAGCCGGTAGATAGCCTCGGTGACATGCAGCACCTTCCTGGCGGACCCGTCCGAGATGTGCTCCAACTGAGAATTCAGCAGTCGGTCGATTTCGTCATGGTGCAGAAATCGCTGTCGGTAGCCGGCCGACTCGTCATGCACACGCGCATCGATCAATCCAAGATCGATGCCTTCGTTTACCCGGTCGCGGCTGACACCCAGCGCTTCCACGGACTCGACGACGCTGTACCAGCTCTTGGTGGCCGTCGCGATCGCGGTGACGTTTCGTGTCCGGGCGTTGAGCGCACCGTCGAGGGAGACGACGATTCGATTGGCGGCCGCCACGCGCAACGGCTCGAACAGCGGGTGCGTGTGGCGCTTGAACAGGAACGCATACCAGGTGCCCAGTCGCTTGGCCACCCCGGTCGTGG
>JANOBX010000015.1:0-33952 GCA_031411875.1 Burkholderiales bacterium | reverse complement strand
AACTACGACGCCGCCAGCGTGGCCGCGGCCTGCCACGAGATCGAAGCCGCCAAGCTGCCCTGCCGGCTGATGGTGGACGCCAGCCATGCCAACAGCAGCAGGCAGCACCAGCGCCAGATCGAGGTGATGAAGGACGTGGGCGCGCAGCTGGCCGGAGGCAGCCGCTGCATCTTCGGTGTGATGGTGGAAAGCCACCTGCAGGGCGGGGCGCAGAAGTTCACGCCGGGCAAGGACGATCCGGCCAAGCTGGAGCACGGCAAGTCGATCACCGACGCCTGCATCGACTGGAACGACAGCGTCGGCCTGCTGCAAGGCCTGGCCGACGCGGTGAAGCTGCGCCGCGCGCGCGCCTGAACACGTTGAACTAGAGCGGCAGCCGCACGCCGTCTTCTTCCTTGAAGAGGCGGGCGCTGCCCTCGGCCCGTGCCGGCAGACAGACGCCGTAGCGGAACGGTCCGCCGTCGCGGCCGGGGAACTCGAAACGCAGGTCGCGGAACAGCGCGCAGCGCTCGCCGGCCTGCTCGGTGGCTTCGATCAGCGCCGGGGTCTGCGCGAACCAGCGGAAGAAGCCGAAGTCGGGCTCGGCCCAGGCCTGCTGCACCCAGGCCGGCGTGCCCGGTTCGCCGAAACGCGGCACGCGCGCCCACACCGCCTGGTCGGCCGGCGCATAAGGCGCCGAGAAACGGCGCACGAAGGCGGGCGGGAACAGCGCCGGGGTTTCCGGGTCGAGCATGGCGGTGCGGCGGGTGTTCAGGTGAGCGACGTGGTAGTCGCGCCCGTCGAAGACCGACACCGTCCAGTTGAAGGGCGAGGCCGGTCGCGGCATCACCACCACCTCGGGCGCGGCGATGCCCTGCGCCTGCGCATAGCGCGCGGCGATGCTTTCCGCTTCCTGCTGCCCGGTCCAGGCCAGGCCCACCCAGCCGACGGCGGCTGTCAGCCCCAGCGCGGCCGGCCAGCGCCGGCGCGGGAAGACGGCCGCCAGCACCAGCCCGGCCACCAGGAAGCCGCTGAAGGCCAGGTCGATGATGAACATCGAGCCCAGGCCGAAGCGCCGGTCGGACAGCGGCTGCAGCAGCATCGTGCCGAACTGGGTGATCCAGTCGCCGGCGATGTGGATGCCGATGCCACCGGCGGCCAGCAGGAAGAAGGTCTTCCAGGCGCCGGATACGCCGCGCGTGCTGGCAAAGCAGCGCGTCATCAGCCAGGCAATGCCTGCCGCCCACAGCGGCAGCAGCAGCACCGAATGCGTGATGCCGCGGTGCTGGGTGAGGTAGGCGATGTCGCCAAAGGCTTGCGCCACGGCGTCGACGTCGGGAAACGCGCCGGCCACGGTACCGACCAACACGCATTGCCAGAGCTTGGGTTTTGGCGGGTTGCTGGCGGAGTGGGTGCCAACCACCATGTCGCCTCGCGCGACCATCAGCCGGGCCAGCAGGGCGCCGGAAAGCGCGTGGGTGAGGGTGTCCATCGGTGCGGGGGAACTCAGGGAAATCCCCCGATGGTGCCGGGGAAAGCAAAGGCTTTACTGCGTGTAGTGGCGCTGAGGCCGATCATTCGGCGCCCGCAATCCCCTATTTCCAGCCGGAGACCTCCATGTTCAACCGTCGTCAGTTCCTGGGCGCTGCCGCCACCGGTGCAGCCGTGTACGCCGCAGGTGCCTTCACCCCGATGTGGGCCCAGAACGCCCCCAACTTCGGCACGCCCACCCTGCCCAGCCCCGGCTTTCGGCGGGTGAAGCTGGGCGACATCGAGATCATCGCCCTGCTTGACGGCATCACGCGCCGGCCGCTGGGCGAGGAATTCGTCGCCAACGCGCCGCTGTCCGACGTGCGCGCGATGCTGACGTCGCAGAACCTGTCGCCGGACTTCATCGACGTGCCCTACACGCCCTTCCTGGTGGTGGCCGGCAGCCGCCGCATCCTGATGGACACCGGCCTGGGCGAGTTCGGCGGCCCGACCACGGGCAAGCTGCTCGAGAACCTGCGCGCCGCCGGCTTCGGCCCGAACGACATCGACACGGTGCTGATCAGCCATTACCACGGCGACCACATCAACGGCCTGCGCAACAAGGCCGGGGACTTCGTGTTCGGCAAGGCCAAGGTCATGGTGCCGGCGGCCGAGCACGCCCACTGGACCGACGAAACCCGCGCCGCAGCCGCCGCCAGCGGCCGCATGAAGGGCCTGTTCGACAACGTGCAGCGCACCTTCGGCAGCATGCCGGCGGGCATGCTGGTGCCGTTCCAGGCCGGCGCCGAGGTCGCACCCGGCATCAAGGCCGTGGCCGCTCATGGCCACACGCCGGGCATGTCGATGTTCGAGGTGACCTCCGCAGGCCAGACCTTCACCTTCCTGGCCGACCTGACCAACATCCCGGCGCTGTTCGCCCGCAACCCGGACTGGGCCGTCAGCTTCGACATGGACCCGGTCATGGCGCGGCAGACACGACGCGCCACCTTCGAGCGCATCGTCGCGGCCAAGGGCATGGTGGGCGGCTTCCACTTCCCGTTCCCGGCACTCGGCCAGATGGCGGTGGCGGGCAACGGCTACGCCTTCCAGGCGGCCTGAACCCGCGCGGGCCTGGCTGGCCTGGGGTCAGCCAGGGTCGCGCGCCAGCCGCTCGCTCTTCCAGTACACGTCGTCACCGCCCAGCCCGTCCAGGTTGGCGCGGTTGAGCACACGCGCCAGCACGAACAGCAGGTCGGATAGGCGGTTCAGGTACTGGCGCGGCGCATCGTTCACCGGGTCGGCGTGGGTCAGGGCGACGACGGCGCGCTCAGCCCGGCGCGCCACGGTACGGCTGACATGCGCCAGAGCCGCGCTGCGCGTGCCGGCCGGCAGGATGAATTCCTTCAGCCGCGGCAGCTGCTCGTTGTAGTGCGCCAGGGCTTCGTCCAGGCGCAGCACGGCGTCGGTTTTGAGCAGGGTGAATCCGGGAATGGACAGCTCCCCGCCCAAGTTGAACAGCTCGTGCTGGACGACCACCAGCAGCTCACGCACGTCGGCCGGCAGGGGCTCGGCCAGCAGCACGCCCAGGCCGCTGTTGAGTTCGTCGACGTCGCCCATGGCCTGCACGCGCAGGTGGTCCTTGGGCACGCGCGAGCCGTCGCCCAGGCCGGTGCTGCCGTCGTCTCCGGTGCGGGTGGCGATCTGGGTCAGGCGGTTGCTCATGGTGGACTCATGCGGCTGGACGAAGCCCTGGATTTGAACATCTGCCGGCGCTGTCCTGGCCCATCGCACTTCAAGGCCTTTGCCGCCCATGGCGCAGCGGGGCGGCTGGTCCTAGCATCGCGGTCTTCCTGTTCGAACTCCTGAAGGCTCGCCATGAACGCCCCCCTGCCCGCCCTGGCCCTGCCCCGCCACGAACGCCGGCCGGTGCCGCGCGCGATGCTGGAAGCGCTGCAGGGCCGCTTCGGCGAGCGCTGCAGCACCGCCCGCGCGGTGTGCGACCAGCATGGCCGCGACGAGGGCACCTACCCGCTCACGCCACCCGACGCCGTGGTGTTCTGCGAAAGCACGCAGGACGTGTCGGAGGTGGTGGCGCTGGCGCACCAGCACGCCGTGCCGGTCATCCCCTTCGGCGTGGGCAGTTCGCTCGAAGGCCATCTGCTCGCAGTGCAGGGCGGGGTCAGCATCGACCTGTCGCGCATGAATCGCATCGTCGCGGTGCAGCCCGACGACCTCACGGTGACGGTGCAGCCCGGCGTGACGCGAGAGCAGCTGAACCGCGAGATCAAGGACACCGGCCTGTTCTTCCCCATCGACCCCGGTGCCAATGCCAGCCTGGGCGGCATGGCGGCCACCCGCGCCAGCGGCACCAACGCCGTGCGCTACGGCACGATGCGCGAGAACGTGCTGGGCCTGCAGGTGGTGACGGCCACGGGCGAGGTCATCAAGACCGGCACGCGCGCGAAGAAGTCGTCGGCTGGCTACGACCTGACCCGCCTGTTCGTGGGCAGCGAAGGCACTCTGGGCGTGATGACCGAGATCACCCTGAAGATCTATCCGCTGCCCGAGGCCGTGAGCGCGGCCGTGTGCCACTTCCCCAGCATCGACGCGGCGGTGCGCACCACCATCCAGATCATCCAGATGGGCGTGCCCATCGCGCGCTGCGAGCTGCTCGACGCCCACGCCATCCGTGCCGTCAACCGCCATTCGAAGCTGAGCCTGCGCGAGGCGCCCATGCTGCTGATGGAATTCCATGGCAGCCCGGCGAGCGTGCAGGAACAGGCCGAGACCGTGCAGGCCATCGCCCAGGAATTCGGTGGCGACCATTTCGACTGGGCGACCACGCCCGAGGCCCGCACGAAGCTGTGGACGGCCCGCCACCAGGCCTACTTCGCGGCCATCCAGACGCGGTCGGGCTGCCGCTGCCTCAGCACCGACACCTGCGTGCCGATCTCGGCGCTGGCCGAGAGCATCAACGAGTCGGTCGCCGAGGCCGAGGCGGCGGGCCTGCCGTACTGGATCGTCGGCCACGTGGGCGACGGCAACTTCCACCTGAGCTACCTGCTCGACCCGAACGACCCGGCCGAAATGGCCACGGCCGAGCGCCTGAGCGAACAGATGGTGCAACGCGCCATCCGCCTGCAGGGCACCTGCACGGGCGAGCACGGCATCGGCCTGCACAAGATGGGTTACCTGGTCGACGAGGCCGGTGCCGGCGCGGTGGCGCTGATGCGCGAGATCAAGCGCGCACTGGACCCGAAGAACATCCTGAATCCAGGGAAAGTCGTGGCGATGTAAGGTGCCTGACGATGACGACCACCCCTGCCCCAGACCCCGTCACCCACGTGCTCGGCCAGTTGCTGCGCCATCCCGAGCCGCAACGCGACCTGGAGCTTGAACGCGCACTCCTGCGGCTGCAGGCCGCGCGCTCCGACGCAGCGTATCTGCTGCTGCATCGGGTGCTGGTGCTCGAAACGGCCTTGGCGCAGCTGCAGCAGCGCACGCCCGCGGTCGCCCCTGTGGCCAACGCACCCGCCGGGATGCCGCCGCCAGCGGCGTCCCGCAGCTTCCTGCGCGACGCCGCCGTGGTGACGGCCGGGGTGGTGGCCGGCCAGGTGCTGTGGCAGGGCTTGGCCGACGCGCCCGCCGACGCCGTCGACGGGCTGGGCATCGACGGCTGGCTCTAGCGCTCTAGCCGCCGGTGGCGGGAACGGCCACCGCGGCCGCTGGCGCCGTGGCGGCGCCTGCGGCGACGAGCTTTTCCATTTCGTCCATGAGCACGTTCATCTGCCTGAGCAAGGCGCGGTAGGGCTGCGGCGAGTTCATGTCGACGCCGGCTTCCTTCAGCAGCGGCACCGGGTGGCGTGAACCGCCGGACTTCAGCACACCCAGGTAGGTGTCGCGAGCCTTCGTGTCACCGCTGCGCAGGCCTTCGATGAAGTGGCTGGCCGCTGCCATCGAGGTGGCGTATTGGTAGACGTAGAACGGCCGGTAGAAGTGCGGAATGAAGGCCCACTCGGCACACACCGCCGGGTCGATCTTCATCACGGACTGGGCGTTGTCGGTGTCGCCGTGGTACTTCTTCAGCAGGCCGCAATACATCTGCGTCATGCGCTTGCCGGTGACGGCTTCGCCACGCTCCAGCGCGTCGTGCACCTGCAGCTCGAATTCGGCAAACATGGTCTGGCGGAAGAAGGTGCCGCGCAGGCGCTCGACCGCCTCGCCCAGGTAGAACAGGCGTTCTTCCTTGCTGGCGGCGTTCTTCAGCACATGGTTCTGCAGCAGCAGTTCGTGGGTGAAGGCGGCGATCTCGGCCAGGAACAGCGGGTATCCCGCGGTCTCGAAGGGCTGCGCGCCGTTGGCCTGCAGGGTGTGCATGCCGTGGCCCCATTCGTGGGTGTAGGTGCTGACGCTGTCGAAGGTGTCCTGGTGGTTCAGGAATATCAGCGGCGTCATGCCGTACACACCGCTCTGGTAGGCGCCCTGGCTCTTGCCGGGCGCCGGGTAGACATGCATGCTGCGTTCGCCCAGCGCCTGCTGCAGCCGCGCCTGGTAGGCCGCGCCCAGCGGAGCGGTGCTGGCCAGCGTCAGGCGCGCGGCGTCTTCTGGCGTGTAGCGCTTGCTGGTACGCACCAGGTCGGGATAGATGTCGTGGTAGCCCAGGTCGGGCAGGCCCAGCATCTTCTGGCGCAGCTTCAGGTAGCGGTGCAGCGTGGGCAGGCCGGCGTTGGCCTCGGCCACCAGGGTGCGGTAGACGCTTTCAGGAATGGCGTTGTCGGCAGGCTGGCGGCCACGGCCGAGGGGTAGCCGCGCAGCCGCGCATCCACCACGCCGGCTTCCACCCGCTGGGCCAGGGTGCTGCCCAGGGTGTTCTCGATGCGGCCGTAGCTGGCGAAGAAGCTGTCGAACACCTGCTTGCGCACGGCGCGGTCGGGGTGGGCGCGCAGCCGCGTGTAGGCCGTGCTGTCCAGGCGCTGCGGCTTGCCGTCGATGGTGAGCGTGGGCCATTCCATGTCGACGGTGACCAGCAGCTGGCGCGTGTTGCTTTGGGCGTTCAGCACAGGCGACAGCGCGGCCAGGGTCTTCTCGGCTTCGGGGTGCAGCCGGTGCTTCGCCTGGCGCAGCGTTTCCTGCAGGCGCACGGCATGGCGGGCCAGTCCCGGCTCGGCGCGGACGAAGCGTTCGACCTTGGCCGCACCCAGCGCGGCGATGCCCGTGTCGACCCAGGCCACCGCGGCGCCGTACTGGCCCCACAGTGAACGCGACTGCGCGGCGCGCTCCTGGTTGCGGGCGTTGCGGTTGTCGGTGCTGGCCTGGGCGTTCGCGTAGACCCCGAGGCGGCGCATGCGCTGGCTGACGGCGGAGATCTGATCCAGCGCCTTGCGCAGGCCTGCGGCATTGCTGCCAAAGCCTTTTTCCAGGGCGCGCAGCTTGGGCAGTTCGGCCAGCAGCGCCTGCCTTTCGGCTTCCCAGGCGGCGTCGTCCTTGAAGAGCGGGCTCAGGTCCCAGGTGTAGCGGGGGTCGGTGGCGGATGGGGCTGCCACCGTGCCGGTGGGCGTCTGGCTGTGGGCAGTGCCTGCGGCCAGACAGGCGGCCAGGGCCAGAGCGGCCAGGCGTGGCAAGGCGTGAAGGGGCTGGGTCATGCGGAGAGCCTGCGGGAAAAGGGCGAAGCCGCGATTCTGGCGCGGTGCGCACCGCCCCGCCAGTCGCCGGCCCTCAGCCCTCAGCCCGCCTCGCTGCTCGGCGCGGGCACGGTCCAGCGCTTGGTGACGTCGCCGCTGCCGTTGGCGCTTTCCAGGTGCACGCCGAAACCCCAGAGCCGGGCCACATGCTTCAGCACTTCAGCGGCGGTGTCGTGCAGCGGGCGGTCGTTGTGCTGGAAGTGGCGCAGCGTGAGGCTGCGGTCACCACGCAGGTTGACGTTCCAGACCTGGATGTTCGGCTCGCGGCTGCCCAGGTCGTACTGCCGGCTCAGCGACTCGCGCACGCGGCGGTAGCCGGCGTCGTCGTGGATGGCGGCGACTTCGAGTTCGCTGTCCTTCTCGTCGTCGCGGATGGCGAAGAGGCGCAGGTCGCGCATCAGCTTGGGGCTGAGGTACTGGCCGATGAAGCTTTCGTCCTTGAAGTTGCGCATGGCGTGGTCCAGCACCGGCAGCCAGGGCTTGCCGACCATGTCCGGAAACCAGGCGCGGTCTTCGTCGGTCGGGTTTTCACAGATGCGCTTCATGTCGGTGTACATCGCGAAGCCCAGCGCATAGGGGTTGATGCCGCTGTAGGCCTTGTGCCCCACCGGAGGCTGGTAGATCACGTTGGTGTGGCTCTTCAGCCATTCGATCATCACGCCGTCGGTCAGGAAGCCGTCGTCGTACATCGTGTTGAGCAGCTTGTGGTGCCAGAAGGTAGCCCAGCCCTCGTTCATCACCTGGGTCTTGCGCTGAGGGTAGAAGTACTGCGCCACCTTGCGCACGATGCGCACGATTTCCCGCTGCCAGGGCTCCAGCAGCGGCGCGTTCTTCTCGATGAAGTACAGCAGGTTTTCCTGCGGCTCGTCGGGGAAGCGCTTGGCTTCGGCAGCAGCCCCGGCCTTCTCGGCGGCCTTGGGCAGGGTGCGCCACAAGTCGTTGACCTGCTGCTGCGCATAGGCTTCGCGGTCTATGCGCTCGGCCAGTTCCTGCGCCAGCGTCTTGCGGCTGGGGCGGCGGTAGCGGTCGACGCCATGGTTGGCCAGCGCATGGCAGCTGTCGATGAATTCCTCGACCGCGTCGAGCCCGTGTTTTTCCTCGCAGGCCGCGACGTAGTTCTTGGCGTAGACCAGGTAGTCGATGATGGACCCGGCGTCGGTCCACATGCGGAACAGGTAGTTGCCCTTGAAGAAACTGTTGTGGCCGTAAGCAGCGTGCGCGATGACGAGCGCCTGCATCGCCATCGTGTTTTCCTCCATCAGGTAGCTGATGCAGGGGTTGCTGTTGATGACGATCTCGTAGGCCAGCCCCATGTGGCCGCGCTTGTAGTTCTTCTCGGTGCTGATGAATTCCTTGCCGTAGCTCCAGTGCCGGTAGTTCACCGGCATGCCGACGCTGGCGTAGGCGTCCATCATCTGTTCGGCGGTGATGATCTCGAGCTGGTTCGGGTAGGTGTCGAGGCCGAAGCGCTCGGCGGTCTGCCGAATGATGCGGTGGTAGGTTTCCACCAGCTCGAAGTTCCAGTCGCTGGGGCCGGGCAGGTGTTCGTGCGGACGTTCGAGCAGGGGCAGCGGCTGCTCCAGGGCGGGTGGGCGTAGCTTCATGCCGCTTTGGCTCCCTCTTTCTTGAACAGGTCCCGGAAGACGGGGTAGATCTGGCTGGCCTCGACCGCCTTGCGCATGGCGAAGTGGCGGTGGACGGTCTGCAGCTGTGTGTATTCGTCCCACAGGTTCTGCTCTTCCTCGGCCACCTGCACGTAGGCGAAGTAGCGCACCAGCGGCAGGATCTTGTCGGCCAGGATCTCGCGGCAGCGGCCGCTGTCGTGGTGCCAGTTGTCGCCGTCGGAAGCCTGCGCGCCGTAGATATTCCACTCGCTCGGGTTGTAGCGGGCCTTGATGATCTCTTCCATCAGCACCAGGGCGCTGCTGACCACCGTGCCGCCGGTTTCGCGCGCGTGGAAGAAGTTCTGTTCGTCGACTTCCTGCGCCTGCGTGTGGTGGCGAATGAAGACGAGTTCGATCTTCTCGTAGTGCCGCGTCAGGAACAGATACAGCAGGATGAAGAAGCGCTTGCTCAGTTCCTTGCGGCCTTCGTCCATCGAACCCGACACGTCCATCAGGCAGAACATCACCGCCTTGCTGGTGGGCACCGGCGTCTTCACGCGGCTGCGGTAGCGCAGGTCGATCGGGTCGAGGTACGGAATGCGCGCGACCCGGCTGCGCAGCGCGGCAATCTCTTCGTCCAGCACCTTCAGGCTGGCTGCAGCGGCGGCGATGGTGACGTCGTCACCGGCCTGCATGGCCGCCAGCAGGCGTTCGCGCTCTTCTTCCAGTTCGCGCAGGCTGCGGCGCGAGCCGGCGCCGATGGCGATGCGCCGGCCGATGGCGCCGCGCATGCTGCGCACCACGTGCAGGTTGTTCGGCGTGCCGTTGCTGGAATAGCCGGCGCGGTGGTACTTGAACTCGGGCACCTCGGCGAGCTGGGTGCGGATCAGGTGCGGCAGCGCCAGGTCTTCGAAGAAGACCTGCATGAATTCTTCCTTGCTCAGGCTGAAGACGAAATCGTCCTCGCCTTCGCCGCTGTCACCCGCCTGGCCCTTGCCGCTGCCACTGCCGCCGCCGCCTTTCGGCCTTTCGATGCGGTCGCCGCGCACGTAGTCCTGGTTGCCGGGGTGAACGGTCTCGCGCACCCCGCCCTGGCCATGGCCGAAAACGGGCTCGCTGAGGTCGCGCTTGGGGATGTGGATGTCCTCGCCGCGCTCGATGTCGCGGATGCCGCGGCCGTCGATGGCACGCTTCACCGCTTCGCGGATCTGCTCCTTGTGCCGGCGCAGAAACCGCTCGCGGTTGCCGATGGACTTGTTCTTCCCTGCGAGCCTTCGATCGATGATTTGCTGCACGAGGACCTTTCGGGCTCAGCTTGACTTGCGCACACGCAGATACCACTCGCACAGCAGCCGCACCTGCTTGGGCGTGTAGCCCTTGGCCACCATGCGGGTGACGAAGTCCTCGTGCTTCTTGGCTTCGTCGGCACTCGCCTTGGCGTTGAAGCTGATCACCGGCAACAGTTCTTCGGTGTTGCTGAACATCTTCTTCTCGATCACGGCGCGCAGCTTTTCGTAGCTCGTCCAGACCGGGTTCTTGCCCTGGTTGCTGGCGCGTGCGCGCAGGACGAAGTTGACGATCTCGTTGCGGAAGTCCTTCGGGTTGGCGATGCCGGCGGGCTTCTCGATCTTCTCCAACTCGCCATTAAGGGAACCCCGGTCGAAGACCTCGCCGGTGTCGGTGTCACGGTACTCGTGGTCCTGGATCCAGTAGTCGGCGTAGGTGACGTAGCGGTCGAAGATGTTCTGGCCGTACTCGCTGTAGCTTTCCAGATAGGCGGTCTGGATTTCCTTGCCGATGAATTCGGCATAGCGTGCCGCAAGATGTTCCTTGATGAACGCGGTGTATTTCTGTTCCAGCTCGGCCGGGAACTGCTCGCGTTCGATCTGCTGCTCCAGCACGTACATCAGGTGCACCGGGTTGGCGGCGACCTCGGTGCTGTCGAAGTTGAAGACCTTGCTCAGGATCTTGTAGGCGAAGCGCGTGCTGATGCCCGACATGCCTTCGTCCACGCCGGCATAGTCGCGGTACTCCTGGTAGCTCTTCGCCCGCGGATCGGTGTCCTTCAGGTTCTCGCCGTCGTACACCAGCATCTTCGAATACAGCGAGCTGTTCTCGGGTTCCTTCAGGCGCGTGAGGATGGCGAACTGGCTCATCATCTTCAGCGTGCCCGGGGCGCAGGTGGCATGCGCGAGTGAGCTGCCCTTCAGCAGCTTCTCGTAGATCTTCACCTCCTCAGACACGCGCAGACAGTAGGGAACCTTGACGATGTAGATGCGGTCGAGGAAGGCTTCGTTGTTCTTGTTGTTGCGGAAGGCCTTCCACTCGCTTTCGTTGCTGTGGGCCAGCACCACGCCGTCGAAGGGGATGGCGCCGAAGCCTTCGGTGCCCTTGAAGTTGCCTTCCTGTGTGGCCGTCAGCAGCGGGTGCAGCACCTTGATGGGCGCCTTGAACATCTCGACGAATTCCAGCAGGCCCTGGTTGCTCAGGCACAGGCCGCCGCTGTAGCTGTAGGCATCGGGGTCGTCCTGGGCGTAGGTCTCGAGCTTGCGGATGTCGACCTTGCCGACCAGGCTGGAAATGTCCTGGTTGTTCTCGTCGCCGGGTTCGGTCTTGCTGATGCCCACCTGCTTGAGGATGCTGGGGTAGCGCTTGACGACCTTGAACTGCCGGATGTCGCCCCCGAACTCTTCCAGGCGCTTCACGGCCCAGGGGCTCATGATGCGGTTCAGGTAGCGGCGCGGGATGCCGTATTCCTGCTCCAAGATGGGTCCGTCTTCGGTGACGTCGAACAGGCCCAGCGGGCTTTCGTTCACCGGGCTGCCCTTGATGGCGTAGAAGGGCACCTCCTGCATCAGCTGCTTCAGCCGTTCGGCGATGCTGCTCTTGCCGCCGCCCACGGGGCCCAGCAAATACAGGATCTGCTTCTTCTCTTCCAGGCCTTGCGCGGCGTGGCGGAAGTAGCTCACCACCTGCTCGATGGCGTCTTCCATGCCGTAGAACTCGGCAAAGGCGGGGTAGACCTTGATGACCTTGTTCGCGAAGATGCGGCTCAGCCGCACGTCGTTTCGGGTGTCGATGCTGGTGGGCTCGCCGATGGCGCGCAGCATGCGCTCGGCAGCGGTGGCGTAGGCCAGCGGGTCGCGCTTGCACTCGGCCAGATAGTCTTCGAGAGAAATTTCTTCCTCGCGCAAGCGCTCGTAGCGTTGCTTGAGGTGGCTGATCACGTCCATGGGGCCTCCGGTGATCCAGGTGACGCGGCAGGGGAGGTTGCCCCTGTGCGCCGGCCTGGGAAGTTCTGATGAAGTCCCGGCTTCACGGGCCCGGGCGCCATCAGAGCTTTCCTGTTCACCGATGGTGCGGCAGCACCATTGAACTCGCTTCCAGCATGGACCATTTTGCGCCCGGCTGTCGAGCGATCAGATGGTGCATGGTCTTTCAATTCGCGGGCTTCGCCACACCCGGTCGGTCACACGTCCGGTTGCAAGACCTGTGCCCTTAACGCGGCGGGGCGCCCTTTCGGGGGACAAGCCGACACCCTGGAAATTCCCTTGGCATGGCGGTGACATCATCGCCGAGTGAATCGCAACCTGCTGTTGCTGGCCTGGTGCCAGGGTTTGTTCCTGACGAACAACGTCACCTTCATCGCCATCAACGGTCTGGTCGGCCTGGCTTTGGCGCCCGTGGGCTGGATGGCGACGCTGCCCGTGACGGGCTATGTGGTCGGCGCGGCCTTGTCGAGCATGCCGGTGGCCTGGCTGCAGGCGCGGGTGGGCCGCAAGCGGGCGTTCCAGGGCGGGCTGCTGGTGGCGGCTGGCGCAGCGGGGCTGTGTGCCTGGGCGGTGGTGCAGGGCAGCTTCTTGTTGCTGCTGCTGGCCACGCTGGTGGCCGGCTTCTACAGCGCCAACGCCGCGCTGTACCGTTTTGCCGGGCCGGAGCTGGTGGCGCCGGCGCTGAAGGAAAAGGCGATCTCCTGGGTGCTGGCGGGCGGTTTGATCGGTGCGGTGGCCGGCCCGAATCTCGCCAGTGCCAGTCGCGAGTTGCTGTCGGTGCCGTTCGCTGGTGCCTATCTGGTGCTGGTGGGGGTGGCGCTGTTGTCGCTGCTGGCGATGTCGTTCATCGAGTTCCCGCCGCATCAGCCACCGCTGCGGGGGGCCGACCGTGGTCGCCCCGCGCTGGAGCTGCTGCGCCAGCCGGTGTTCGCGGTGTCGGTGCTGGGCGCGGCGCTGGGGTATGGCGTGATGAACCTGCTGATGGCGGCCACGCCGATCGCGATGCAGCAGTGCCGGCACCCGTTCAGCAGCGCCGCGCTCGTGCTGGAGTGGCACGTGATCGGCATGTTCGCGCCCAGCTTCTTCACCGGCCACCTCGTCCGCCGGTTCGGCGCACTCCCGGTCATGGCTGTGGGCGTGCTGCTGAACATCGTCTGCGTGTCGGCGGCGCTGTCGGGTGTGGACGTGATGCAGTTCCTGGTGGCCCTGTTTGCGCTGGGCGTGGGCTGGAACTTCCTCTACACCGGCGGCAGCACGCTGCTCACCCAGGCCTACCGGCCAGAAGAGAAGACCCGTGCGCAGGGTCTGATGGACCTGTGTGTGTTCTCGACCATGGCGTTGAGCTCGTTCGCGTCGGGTGCGTTGATCACGACCCAGGGTTGGCGCTTGCTGAACCTGGGTTCCTTACTGCCGCTGGCAGGGGTGGCGGCCGGGCTGCTGTGGCTGGCGCTGCAGCAGCGCCAGCGCGCGCTCATGCGTCCTTGAGACCCAGCTTCTGCAGCAGGCCGTTGAGTTCGTCGAGCGAGCCGAAGGCAATCGCGACTTCGCCCTGTTCGCCGCGCGCGGTGCGCTTCTTCACACGGATGTCCACCGCAGCTGCCAGCAGGTCCGACAAGGTCTGCTCGAGCCGCTGGATGTCACGCGATTTGGCACGGGCTGTGCCCGAAGGCCGGTCGCCGGCCGGTTGGGCCAGGCGCGCCACCAGGCGTTCGGCGTCGCGCACGCTGAGTTTCCTGGCAACGATTTCCTGCGCCGCCATCACCTGGTCGGCCGCTGACAGGGGCAGGAGTGCGCGGGCGTGGCCCATGTCGATGTCGCCGGCCATCAGCAGCTGCTGCACCGCTTCGGTGAGGTTGAGCAGGCGCAGCAGGTTGCTGGCGGCGCTGCGTGAACGCCCCACGGCCTGCGCCGCCTGTTCATGCGTGAGCTGGAATTCATTGACCAGGCGCTGCAGGCCCTGCGCTTCTTCGAGCGGGTTGAGGTCCTCGCGCTGGATGTTCTCGATCAATGCCATGACCGCGGCAGCCTCGTCGGCCACCGCTTTCACGAGGACGGGCACGCTTTCCAGCCCGGCCAACCTCGCAGCGCGAAAGCGGCGCTCGCCGGCGATGATCTCGTAGGGGGTGCTGCCGCCCTGCACCGGGCGCACCAGGATGGGCTGCATGAGGCCCTGGCTCTTGATGCTTTCCGCCAGCTCGTAGAGCGACCCTTCGTCCATGCGCGTGCGCGGCTGGTACTTTCCGGCACGCAGCTGGCTCAGCAGCAGGCTGGTCGGGGGGCCTTCGGGCAGGGGTGGGGCATTGCCGACTTTCGGTCCGAGGAGGGCTTCCAGGCCCATGCCCAGACCTTTGGGTTTCTTGCTCGCCATGGCACCATTGTGTCAGCCGGAACTGCAGTGACCGTCACCGCCAGGCAGTTCAAGCAACCATTTCCGGGCTCGTGGCCAGTCTTCCAGGGCGGAATCGGCGTTCAGATGGCCGGCAGCGTCGAGCTCCGTGATGGACGCGCCCCAGGCCTCTGCCATGGCCCGGCTGGCCGAGCTTCCGGCATAGGGGTCGTCGTTGCTGCTGACCAGGCGCGCAGGGAAAGGCAGCCTCTGCAGCACTGGCGGTTGCCAGGAACGCAATTGCGGCGGCAGCAAGGGCCGCGCCAGGTCGGGTGGGGCCACCAGCAGCGCGCCCAGCGCTCGCCCGGTTTGGCGGCTGTGCGCGGCCCAGGCGGCCACCAGGTGGCAACCCAGGCTGTGCGCGGCCAGCAGCACCGGCAAGGGGCTGGCGAGCACGGCGGTCTCGAGCTGCGCCATCCAGTCGCCGCGCCGGGGCCAGAACCAGTCGGCCTGTGGCACGCGCTCGTCGCCGTGTCGTTCTTCCCACAGCGTCTGCCAGTGACCGGACCCGCTGTTCTGCCAGCCAGGCAGCAGGAGCACGCGCACGGGCTGCAAGTGGCGTGGATCGGGCGGCGAAGGCGGCGTCGGATGCATGAGGTCGTGAAGGGCCTGTCGTATGCTCGGCCTGCATTTTCAAGGGGTACGAGCATGAACACACGCGTCTTCGTCGATGGCCAGGAAGGCACCACCGGCCTGCGCATCCACGAGTACCTGGCGGGCCGCGCAGACGTGGAGGTGCTGCGCATCGACCCGGACAAGCGCAAGGACGCGGCGGAGCGCGCCCGGCTGCTGAACGCCGCCGACGTGGCGTTCCTGTGCCTGCCCGACGCTGCATCGCGCGAGGCGGCAGCCATGGTGAGCAATCCGAACACCTGCCTCATCGACGCGAGCACCGCTCACCGCACTGCGCCCGGCTGGGCGTTCGGCTTGCCGGAACTTGCGCCGACGCAGCGCGCTGCCATCCGCGCCTGCAAGCGCATTGCCAACCCGGGCTGCCACGCCAGTGGCTTCATCCTGCTGATGCGGCCGCTGGTGGATGCCGGTCTGGTGCCGGCGGACACGGTGGTGGCGGCGACGTCGATCACCGGCTATTCGGGCGGCGGCAAGACCATGATTGCCGACTATGAAGCGGCGGGCGATCTGCCGCCCTCGCTGAAGGCGCCGCGCCCTTATGCCCTGGGTCTGCAGCACAAGCATGTGCCGGAAATGATGGCGCACACCGGGCTCGTGAGGGCACCCATCTTCATGCCCATCGTCGGCCCGTTCTACAAGGGGCTGGCCGTGACGGTGCCGCTGGACCTGACGGCCCTGAACTGCAGCGCGGCCACGCTGCATGCCGCTTTCGATGCGCGCTATGCCGGGGAACGCTTCATGCGGGTCATGCCCTTGCGCGATGTGGTCACGCTCGAGGCCGGGTTCTTCGACGTCCAGGCCTGCAATGACACGAACCGGGTCGATGTCTTCGTGTTCGCCAACGACACGCAGGCGCTGCTGATGGCACGGTTGGACAACCTGGGCAAGGGTGCCAGCGGTGCGGCGGTGCAGGCGATGAACGTGCACCTGGGCGTGGACGAAGGCCTCGGCCTGTAGATCAGCGGCCGGCCGGCGGTTGTCGGTAGTGATAGCTGTAGCCGTACTGGAAACCCAGGCGCCGGTAGACCTTCTGAGCCGCGGCGTTGTCGGTCTCGACCTGCAGGTAGGCCAGTGTCGCCCCCGCCTCGGCCGCCAATGTAAGCAAGCGCCCACATAGCCATCGCGACAGGCCCTGACTGCGTGCCGACGGGTGCGTGTAGACGTCGTAGAGACCCACCATGGTGCCTTCCCGGGCCGACTGGCCACAGCAAAGCACCTGGCCGTCTTCCCGCAACAAGGCATGGCCCCGGTAAGGTGTGGGTGAAAACCGCAGCCGTTCTTCATGCGCCTTGATCTCTTCTGGCGAAGAGCCGCGCAGCATGCCCACGGCGGCGGCGTAGGCTTCATGGCTCAAGCGTTGCCAGACAAGCCCTGCAGGGGGCATCGTGCTGTTGGTGTCCTGCTGCGTTTGCGAGAGCAGGTCGGGGCGAACCAGCACCTGGGTTTCATCGGCCGCCGGCCAGCCTGCCTTGGCAAGTTCATCGTCGAGGCTCCCCGGCAAGGTGAAGCGGGTGGTGCGTACGAGCAATGGCAAACCGGCCTCGTCCAACAGGGCCTGCGCCAGGCGCATCTTGTCTGCCCATGGCAGGCGACCGGGTGCAACTGCGTTGATGCAGCGCGCACGGCGCGCCTTGCCCGGGTTCGTTCGAACGATCCAGCCGTCCAGCCAGAATTGCCGGGGCGGGGCACTGGCGTTCAGACCAGCATCTTCGACGCGGGACAACAGGGTGGCGTCGAATGTCATCGTGAATCCAGCCTCAGCACCATTTCCCGAGCGAACTCGACGAAGGCCTGCGCGCCTTTCGACGCCGGGTCGAACGTGACTCCTGGCTGCCCATAGCTGGGCGCTTCGGCCAGGCGCACATTGCGCGGGATGACGGTGTTGAAGACCTTGTCCCCAAAGTGTGCCTTGAGCTGCTCGCTGACTTGCTGCTGCAAGGTGATTCGGGGGTCGAACATCACGCGCAGCAGCCCGATGATCTGCAGGTCGGGGTTCAAGTTCGCATGCACCTGCTTGATGGTGTTGACCAAGTCCGACAGGCCCTCGAGTGCGAAGTATTCGCATTGCATCGGCACGACGACGCCGTGGGCCGCGCACAGGCCGTTGAGCGTCAGCAGGCTGAGTGAGGGCGGGCAATCGATGAGGACGAAGTCGTATTCGCTGCGCACGGGCTCCAAGGCAAGACGAAGCCGCTTTTCACGGTAATCGAGCGGCACCAGCTCCACTTCTGCGCCCGCCAGCTCCCGATTTGCGCCCAGCACGTGGTAGCCGCCTTTCGGACTGGGCTGCCGAGCTTCTGCGATGTCGGCCGACTCGAGCAGGACGTCGTAGACGCTGAGCTCGAGCTGTCGCTTGTCGATGCCTGAGCCCATCGTGGCATTGCCTTGCGGATCGAGGTCGACCACCAAGACACGTTGTCCGACCTGGGCCAACCCGGCAGCCAGATTCACCGTGGTCGTGGTCTTGCCGACCCCGCCTTTTTGGTTGGCGACACAGAAGATGCGCATGCGATCGCCGTCAGCTAGGTTTCACGTGAAACATCATGGAGTGGCCAGCCGGAGACCGAAGCCCACGAGGAAGACGCCTGCCAATCGCTCCAGCGCCCGTGCCAGCCTGGGATGAGCCCGCACCACCTGACCGACGGCCTGGGCGAAGGTGCAGAGCAGCAAGCAGTACACGGCGCTGATCAGCGCGATGGTGGCCGCCATGGCGGCGAACGTGATGGCGCCGCGATGGGTGGCAGGGTCGATGAACAGCGGGAAGAAGGCCATGTAGAAGACGATGGCCTTCGGGTTGAGCAGGGTGATGAAGAACGCCTGGCGTTCGTACTGGCCGGTGCGGATGTGAATAGGCGAAGCCTCTGTTCCTGATCGGGCAAAGATCAGCTTCAGTCCGATCCAGGCCAGATAGCCCGCTCCCAAGTACTGGACCAGCTTGAACAGCACCGGGTGGGCCGCCAGCAGTGCGGCCACACCCGCCACGGCCAGCCAGAGCAGCACCTGGTCGCCGACGATCACACCAGCGGTGGCCGCCGCTCCGCCACGCAGCCCACCCTTGCCTGTGCTGGCCAGCAAGCAGAAGGTTCCTGGTCCAGGAAGCGCCAGAAACAGCACGATGGCCGCGCAGAAGGCGCTGTAGTCGGCAATGCCAAGCATTTCGTGCGGTTTTTCCGGGGAGGCAAGCTTCTAGCGCGGTGCTGCCGGGGTACCGTGGGGGTGGCTCTGCCAGCGTGACAGGTCGTAGCCGAACGAGGCGAGGCGGGAGCGTATCGCAGTTTCGTCGCTCGCCGTCAGCCGCGGCGTTCGAGAGACCACCCAAAGATACTCGCGCGTGGGTTCACCGATGACCGCGAACCGGCCGTCATCGGCCAGTTCGAGGACCCAGTAGCTGCCCCAGATGGGCAACCAGCGCAGGGCGGCGGGCAGAAAGCTGACTTCCAACTGGGCCGGCTGCAGGCTCTCACCTTGCAGGCGGGATCCCGCGGGCCGAGCCAGACCTTCGGCGTCGTCGAAGCTCCCGTCGGCTGTTTTGCATCGGTTCAGCACGATCACTCGGCCGTCGGTTCTCTGGCGATATTGAGCGGTGGTGTCGCTGACACACTGCTTTTGAAAGCGATTTGGAAACCAGGCGACCTGGTACCAGGTGCCCATATAGCTTGGAACATTCAGGCTCGCCAGGGCCTTGACCGGCAACGGGTCGGAAACGGCAGGTGCAGCCATCGAGGCCGTGCAATGCGCACTGAGCAGCAGCGCAGTGGCAAGCGCGCGTCCGGGGGCAGCAGATCGCTGGGTGGTCATCGGTCGGTTTTCAGTTTCATCCAAACGAGGCAGCGCTGGGCATCCAGGCCCGGAACTTGGACGGGTTCCACGTGAAACGCCTCCACCCCCGCGGCGAGGGCCGCCATTTCAGCGTCGGGCGTTTTGCCTTTCATGGCCATCCACACACCGGTTGGCGCCAGCAGATGTCGGGTCAGGCGGGTGAAGTCGGCCAGGGAGGCAAAGGCGCGTGATGTGATCAGTTCGAAAGCCTCTGCAGGCATCGCTTCGATGCGTGCGTGCACCGACACCAGGTTTGGCAAACCCAATTCTGCGGCGGCCTGACGTACGAATGCGGCCTTCTTCGCCACAGCATCCACGCAAACGACCTGCATCTTCGGCAGGCAGGCGGCGAGCACAACGCCGGGTAATCCCCCGCCGCTGCCGACGTCCAACATTCGGCGTGTGACCGGCCCGTGCCCCAGTCGGCGCTGCAGCGGCGCAACGACAGACAGGCAGTCTGCGAGATGCTGGGTGAGCATTCCCTCGGGAGTCCGCACCGCTGTCAGGTTGTAGGTGCTGTTCCAGCGCGCCAGCATGCCGACATATTGCAGCAGCTTCTGGCTCAAGGCCGGCTCCAGCGGCGAGCCCAAGGCCCGTGCAAGGAGGGCGGAACTGTCGCCTGGCAGTTCCGCGTCGTTGAGCTTCAAGCGGCGTGTTCCTGACTGGGGCTGAGCGCCTGCGTGAAACCCTTGAAGCGTCCCTTCTTGAGGTGTACCAGCAACAGGGACACCGCCGCCGGCGTCACCCCTGAGATCCGCGAAGCCTCTCCCAACGTCGCAGGCCGATGCCGGTTGAGCTTTTGGCGCACTTCGAAGGACAAGGCCTTGACCTGGCTGTAGTCCAGTTCTTCAGGAAGCTGCAAGTGCTCCAGCGCAGAGGCACGTTCCACTTCATCGTTTTGCTTGCCGATGTAGCCGGCGTACTTCACGGCAATTTCGGCCTGCTCGATCACGGCATCGGCTTCCAGCCGGCCCCATTCGGCGCGCAGCGTTTCACGTGAAACACTTTGGGCGCCATGTGCAAGCCCTGCGAGCTCGGCCGTGTGGTCCCAGCCCACGCCAGGGCGGCACAGCAAATCCGCCAGGTTGTATTCATGTTCCAAGGCCTTGCCGATCACTCTTTCAGCGTCGGCCGGCGGCACGGTGGCCGGTCGCACCCAGGTGGCGCGCAGGCGTTGCAGCTCACGTTCCAGCCGCTCGCGCTTGGTCTCGAAGGCAGCCCAGCGAAGGTCGTCCACCAGCCCCAGGGCGCGGCCATGTGGCGTCAGGCGAAGGTCGGCGTTGTCCTCCCGCAGCTGCAGGCGGTACTCGGCACGGCTGGTGAACATGCGGTAGGGCTCCGTCACGCCCTTGGTCACCAGATCGTCCACCAGCACGCCCAGATAAGCCTGGTCCCGTCTTGGAAGCCAGGGTCCGCGCCCGGTCACCTGCAGGGCTGCATTCGCGCCGGCAAACAGGCCCTGGGCGGCGGCTTCTTCATAACCCGTCGTGCCGTTGATCTGGCCGGCGAAGAACAGACCTCCGAGTGCGCGAGTCTCGAAGGTGGGTTTCAGCTCACGAGGGTCGAAGAAGTCGTATTCGATGGCGTAACCCGGCCGGAGGATGTGCGCGTTCTCCAAGCCCAACATCGACTGAACCGCCGCAATCTGCACATCGAAGGGCAGGGAGGTGGAGATGCCGTTGGGATAGAACTCGTGGGTCGTCAGCCCCTCGGGTTCAAGGAACACCTGGTGGCTGTTCTTGTCGGCGAAGCGGTTCACCTTGTCTTCGATGCTGGGGCAGTAGCGCGGGCCCACCCCTTCGATCACACCGGTGAACATGGGGCTGCGGTCGAAGCCGCCCCGGATGATGTCGTGGGTGCGTTCGTTGGTGTGGGTGATCCAGCACGGCACCTGGCGTGGATGCTGCTCGGCCCGACCCAGGAAGCTGAACACCGGCACGGGGTCCAGGTCGCCGGGCTGTTCGACGAGCCGGCTGAAGTCGATGGACCGGCCATCGATGCGCGGCGGTGTCCCGGTCTTCAAGCGACCTTGCGCCAGCTTCAGTTCCTTCAGCCGTGCCGACAGGCTCATCGCTGGCGGGTCGCCGGCCCGGCCGGCGCTGTGGTTTTGCAGCCCCACGTGCACCCGGCCATCCAGGAAGGTGCCCGCAGTGAGCACGACGGCCCGGCCGCGAAAGCGCACACCGGCCTGCGTGACGGCGCCGACCACCCGGTCACCCTGCAACATCAGATCGTCCACCGCCTGCTGGAACAGCCAAAGATTCGGTTGGTTTTCCAGCCGCTGGCGGATGGCGGCGCGATACAGCACCCGGTCGGCCTGCGCGCGCGTGGCCCGAACCGCCGGGCCTTTGCTGCCGTTGAGGATGCGAAACTGAATGCCGGCTTTGTCCGTGGCCGCCGCCATGGCCCCGCCGAGGGCATCGACTTCCTTGACCAGGTGGCCCTTGCCGATGCCGCCGATGCTGGGGTTGCAGCTCATCTGCCCCAAAGTTTCGATGTTGTGCGTGAGCAGCAACGTGGTACAGCCCATGCGCGCCGCGGCCAGGGCAGCCTCGGTACCGGCGTGCCCGCCGCCAACCACGATCACATCGAATTGCTGAGGGTGTTCCATCGAACCCCGCATTTTACGGGGCGGTACGCCCTTACGCGGGGGCCGGTGCCGGGAGTTTCCCGGCAGCAGCGGCCAGTTCCAGTGCTTCGCGCGCCGATGCGCGACGCGCTTCGCGGCGCGTCCACCAGCCATCGAAGAAGTAGTGGGCCACGGTGTTCACCAGCGGTTCGATCAAGGTGATGGCGCCTGCGATGGCGAAACTGCCTGTCAGCGCATAGCCGATGCTGAAGGCAATGACGACGTGCAAGGCACCGAAAGCGGCTGACTTGGCCATGGGTCTACTCCAGAAGGTCTTGCGTTGCGAATGGTTCTCATTATCGTCTGCTGCGCGCCGACCCGCATTGGCAGTCGCCATCACCGCGATAGCATGTCCTGCATGAACTGTCGCCCAGGCTGCGGAGCCTGCTGCATCGCGCCGTCGATCTCCTCGCCCATTCCCGGGATGCCCGCGGGAAAGCCGGCGGGCGTCCCTTGCGCGCAGCTCGACGAAAACAAGGCCTGCCGGCTGTTCGGCCAGGTCGGGCGGCCTGCGGTCTGCCGCACCTTGCGGCCCGAGGAGGCGATGTGCGGGACCAGCGCTTCAACTGCCCTGGCCTGGCTGCAGCAGCTTGAAGTGATGACTGCGCCGTGAACTCATCCGCTCATGCCGCAGAGCCACCCGCGCGGGCGGCATCGACCATGTCCTGCAAAAAGTTCTCGGCCGGGCCCTGATCGGCCTCGTGCCCTGGCCACTGCTGCCATGGTCTCTTGCCCGCCGCACGCGGTGCTTTGGATCAGCACCTGCCCAACGAAGCCGGCTCCTCAGATCTATTGCAAGGCCGTGCCGGCCGTGCCGCCCACGCTGCGCAGGTCCTGCGCCACCCGGCCTTCGTGAAGGGCGATCACGCGCCCGGCCGAGGCAATCGTCTCCGGCCGGTGCGCCACGATGATGCGCGTCAGCGCCAGCTGGCGAACGGCCTGGTTCACGCTGCGTTCACGGTCCACGTCGAGATGGCTGGTGGCTTCGTCCAGCAGCAGCAGCCGCGGCCGTTTGAACAGCGCACGCGCCAGCAGCAGGCGCTGCTTCTGGCCGCCGGACAAGGCCGTGCGCATGTCGCCGATCAGCGTGTGGTAGCCCATCGGCATGGCGACGATGTCGTCGTGGATGGCGGCCACGCGGGCGCACTGCTGCAGCCAGTCGGTGTCGACATCGGGGCTGAAGAAGCTGATGTTGTCGGCCACGCTGCCGGTGAACAGGGGCTCGTCCTGCATCACCACGCCGACCATGTCGCGCCAGGCATTCAGGCCCAGCTTGGCCAAGGGCACGCCACCCACCAGGACCTCGCCCGAGGTCGGCGCGTGCACCCCCAGCATCAGCTTCAGCAGCGTCGTCTTGCCACAACCCGAGGGGCCGACGATGGCCACCGATTCGCCCGCTTCCACCCGCAGGCTCACGCCGTTCAGCACCGCCGGTTCGCCGTCGGCGTAGCGGAAGTGCACGTCGCGCAGCTCCAGGCTGGCCGGCACCAGCGGGGCGGGCGCCAGCGGGTCGGTGGTGTTCGCGTCTTCGGGGGCGGTCAGCACGATGTCGGCCAGGCGTTCGCCCTGCAGTCGCAGCATCTTCAGCTCCACGGCTTTGTCGATCAGCCCGGAAAACCGCAGCGCGAAGGTTTCCTTGAAGGCGAAGAAGGCGAACAGCATGCCGACGCTGAGGCGTTGGTCGAGTACCAGCAGAGCGCCGAGCCAGATCACGGCCACGCGTTCCAGGCCGAACAGGCCGCGGTGCAGCACCGTGAACATCAGTTCGAGCTTGCGGATGGCGATGCCGGCGTTCATGGTGTCCACCACCAGGCTGGCGAAACGCGAACGGCGATCGGCCTGGGCGTTGAACAGCTTGATGGCCTGCACCCCGCGCAGGCTTTCGAGGAAGTGCGTGTTCTGCCGTGCCTCGAACACCAGCGCTTCTTCGCTGGCCTCGCGCAGGCGCCTGAAGAAGGCCCAGCGCAGCAGCCCGTACACGGCCACGGCCGCCACGGCCACGGCGGTCAGCTGCAGGCTGTAGAAGGCCATCACGGTCAGCGTCAACAGCACCAGCACGCCGTCCAGCAGCGCTTCGATGAACTGGGTGGACAGCGTGCGCTGGATCTGCTGCACCGAGCCGAAGCGTGACCAGATGTCGCCAGAATGGCGTTTCTCGAACCAGCCTACGGGCAGCCGCAGCAGGTGCGTGAACACGTTGACCAGCCACTGGAGATTGAGTGTGGTGGACAACACCAGCACGGCCCAGCCTCGCGCGGCCGCCGTGGCCACCTGGATCAGCACGAGCAGCCCGAAGCCGATGCCCAGCGTCATGAGCAGGTCCGTGTCGCCACTGAGCAGTACCCCGTCGACCACCCACTGCATGAAGAAGGGCGTGAGCAGCATGAACAGTTCGAGCGCCAGCGCCAGCAGCGCAATCTGTGCCAGCGAACGCTTCAGGCCACTGACCGTGCCCAGCAGCTGGCGCAGGCTTACCCGCTGGACCTGTCGCGCGGGGGCGAAGTCGACGGTCGGTTCAAGCTCCAGGGCGACACCCGTGAAATGGCGCGACAGCTCGTCTTCCTTGACGCGGCGCCGGCCATGGCCCGGGTCGTGAATGATGGCCACGCCGCGCTCGAAGCCCACGAGCACGACGAAGTGGTTCATGTTCCAGTGCAGGATGCATGGCAGGCGCAGTTGCGGCAGTTCGGCCGGCTCGGCCCGCAGCGCACGGGCGCCGAGCTTCAGCACGCCGGCCATGCGCACCATCTCGGCCAGGGTCACCCCCTTCATCGACAGCGAGAAGCGCTGGCGCAGCGTAGGCAGGTCGGTGCGCAGCCCGTGGGCTGCAGCCACCATCGCCAGACAGGCCAGGCCGCACTCGGCGGCTTCGGTCTGCAGCACCACGGGCACGCGCTGGTCGCCGCCCAGCCCGCCCAGGCGCAGGCGGGGCAGCAGGCTGCCGAGCAGGGAACCCGGGTTCAGCATCTGAACGTCTTCGCCTAGGCGTTGCGGCTGCGCCAGCCCAGCAGGGGCTCGAACAACCATTCCAGGAGGCGGCGGCGTTCCAGCAGCACGTCGCCAGACAGCTGCATGCCCGCAGACAGCGGCAGCGCAGGCGTGGCCGCGACGGGTTGCAAGGCCACGGTGATGCGGAACATCGGCTGGCTCGCGGCACTGCCGGTGCTGGCGACGGCCAGCAGGGCCAGTTCACTTGCGGCCACCGGTGTGCGCGAGACCTGCGTCACCCGCCCAGGCAGATGCCCGAACTTCTGATACGGATAGGCCGCCAGGCGCAGACGCACGTCCTGCCCAGCCTGCACGAAACCCACGGCGCTCGACGGCGCGTACAGATGGGCCTGCAGATGTGCCCCAGCCGGTACCAGATTGGCCAGCGCCGAGGCCGGCGAGACCGCCTGGCCCGAGTCGGCCAGAACGGCACTCACCGTCCCGTCTTGCGGCGCGCGCACCAGCAGCCGCCGGTCGGCATCGAGTTCGGCGCTTTCACGCGACAGCTGTGCCAGGTCGCGCTCGATGCCACCGGCGGCATTGCCCGCCAGCAGCGGCAGTTCGCGACGCTCGCCGTCGAGCTCGGCGCGATCGCGTTCGAGCGCGGCGCGCTGGCGGGCCAGGGTCTGCGTCGCCGCCTGAAGCGCCAGCACTTCCTCGGCCTTGGCCTGCGTCTGCGCCGGCGAGATGAACTGTTCGGCCTGCATCGATTCCAGCCGCGCCAGCGCCTTTTGTGCCAGCGCCAGCCGTTGTTGCTGCAGCGCTGCTTCACTGTCGAGCTGTGCCGATTCCAGCGCCAAGGCTTCGAGCCGGCGCTCCAGCGCGGTCTGGCGCGTCGACGAAAGCGCCTGCTGCTGTTGCGCCGATGCCTCGAGACTGCGACGCCTGGCCTCCAGGCTGCGCTCCACCCGCGATTGCACGGCGTTGTCGTAAAGCGGTCGTTCGAGGGTCAGCACGAACAGCACGTCGCCGGCGCGCACGGCCTGGCCTTCTTCGACGCGCCGTTCAAGTACGGTTCCCGCGGCAGTCGGCACGAGACGGATCAAGCCGCGGTCGGGCATCAACACCCCGGCTGCAGTCGCCTTTCGTGTGTAGCCCGCGAGCGAAATGAAGGTACCGACGGCCAAGGCTGTCAGGACGATGCCGATCGTCAACGCCGTCAGCGACAGCGGTCGCACCAGGTGCACCTGGCCCAACCAGGGCTGGCGCTGCGCGTCCAGCGCTTCAGTCCTGAAGAGCGGGCGCATGCTGGACTGGCGTCAGGCCGCGATGCGAGCCCGTCGGGCGGTACCGACAGGCGAGCTGGGCAACGAAGATTGAAAAAATGCGGGCTGGCAGGGCCAGCCCGCAAGCACTCCGGAGCTTGAGGGACGCGCTCCCGAGCGCGGACAAAATGGTCCTCAGGCTTGCGCCCAACCACCTTTCGGGAGCGGTTCCAGTGAGGTTGTGAGATTGGCTGGCATATCGATCTCCCGGGCCTGCCAGCCGCCTTTCGGCAACCCGCCGCCGACTTGGAAGAGCTCGTCGATCTGCAGTTCCCGAATGCCAGACTTGGCCGGATTGGTTTGCGGGATCTTGCTGAAAACAACACTGAAAGGGGTGGCTTGCATGAGAGCTCCGTGGTGGCCTTTGCGCGCAGTTGCACGCTTGACGACATTGGAGCAGCCACCCGCCGTGGCGAAAACTGTCAGCTCTTACAGGTTCGAACTGAGCCCGGGCCGGCACGTTCAATTGATCAGGCCGAGCCGCAAAGCCTTCAGCACCGCCTGATGCTTGGTGGTGCAGCCCAGCTTGTGCATGGCGTTGTTGACGTGCAGCACCGCGGTTCTCTCGCTGATGCCCAGGACGGCTCCGACCTCCCAGGCGGTCTTGCCTTCCATCGTCCAGTGCAGGGCTTCCAGTTCGCGTGGGGTAAGCGACGGGCGCTCGGGCTGCAAGGCCTGCGGAACCAACAGGCGCACCGCTGCGGCCTGCGCGTGTACCGCGAACAGCTGGAGGTCGGCCACGATGCGTTGCAGGTGGTCCGGACTCGAAGGCAGGGGCTCGTCTCGATCCACGCCCAGCATGAAGTGCTGCCCTTCGGGCATGTGCAGCGCCATGGCGATGCCGGTGCGATAGCCGTACATCGCCTGGTGCTCCCAGAGGTCGCCGGCACCCTGGCGCGTGTAGGTGCTCTGGTCCCAGATGATGGGCACCGTCTGCCTCTTGCAATGCTGGCTGACCGGGTCGCGCCGGCACAGGCTGGGGTCCGAGTAGGTTTCCGTGTAGTGCGCGGGCGTGTTGTCGACGTGGATGAACTCGCTTTTGCCGAGGCCACGGTCGATCACCGTGATCGCCGACACGGTCTTGAATTCGAGCTTGTGCGCAAAACGAATGATCTCGCTGCGGAACTCTTCTCGATTCCGCGCTTCCATCACCGAAAGATATCCACCGGGGAGCATCGGCCGCCTCACTAGACCGGACAGGAACGATCAGGGCAATACAGCCCTGACAGGGTTTACAGCTTTCCTCCGGGCCGTTCCTGCCGAAAACTACAGGCATGTCACACGCCCTTCACCACATCGCGCCGCCCTTGCCCCCTGCTGTCACTCCCTGGGCGCTGCGCGCGTGGCCGCCGATATTGTGGCAGGCCCATACGGAAGTTTCGGCCCGCTTCAAGCATATCGGAACACGCATCATCTTTTCGGGTGATCCGCTCTATCCGCCTGCCGGTCAGACGATTTGGGCCGCCCGTGCCGACAACGGCGAAGCGGGAATGGCCTGGGACTGGGTACAAATCGCGGCTGGCGTGGTGGCCATCGCCGATCCGATGTCGGTCGTTTCGAACCTGCGCCTTGTCGGGGGCGAGGGCGAAGTCTTGACGGCACGGCAGTCCGCACTGTTCCTCAACGAACTGGTGCACACCCTGCCCTGGCAATCCGAAGTGCAGCGCGCCCTGCGACACTGCAACGACTGAACTGTGCGCTTGCGGGCCGGCTCTCGCCCCATCCGAGAGCATGGTTTTCCGCTCGCCGGCGGTCGCCTTTCGACCGCAGCGTGCGGGCCTTATTTCAACGCCGCACTGCGCAGCATGCGCACCACGTAGCCCAGCGCGAGAACCGTCACGGCAAGGCCCACGGCAGCGGTGACCAGCAGGTCGGCCGGCAGGGGCGTCTCGCCCTTGAGCACCTGGGCCATCAGGGTGGACTGGGCCAATGCCGGCACCCACAGGTGCCAGGGCGCCGTGCCTTCCTGGTTGAACAGGGTCATCAAGGGCAGCAGCGACACCACCAGGATGACCACGGTGGCATTGGCCTGGGCTTCCTTGAAGCTCTTGCAGCGGATGGCGATGGCCATCAGCAGCGCCGAGACGAGCGCCGCCAGCGGCACCAGCAGACCGATGAACCACAGCGCCTCGCGCAGCCCGAACTGGAACACCGCGGCCAGCGACTCGCTGCGCAACAGCCACTGCGCCGGCAGGAAGCTCATGCAGCTGAGCACTGCGATCAGCATGCCCAGGCTGGCCACCGCCGCCCACTTGCCCAGCACCATCGCCCAGCGCGGCGCGGGGTTCATCAGCAGCGGCTCGAGACTGCCGCGTTCACGTTCGCCGGCGGTGGTGTCGAGCGCGGCGTTGAGCGCGCCATACAGCACCGCCATCATCACGAAGTAAGGCACCATCACGGCCAGCTGGGCCGCACGCACGCCAGGCTCAGCCAGGTCGCGCTCTTCGATCTGCAGGGCTTCCAGCGCCGCCGGCGGGATGCCGCGCACCGCCAGACGCAGCTGGGCCTGTTCCTGGTTGTAGGCCTGCAACAGGCGCAGGATGCGGATGCTCCCGGAATCGGCGCGCTGGTTGCCGCTGCTCGACAGCAGCTCGACCACGGGAGGTGCGCCGCGGGCCAGTTCCTGCTGGAAGTTGGCCGGCACCACCAGCACCGGATCGCCGAGCTTGCTGTCCTTGAGCTGCTGTTCGAAGTCGGCCGGCGCCGCCTGGATCGTGTAGGTCTGGCGTTCGAGAAAGTTGCGCAGGCCGGGCGCGTGCTCCATGCCCTGGACGACCACGACCCGGGCCTCGGCGCGCTGTTCCCTGCTGCCCACCAGCTGGCTGACGAGCAAGAGCACCAGCGGGCCCATGGCCACCGAACTGACCAAAACCACTAGCAAGGTGCGCCGGTCGCGCAACGCGTCCAGCAGTTCCTTCAAGTAGACGCGCAGGGCACTGCCGAGCAAGGCGCGATTCAAGGTGCAGCTCCGGTGGTGGCTGGGGTGCCGAAAGCCAAGGTCACGAAGGTCTCCTCGAAGTCGGTCTGGCCGGTCTGCGCCAGCAGTTCACGCACGCTGCCCTGGGCCACCGTGCGGCCGTGGGCCACCACCACGACCTCGTCGCACAGGCGTTCGACCTCCTGCATGATGTGACTGGAGAAGACGATGCACTTGCCGGCGTCGTCGCGCAGCCGCCGCAAGGCCTCGCGCAAGGCACGGGTGGCCAGCACGTCCAGGCCATTGGTGGGTTCGTCGAGAATGATGTTGGGCGGGTCGTGGATCAGCGCGCGTGCCAGTGCCGTCTTCATGCGCTCGCCCTGGCTGAAGCCTTCGGTGCGGCGCTCCAGCAGGGGCGCCATGTCGAGCATCCGGGCCAGGGTGTCGGCGCGGGCGTTGGCGGCCGCGACCGTCATGCCGTGCAGGCGGCCGTAGTAGACGATGTTCTCGCGCGCCGTCAGCCGCGGGTACAGGCCGCGGGCGTCGCTGAGCACGCCCATGCGGGCCAGCGCCTGGCTGGGCTGTGCGGCAACGTCGATGCCGTCGACATGGATCTGCCCGCCGTCGGGGGGCAGCAAGGCGGCCACCATGCGCAGCGTGGTGGTCTTGCCGGCGCCGTTCGGGCCGAGCAGGCCGGTGATGCGGCCGTCGGCCGCCGTGAAATGCACCCCGTCGACCGCCTGCACGGTCCGCGCCTTGCGGCCACTGCCCTGGATGAAACGCTTCGACAGATTCTTCACCTCGATCATGGCCGGGCTCCTGCGCTGGCCGGCAGCACGGGCAGGAAGGCAGCGGGCCGCGGGATGTTGCGGGCGCAGTCGGCGTCGACCTTCAAGGCATCGTCGTCGCTGCCGGCGTCGATGAAACGGAAGACAACGTCTCGCATGCAGCCGATGCCCATCACGCCGTGGCCGGCCTGGGGCACGACGACATGGCGGGCCTTGGAACCCAATGCCTGGGCCACCCTGTCGCCGTGCCGCGGCGGTGTGGCCGGGTCGGCGCCGCCGGACAGCAGCAGCGTGGCCGCGGCAGCGGTGGGGAGGGTGTAGAACGCAGCCGGCACGGCGCCGCGCGGCCAGTCGGCGCAGGCGCGGGTGTAGATGCGGCCGAAGCTGTCGCCGAAGTCTGCGCCCGGTGCCTCGGCGGCTGCGCTGGCATCGGCCATGCGTGGAATGTCCTCGGCGCAGACCACCGAGAAGTGCATGCCCATGGCCAGCCCCGTCCCACGCCGGCTGCCCAGGGTCGCGCCCAGGCCCAGCAGCGCCTGGAAGCGGCCGCTGGCGGCTTCGGTGATGGCCAGGGGCAGTGCCGATGCCAGCGTCGGCGCGTACAGCGGCGTGCGCGCCATCGACAACACGGCGTCGCGCCCGAGGGCGATGGTTTCAGGCAGTCCGGTGACGGGATGCGTGGCCGTCACCTCGCGCGGCAGGCTGGCGAGCAGGGCCTGCCAGTCGCGGCGCAGATCCGGGAAGGCTTTGCCGCACGCGGGGTCGGCTTCGCAGGCGGCCAGGGTGGCGTCGAAGGCGGTCTGGGCGTCGGGCGAGAAGCTGGCCGGCAACACCATGTCGGGCGGCGCCAGGCCGTCCAGCACGGCACGTCTCACCGACTGCGGAAACTGGCGCATGTAGTCCAGCGCAGCGCGGGTGCCATAGGAGCCCCCGACCAGGTTCACCTGGGCGGCACCCAGCGCCTGGCGCACGGCGTCGGCGTCCTGGGTGGCGATGACGGTGGTGTAGTGGCGCAGGTCGCCGTGGGGCAGTTTCTGCAGCGCCAGGCGGCAGCGCTCGATTTCGGCGAGCTGCCGTTCGGTGCTGCCGATGTCGGCCAGCGCCCGGGTCGGCGGGTCGTCGTCGCAGGTGAGTGCTGCGCTTCGGCCGGTGCCTCGCTGGTCGATGAGCACCACGTCGCGGCGGTTCAGGGTGCGCGCCATCAGGGCGTTGATGCTGCCGGCCAGCGCCATCGCGCTCTGGCCCGGGCCGCCGGCGAAGAACAGCACCGGGTCGGGGCGCTTGTTGCGGGCCCGGGCCGGCAGGACGGCGAAGTGCAGATCGATCTGGCGCCCCTGAGGCTGCGCCGGGTCGAGCGGCCGAGGGAGCACACCGCACCAGGCGGCGGTGACAACCCCTGGCAGGCGGCAGGGCTGGGTGCCGGGAGGGCCTGCGGCAGCCTCGGCGGTATCGGCCACGAATGCCAGGGCCAGGCCGAGCACGACGGCGGAAAAGGAGTGCGGAATCTGCATGCCGCGAATTCTGCGTGGCCCGACCGCAGCAGCCCATGCAGGCACCGGCAAAAGGTCAGACGAGCCGACGAATTGCCGGCTTTGCCGTGTGAATGACGAGCGCTCGCTGCAAAGGCTTACGTTTCGCAGGCATCCCCGTTGCCCCGCTTGCGGCCGCGGGCGTCCCTCGGGCGGTCGCCGTCCGTGGGCCGTCCGATGGCCTGAATATCCTGCCGGAGGAGCTGAAACCCTGGAAACCGCGCTGATCGTTCTCGGCACTGTGCTCATCGTGGCGACGCTGCTGCCGCTAGCCCGGCTGGACGACTGGTGGGTCCGGGTCTTCGACTTTCCGCGGCTGCAGATTGCGCTGCTCTCGGCGCTGGTGCTGATCGCCCTGCTGGCCGTGCGGCACGGGAGCGGCTGGCTTTCCAACTTGTGGATCGTGGCACTGGCCGGCTGCTGCGCCTACCAGACGTGGCGCATGGCGCCTTACACCCCGCTGTACCCCAAGCAGGTGCAGGACAGCCAAGACGCCGATCCCGACGCCCACATCAGCCTGCTCTGCGCCAACGTGCTGATGAGCCATCGCAGCGCCGCCGGGCTGTTGCGACTGATCGACGAGCACGACCCGCACCTGGTGCTCACCGCCGAGAGCGACGCCTGGTGGCAGCATGCGCTGCGCACCCTGGAAGGTCGCTACCGGTACAAGCTGCTGCAGCCACAAGACAACACCTACGGCATGCTGCTGTATTCCAGGCTGGAGCTGCTGGACGCCCAGGTGAAGTTCCTCGTCGAGGACGACGTGCCCTCGATCCACGCCCGCGTGCGGCTGCTCAACGGGCAGGACGTGGTGCTGCGCTGCCTGCACCCGCGTCCGCCGGCGCCGGGCGAAAACAGCCGCGCCACAGAGCGTGACGCCGAGCTGCTGATGGTCGGCCGCGAGATCCGTGCGCTGGACGCGCCGGCCCTGGTCTGCGGCGACATGAACGACGTGGCCTGGTCGCGCACGAACGACCTGTTCTGCAACATCAGCGGCCTGCTCGACCCCCGAATTGGGCGCGGCTTCTTCCACACCTTCAATTCGAAGTGGCCGGTGGTCCGGTTCCCCCTGGACCACGTGTTCCACACTTCGCATTTCCGCCTGGTGGCGTTCCGCCGGCTGCCGCATTGGGGGTCGGACCACTTTCCGGTGTTCATCGAACTCAGTTTCGAGCCCGACGCCCAGGCCGTTCAGCAGGAGCCCGAGGCCACCCCTGAAGAAGTGAGGGAGGCCGAAGAGAAGATCGACAAGGCCGCTTGACGCGGCCCTGGCCGGGGCGAATTCAGCCCAGCAGCTGCTTCAGTTCGCCGCTGGCGATCAACCGTGCCAGGTCTTCGGCGCCGCCGACCAGTTGTCCCTTGACGAACACCATCGGGAAGGTCGGCCAGCCGGCCCACATCTTCAGGGCGTTGCGCCGCCGCCATTCGCTGAGATAGCCGCCATGGTCGATGTCATGGTGGGCCACGCCGGCAGCGTCCAGCGCGCGCCTGGCCTTCTTCACGAAGGGGTTCGCGGCCATGCCGAACACCACCACCGGGTGCTGCGCGACGGCCTGCTGCGCCGCGTCGATGACCTGGCGGTGGTGGTTCGCCACCGCGTCGCGCACTGCGGGGTGGATCTGGGCTTCGGCGAGCACCGGGCGCGGCATCAGGCAGCCTTCTTGGGCGCAGGCTTCAGCACGGCCTGGCAGGCCGCGCGCTGGCCGTCGGCCACGTCGACCTTGGCACATACGCCGTTCAATTGAGCCTGCAGCTTCTTCATCACGGGTGCGTGCTTGCCGTCGGCGTTCCAGGCCGTGAGCTTGGCCCCGGCGCGCTGCAGCGAACGCGCGCTGCGTCCTTCGAACGCCGCCTTGTCCTTGGCCGCTTCCCCGATCAGTTGCGCGGCCAGCTGCTCGATGCGCGCGGTGTCGCCTGGCGCCAGGTCGACCAGGGCGTTGAGGTAGCCGCTGCCCCATTGCAGCCGGGTGGCCGGGCCTTCGCTCTTCTCGAACGACTGCTGGTACCACTTCAAGGACTCTTCCTTGCGACCCTGCTTGCGCAGGTTGCTGCCGAGCTGGCTCATCAGGAAATAGGGCGAGTGGCTCTTCGCCATGTTGGCCAGCAGCAGCGCGTCGCTGTCTGCCCACAGCCCGGCGCGGCCCAGGGCGTAGGCGGCGCTGGTGATGACGGCCTGGCGCTCGTAGCCGTCGGTGATCTCGCGGTCGTCGCGCTGCACCTGCGCGCGCACCTCCGCCAGCAGGGTGGGCGGCAGGCTCACCTGCACGCTGTCCTTCGGCAGGGCCAGGCGGGCAAGCTCGATGCGGGCGGTGAGCGCACCCAGGCGGTCGCCACGAGACAGCGTGGTGTCGGATTCGAAGCGCTTCAGCGCCGTTTCGAAGGCCTGCACCAGCGCCGGCCGGCGCGGTGAATCGTCGGCTTCGAGCGTGCGCACGATATCGGTGGCGCCACCCGTCAGCACGTCCATCTGCAAGCGGGCCTGGGCCGGGTCGGCCAGCAGGCGCAGCACACGCTCGCGCAGGGCCTCGTCGGGTTTCACGCCCTGGCCGTCGTCGCTGGCGGCCAGGGCCTTCAGCCACAGCCGCTGCGTGGTTTCGCCGTCGCCCGTGGGGCTGCGCGTGGCCAGCGTGGTCAGCAGGCCTGCGAGTTCCGATTTCGGCACGACCTGCTGTTCGTCGATTTCCCAGCCATAGAACGCCAGCAGCCGCCAGTCGCCCGCCGTCAGCGGCTTGCCGGTCAGGGCGTCGGCCAGCACCGACTTGATCGCGCGGCCGCCGTTCAGGCCCTGCTGCAACACGGCCAGGGCCTGGGGCGCGTCGACCTCGCCGGGCAGGCGGGTGATTTCCTGCCCGTTCGGGCTGAACAGCACCGTGGTCGGATAACCGGTCACCTTGAAGCGCGCACCGAGCTTCTGTGCGCCCGGGCGGTCGCCATCGACGTGCACGGCGATGAAGTTCTTCGAGAGTGCGGCGAAGTCCTGGCGGTTGAAGAA
>JANOBX010000014.1:0-63028 GCA_031411875.1 Burkholderiales bacterium | reverse complement strand
AAATGGTCATGCCTGGCGACAACGTCAGCATCACCGTGAAGCTGATCAACCCGATCGCGATGGAAGAAGGCCTGCGCTTCGCCATCCGTGAGGGCGGCCGCACCGTCGGTGCCGGCGTCGTGGCCAAGATCATCGAATAAGGATCAAAGCCATGTCCGCCAAGCAAAAGATCCGTATCCGTCTGAAGGCCTTCGACTACAAGCTGATCGACCAGTCGGCCCTGGAAATCGTGGAAACGGCCAAGCGCACGGGCGCCATCGTCAAGGGCCCGGTGCCCCTGCCGACGCGCATGCAGCGTTTCGACATCCTGCGTTCGCCCCACGTCAACAAGACGAGCCGCGACCAGTTCGAGATTCGCACGCACCAGCGCCTGATGGACATCGTCGACCCCACCGACAAGACCGTGGACGCGCTGATGAAGCTCGACCTGCCGGCCGGCGTGGACGTCGAGATCAAGCTGCAGTAAGACCGAGCGCGTGAGCTAGCGGTTGCGGCAGATGCCGCCACTGCTATACTCGCGGGCTTTCCCCGACTTGGGCTCTACCCAGGTCGGAGGACATCCACCCCGGGCAATCGATCTCGGGATCGTGAACAAGGCGGGCCGCATCGTTGGTTCGCTGGAGAAAACCATGAGTTTGAGCGAACAGCTCGGCTTGCTGGGCCGCAAGGTGGGCATGACGCGCATCTTCACGGACGATGGCGACGCCATCCCCGTGACTGTGCTCGACGTGTCCAACAACCGCGTCACGCAAGTCAAGACCACGGCCACCGATGGCTACGACGCGCTTCAGGTCACTTTCGGCAGCCGCAGGGCCAGCCGCGTGATCAAGCCCGCCGCAGGCCACTTGGCCAAGGCCGGCGTCGAAGCCGGTGAGATCCTGAAGGAATTCCGCGTCAGCGCGGAAACCGCAGGCCAGTACAAGCCCGGCGCCGTGGTGCCCGTGGCCTTGTTCGCCGCGGGCCAGAAGGTGGACGTGCAGGGCACCTCCATCGGCAAGGGCTTCCAGGGCGCGATCAAGCGTCACAATTTCAGCTCGCAGCGCGCGTCGCACGGCAACAGCCGTTCGCACAATGTGCCGGGCTCGATCTCCATGGCCCAAGACCCGGGCCGGGTGTTCCCCGGCAAGAAGATGACGGGCCACATGGGTGACGAGACCGTCACCACCCAAAACCTGGACGTGATCCGTGTTGACGAAGCGCGCTCGCTGCTGCTCGTCCGCGGCGCTGTGCCCGGTGCCAAGAACGGCCACGTGGTCGTGCGCCCGGCCGTCAAGGCCAAGCTCAAGAAAGGAGCCTAAGCATGCAGCTCGAGCTCCTCAACGAACAAGGCCAGGCCACGTCCAAGGTGGATGCACCCGACACGCTGTTCGCCCGTGACTACAACGAAGCCTTGGTTCACCAGGTCGTGGTTGCATTTCAAGCGAATGCCCGCCAAGGCACCCGTGCCCAACTGGACCGCGGCGAAGTCAAGCATTCGACCAAGAAGCCGTTTCGCCAGAAGGGTACCGGCCGCGCTCGCGCCGGCATGACCAGCAGCCCGCTGTGGCGTGGCGGCGGTCGCATCTTCCCGAACCGGCCCGACGAGAACTTCTCGCAGAAGGTCAACAAGAAGATGTACCGCGCCGGCATGGCGTCGATCCTGTCGCAGCTGGCCCGTGACGGCCGCCTCGCGGTGGTCGATTCGCTGACGCTGGAAGCGCCCAAGACCAAGTTGCTGGCGGCCAAGTTCAAGGCCATGGGCCTGGGCACGGACACCAGGAACTCGGTCCTGGTCATCGCCGACCAGATCGACGACAACCTGGCGCTGGCCTCGCGCAACCTGTCCAACGTGCTGGTTCTTGAACCGCGCTACGCCGACCCCCTTTCGCTGGTCTTCTACAAGAAGGTGCTGGTGACCAAGGGTGCGATCGAGCAGCTCAAGGAGATGTTCGCATGAGCCGCATCAATCCTTCACCCAAGGAAAACAAGTTCGACGAAGGCCGCCTGGCCAACGTGCTGGTCGCCCCGATCATTTCGGAGAAGGCCACCCGCGTCGGCGAAAAGAACAATCAGGTCCTTTTCAAGGTGCTGCGTGACGCCACCAAGCCCGAGATCAAGGCTGCTGTCGAGCTGATGTTTAAGGTCGAAGTCGCTTCTGTGTCCACGGTGAACCAGAAGGGCAAGGTCAAGCGTTTCGGGCGTTCCATCGGCCGCCGCGACCACGTCAAGAAGGCGTATGTGTCGCTCAAGGCAGGCCAGGAGCTCAACTTCTCCGGGGAGGCCGTGTAATGGCCGTCGTCAAAGTCAAGCCGACCTCGCCCGGCCGTCGTGCCGTGGTCAAGGTCGTGCACAAGCATCTGCACAAGGGCGCGCCCGAAGCTTCGCTTCTGGAGCCCCAGAAGCAGAACGCCGGCCGCAACAACAACGGCCACATCACGATGCGCCACAAGGGTGGTGGCCACAAGCACCACTATCGCGTCGTCGATTTCGTTCGCAACAAGGACGGCATTCCGGCGAAGGTCGAGCGTATCGAATACGACCCGAACCGCACGGCCCACATTGCGCTGGTTTGCTACGCCGATGGCGAGCGCCGCTACATCATCGCCCCCCGCGGTGTCGAAGCCGGTGCCACGTTGCTGAGCGGCGCCGAAGCGCCGATCAAGGCCGGCAACACGCTGCCCATCCGCAACATTCCTGTCGGCTCGACGATCCACTGTGTCGAGATGCTTCCCGGCAAGGGCGCGCAGATCGCGCGATCTGCCGGTGCCGCCGTGACGCTCATGGCACGCGAAGGCATCTACGCCCAGGTTCGCCTGCGTTCGGGTGAGGTCCGCAAGATCCACATCGACTGCCGCGCCACCATCGGCGAAGTGTCGAACGAGGAGCACAGCCTTCGCCAGTACGGCAAGGCCGGTGCCATTCGCTGGAAGGGCATTCGCCCGACCGTGCGGGGTACCGCCATGAACCCGGTCGATCACCCGCACGGCGGTGGTGAAGGCAAGACCGGTGAAGGCCAGCCGCAGGTGTCGCCGTGGAACACGCTGACCAAGGGCTACCGGACCCGCAGCAACAAGCGTACGCAGACGATGATCGTCTCGCGGCGCAAGAAGTGAGGCCTGAGGGAAAGCAACCATGACGCGTTCACTCAAAAAGGGTCCTTTCGTGGACCACCATCTTCTTGCCAAGGTCGAGCGGGCATCCGCCAACAAGGACAAGAAGCCCATCAAGACCTGGTCGCGCCGCAGCACCATCCTGCCCGAGTTCATCGGTCTGACGGTGGCCGTGCACAACGGCAAGCAGCACGTGCCGGTCTACGTGACCGACCAGATGGTCGGCCACAAGCTCGGCGAATTTGCCCTCACCCGCTTGTTCAAGGGTCACCCCGCGGACAAGAAGGCCAAGAAGTAAGGAGCAGCTGCGATGGAAACCAAAGCAATTGCACGTGGCGTGCGCCTGTCTTCCGACAAGGGGCGTCTGGTCGCGGACATGATCCGTGGCAAGAAGGTCGACCAGGCTCTCAACATCCTGGCCTTCACGCAGAAAAAAGCCGCCGGCATCATCAAGAAGGTGGTTGATTCCGCTGTCGCGAATGCCGAGCACAACGACGGCGCCGACATCGATGAATTGCGGATCACCTCGATCTACGTCGAGCAGGGCACCGTGCTGAAGCGTTTCTCCGCCCGGGCCAAAGGCCGCGGGGCGCGCATCAGCAAGGGCACCTGCCACATCTATGTCACTGTCGGCAACTGAGCGCGGGAAACTGAATTCATGGGACAAAAAATCCACCCGACCGGGTTCCGTCTCTCGGTCACCCGCGCCTGGCAGTCACGCTGGTTTGCGAATCACAAGAACTTCGCTGGCATGTTGGCTGAAGACCTGGACGTTCGCGAATACCTGAAGACGAAGCTCAAGAGTGCTGCGGTCTCGCGCATCCTGATCGAGCGTCCCGCCAAGAACGCGCGCATCACAAACTTCTCGGCGCGCCCGGGTGTGGTGATCGGCAAGAAGGGCGAGGACATCGAAAACCTGAAGGCCGAACTGGGCCGCCGCCTGGGCGTGCCGGTGGCTGTGAACATCGAAGAGGTGCGCAAGCCCGAAGTCGATGCGCAGCTGATCGCCGACAGCATTACCCAGCAGCTCGAAAAGCGCATCATGTTCCGTCGCGCCATGAAGCGCGCGATGCAGAACGCCATGCGCCTGGGCGCCCTGGGCATCAAGATCATGTCGTCTGGCCGCCTGAACGGCATCGAAATCGCGCGTTGCGAGTGGTATCGCGAAGGGCGCGTGCCGCTTCACACGCTGAAAGCCGACATCGAATACGGTTTCAGCGAAGCCAAGACGACCTACGGCGTCATCGGCGTGAAGGTCTGGGTCTACCGCGGCGACCGCCTGGCCAACGGCGAAGCGCCGCAGCTGGCGAAGACCGAAGGCGACAACGACCGTCGTGACCGCCGTGGTCCGCGTCCTGGCGACCGGCCCGGTGCACCGGGTGGCCGTGGCCGCCCGGGTGGCGACCGTGGTCCTCGCGCCGACGGCGCGCCCGCAACCGCAGCAGCCCCCGCTGGCGACGGACCCAAGGGTCCCGCCGTCAAGCGTGTTCGTCGCGCAGCACCGGCCGGCACCGCGCCGGCCAGCGCGACGCCCGCCACGGGCGGCGAGACCAAAGGAGAATAACGATGCTGCAACCCGCACGTCGCAAGTTCCGCAAGGAACAAAAAGGCCGCAATACCGGCATCGCCACGCGTGGCGCGAACGTGTCCTTCGGGGAATTTGGCCTGAAGGCCACCGAGCGCGGCCGCATCACGGCGCGCCAGATCGAAGCGGCTCGCCGCGCGATCAGCCGCCACATCAAGCGCGGCGGCCGCATCTTCATCCGCATCTTCCCGGACAAGCCGATCTCGCAGAAGCCCGCCGAAGTCCGCATGGGCAATGGCAAGGGCAACCCCGAGTACTATGTCGCCGAGATCCAGCCGGGCAAGGTGCTTTACGAGATCAACGGTGTGCCCGAACAACTGGCACGTGAGGCGTTTCTGCTGGCTTCGGCCAAGCTGCCGCTTCGCTGCACGTTCGTTGCCCGCCAGGTCGGTACCTGAGTAGGAGCACCACATGACCAAAGCATCTGAACTGCGTACCAAAGACGCAGAGGCGCTGGAAAAGGAAGTGACGGACCTGCTCAAGGCCCACTTCGGGCTGCGCATGCAGAGAGCCACACAGCAGCTGACCAACAACTCCCAACTCGGCAAGACCAAGCGCGACATTGCACGCGTGAAGACGATCCTGGCCGAAAAGAAGAAGGCCGCCAAATGAGCGACGTCCAAACCGCGGCGCCCGTCGCCGCATCGGTCAAGAAGAACACACGCACCTTCGTGGGTCGCATCGTCAGCGACAAGCGCTCCAAGACCGTGACGGTTCTGGTCGAGCGTCGCAACGCGCACGAGCTCTACGGCAAGATCGTGGCCCACTCGCGGAAGTACCACGCCCACGATGAAAAGGGCGAGTACAAGATGGGCGACATGGTCGAGATCGCCGAGGGCCGGCCGATCAGCAAGACCAAGTCCTGGGTGGTCACCCGCCTGATCGAGAAGGCCAAGCTGGTCTGACTTCCTGACATCGGCCGCGAGGCCCAATGTCCACTTTCATCGGCCGGACCGGGGTACCCTGGTCCGGCCGTCCCGCATTCAGAGGAGACGCGCCATGTTGAAGATCGGAGACAGTCTGCCCCCCGGCAATCTTCAGGAATTCATCGACATCGAAGGCAACGGGTGCGCCGTGGGCCCGAACACGTTCGACATCGCGGCGCTCACCTCGGGCAAGACCATCGGCATCTTTGCGCTGCCCGGAGCCTTCACGCCCACCTGCTCGGCCAAGCATGTGCCCGGATTCGTAGAGCATGCCTCGGATTTCAAGGAAGCCGGCGTCGATGAACTCTGGTGCATTTCCGTGAATGACGCGTTCGTGATGGGCGCCTGGGGCCGGGATCAGGAGACCGCTGGCAAGGTGCGGATGATGGCCGACGGAAGTGCTGCGTTCACGCAAGCCGCGGGGCTGACGCTGGACCTCGTCTCGCGTGGCATGGGCCTGCGTTCCCAGCGTTATTCGATGTTGGTGAAGAACGGAGTCGTGCAAACACTGAACGTCGAGGGGCCTGGCAAGTTCGAGGTTAGCGACGCAGCCACTCTCCTGGCGCAGGCCAGGGCGCTCTGAGAACATTCTTTTCACGGCGGCTTGACCGCTGTGCCATAGCTCCCGCATAATCGCGGGCTTCGCCGGGAAAACTGGTTGCAGGTTCCTGCAGCTGGAAACCTCCGGATCCAACCCCTACACGGGCCCAAGACTGACTGCCGCAACGTGCCGAAAAGGCGCTGATGCAGTGAAGTTGGGGTGAGAGAACATGATCCAAATGCAATCGCGGCTCGACGTGGCCGACAACACGGGTGCCAAGTCCGTCATGTGCATCAAGGTGCTGGGCGGCTCCAAGCGGCGTTATGCCGGCATTGGTGACGTCATCAAGGTCAGCATCAAGGAAGCGGCGCCCCGCGGCCGAGTCAAAAAGGGCGAGGTTTACAGCGCCGTTGTCGTTCGCACCGCCAAGGGCGTGCGCCGGCAAGACGGCTCGTTGATCAAGTTCGACGGTAATGCTGCCGTGTTGTTGAACGCCAAGCTCGTGCCGATCGGCACGGGCATTTTCGGCCCGGTGACGCGCGAATTGCGCACCGAGCGATTCATGAAGATCGTTTCGCTGGCTCCCGAAGTCCTCTAAGGGCTGAGCGGGCATCCACACAGCAACCGATTCGTCAGGACCCACCATGAACAAACTCCGCAAGGGCGACCAGGTCATCGTGACCACGGGCCGCGACAAGGGCAAGCGCGGCACCATCAGCCTGCGCGTCGATGACGACCATGTCATCGTTGACGGCATCAACGTGTCCAAGAAGCACGTCAAGCCGAATCCGCTGAAGGGCACGACGGGCGGCGTGGTCGACAAGACCATGCCGATCCACCAGTCGAACCTCGCCATCTTCAACCCGACGACCTCGAAGGCCGACCGGGTAGGCATCAAGCTCCTCAGCAAGGAAGAGCAGGCTGCACGCAAGACGCGCGAGAACGGTGTTCGGGTCTACAAGTCTTCCGGCGCAGAGATCAAGGCGTAAGGTCATGGCAAAGAAACAAGAAGCAGCGGCTCCTTCGGGGTCTGCCAACCAGGGTCCGGTGCCAGTCGCCCGCCTGCACGGCATCTACCGCGAAAAGATCGTTCCCGAACTGATGGCCAAGTTCGGCTTCACTTCGGTGATGCAGGTTCCGCGTCTCGAGAAGATCACCCTGAACATGGGTGTGAGCGAGGCCGTCTCCGACAAGAAGGTGATGGACCACGCGGTCAGCGACCTCACCAAGATTGCAGGCCAGAAGCCCGTTGTCACGAAGAGCAAGAAGCCGATCGCCGGCTTCAAGATCCGTGAAGGCGTGCCCATCGGTTGCATGGTGACGCTGCGCGGCGTGCGCATGTACGAATTCCTCGACCGATTCGTGACCGTGGCGCTGCCGCGAGTGCGCGACTTCCGCGGCATTTCGGGGCGTTCCTTCGACGGCCGTGGCAACTACAACATCGGCGTCAAGGAACAGATCATCTTCCCGGAAATCGAGTACGACAAGATCGATGCGATCCGGGGCATGAACATCAGCATCACGACGAGCGCACGCAACGATGACGAGTGCAAGGCACTCCTCACCGCGTTCAAGTTTCCGTTCAAGAACTGAAGGCAGAACATGGCCAAGACATCTCTGATCCAGCGCGAAGAAAAGCGCGAGAAGCTGGTTGCCAAGTACGCCAAGAAGTACGCGGAACTGAAGGCGATCATCGACGACTTCCAGAAGTCCGAGGAGGAGCGCTACGCCGCCCGCCTGGAGCTCCAGAAGCTGCCTCGCAACGCGTACCCCACGCGGCTGCGCAACCGTTGCGGACTCACCGGCCGCCCGCGCGGCACGTTCCGCATGTTCGGCCTGGGCCGCAACAAGATTCGTGAACTCGCCTTCAAGGGCGACATTCCGGGTCTGGTCAAGGCCAGCTGGTAAGCGGCGCGCCCTGAGCAGGAGACTGATCCATGAGCATGAGTGATCCCATCGCCGATATGCTGACGCGCATCCGCAATGCGCAGGCTGTCGACAAGGCCGTCGTGACGATGCCTTCTTCCAAGATCAAGACCGCCATCGCGCAGGTCTTGAAGGACGAGGGCTACATCGACGGCTTCGCAGTCCGCAGCGAAGGCGGAAAGAACGAACTCGAGATCGCGCTGAAGTATTACGCTGGGCGTCCGGTGATCGAGCGTATCGAGCGCGTCAGCCGCCCTGGCTTGCGCATCTACAAGGGTCGCGATTCGATCCCGCAGGTCATGAACGGCCTCGGCGTCGCGATCGTCACCACCCCCAAGGGCGTGATGACCGACCGCAAGGCTCGCCAGACCGGTGTCGGTGGCGAAGTCCTATGCTTCGTCGCCTGACCTGCCCAACACGAGGAACGACAACATGTCTCGCGTAGGAAAGATGCCCGTCTCCTTGCCCAAGGGCGTGGACGTGGCGATCACGGACGACCAGATCACCGTGAAGGGCGCCAACGGTACCCTGCAGCAATCGTTGAACGGCTTGGTGGCCATCACCAACGACGCTGGTACGCTGAAGTTTGTGCCTGCCAACGACAGCGCAGCAGCCGACGCGATGAGCGGCACCGTGCGTGCTCTCGTCGCCAACATGGTGGGCGGTGTCAGCAAGGGTTTCGAAAAGCGCCTCAGCCTGGTCGGCGTGGGTTTCCGCGCTGCAGCGGCTGGCCAGAAGCTGACCCTGCAGATCGGATTTTCTCACCCCGTGATCAAGGACATGCCCGAAGGCATCAAGGTCGCCACGCCGACGCAGACCGAGATCGTGATCTCGGGTGCCGATCGTCAGACCGTGGGCCAGGTGGCTGCCGAAGTGCGCGCCTTCCGGCCGCCTGAGCCCTACAAGGGCAAGGGCATCCGTTACGTGGGCGAGCGCGTGGTCATCAAAGAGACCAAGAAGAAGTAAGGAGCGACACCATGCTGACCAAAAAAGAACAACGCCTGCGCCGGTCGCGTCAGACGCGTCTGCGCATCGCTCAGTCGGGCTCGGCCCGCCTGACGGTGTTTCGCTCCAACCTGCACATCTTCGCCAGCGTCATTTCCGACGATGGTGCCCGGATCCTGGCCAGCGCCTCGACCGTGGAAAAGGAAGTTCGCGAACAGCTGGGTGCGGGCGGCAAGGGCAGCAATGCCGCTGCGGCCACCTTGGTGGGCAAGCGCATCGCCGAAAAGGCCAAGGCCGCAGGCATCGAAAAGGTCGCTTTCGACCGTTCCGGTTTTGCTTACCACGGCCGGGTCAAGGCTCTGGCCGAAGCGGCCCGCGAAGCGGGTCTGCAGTTCTAAGCGGCCTTCGGCACTTAGGCATTAGGAATACTCAAGATGGCAAAATTCACTCCCCGCGCCCAGACCGAAGGCAATGACGACGGCCTGAAGGAAAAGATGATCGCGGTCAACCGGGTCACCAAGGTGGTCAAGGGTGGCCGCACGCTGAGCTTCGCGGCGCTGACGGTGGTCGGCGACGGCGATGGCCGCGTCGGCATGGGCAAGGGCAAGGCCAAGGAAGTTCCGGTGGCCGTGCAGAAGGCCATGGATGCGGCACGCCGCAACATGAGCAAGGTCAGTCTCAAGAACGGCTCCATCCACCACAGCGTTCGGGGTGAGCATGGTGCGGCCAAAGTCATCATGGCTCCGGCCAAGCCCGGCGACGGCATCATTGCCGGCGGCCCGATGCGCGCTGTGTTCGAAGTGATGGGTGTGACCGACATCGTCGCCAAGAGCCTGGGCTCGAGCAATCCGTACAACATGGTGCGTGCCACGCTCGATGCGCTGAAGCGTTCCACCACCCCCGCCGAAGTGGCGGCAAAGCGTGGCAAGTCGGTCGAAGACCTCTTCAACTGACCGCCCGCCGGAGAACTTATATGTCTGACAAGAAGACGCTGACCGTCAAGCTCGTGAAGAGCGTGGCAGGCACCCGCCAGAGCCACCGCGACACCGTGCGTGGCCTGGGCCTGCGCAAGCTCAACAGCGAGCGCACGCTGGAAGACACGCCCGCGGTGCGCGGCATGATCAACAAGGTCGACTACCTCGTGAAGGTGCTGTGATGCAGATCAACACCATCAAGCCCGCAGAGGGCAGCAAGAAGGCGCGTCGGCGCGTCGGTCGTGGCATCGGCTCCGGCCTGGGCAAGACTGCCGGTCGCGGCCATAAAGGCCAGAAAAGCCGTGCCGGTGGTTACCACAAGGTCGGTTTCGAAGGCGGCCAGATGCCGCTTCAGCGCCGGCTGCCCAAGCGAGGCTTCAAGTCGGCTCAATTGAAGTACAACGGCGAAGTGACGCTGAATGACCTGCAGTTGCTGGACGTGGCCGAAGTCGACCTGTTGACGCTGAAGGCCGCTGGCCTGGTGCGAGAGATCGTCCGGCACGTGAAAGTCATCAAGTCGGGCGAGTTGTCACGTGCGGTGGTGCTCAAGGGCATCGGCGCGACCGCAGGCGCGAAGGCCGTGATCGAAGCTGCGGGTGGCACGGTCGAAGCCACGGCTTCGGCCGCCTGACCCGGGCCTGAAGAAAGCATTCAAGCGTGGCTACCTCTGCGAACCAGCTGGCCAAGAGCGGGAAGTTTGGCGACCTTCGTCGGCGCATCATCTTCCTGTTGCTGGCGCTGGTGGTGTACCGCATCGGGACCCACATCCCGGTGCCTGGCATCGACCCGGTGGCGCTGCAACAGCTGTTCAGCAGCCAGAGCGGCGGCATGTTGGGCCTGCTGAACATGTTCAGCGGCGGCGCGTTGTCGCGCTTTTCGGTGCTGGCGTTGGGCATCATGCCTTACATCAGTGCGTCGATCATCATGCAGCTGATGACCTACGTGGTTCCTTCCCTCGAGGCGCTGAAGAAAGAGGGCGAATCGGGCAAGCGGAAGATCACGCAGTACACGCGCTATGGCACGCTGGGTCTCGCCATCTTCCAGTCGCTCGGCATTGCACTGGCGCTGGAAGGACAGGCGGGTCTGGTTCTGAGCCCGGGCTTCGGCTTCCGCATGACAGCGCTGGTCAGCCTGGTGGCGGGCACCATGTTCCTGATGTGGCTGGGTGAACAGATCACGGAACGTGGTTTGGGCAACGGCATCTCGATCATCATCTTTGCCGGCATCGTGGCGGGGTTGCCCAGCGCCATCGGCGGCTTGTTCGAACTGGTGCGCACCGGTGCGATGAGCATCGTCGCCAGCCTGTTCATCATCGCCCTGGTCGTGGGGGTGACGTACTTCGTCGTGTTCGTGGAGCGTGGGCAGCGCAAGATCCTGGTGAACTACGCGAAGCGGCAGGTGGGCAACAAGGTGTATGGCGGGCAGTCGTCGCATCTGCCGCTGAAGTTGAACATGAGCGGCGTGATCCCGCCGATCTTCGCTTCGTCGATCATCCTGCTCCCGGCCACCATCGTGGGTTGGTTCGCCACGGGCGAAGGCATGCGCTGGCTGAAGGACTTGTCCTCGGCGCTGTCGCCAGGACAGCCGATCTACGTCTTGCTCTACGCGGCCATGATCGTGTTCTTCTGCTTCTTCTACACGGCGCTGGTCTTCAACAGCCGCGAGACGGCAGACAACCTGAAGAAGAGCGGCGCTTTCATCCCAGGCATCCGCCCGGGTGACCAGACCGCAAAGCACATCGACAGGATCCTGTCCCGGCTGACATTGGCCGGGGCGGCTTACATCACCGCCGTGTGCCTGCTGCCCGAGTTCCTGGTGCTCAAGTACAACGTTCCTTTCTACTTCGGCGGCACGTCGCTGTTGATCATCGTCGTCGTGACGATGGACTTCTGGGCGCAAGTCCAGAGCTACGTGATGAGCCAGCAGTACGAAAGCCTGCTCAAGAAGGCCAACTTCAAGACCTCCTGAGCAAGCCATGAGCAAAGACGACGTCATCCAGATGCAGGGCGAGATCCTCGAGAACCTGCCCAATGCCACCTTCCGCGTGAAGCTGGAAAACGGCCATGTGGTGCTGGGCCACATCTCGGGAAAGATGCGCATGCACTACATCCGCATCCTTCCCGGTGACAAGGTCACCGTGGAGCTGACGCCCTACGACCTGACGCGGGCACGCATCGTGTTCCGCGCCAAGTAAACGCTGATTTAGAGACCAAGGAGAAGATCATGAAAGTCGCCGCTTCCGTCAAGAAGATGTGCCGCAACTGCAAGGTCATCCGCCGCAAGGGCGTGGTGCGCGTGATCTGCACCGACCCGCGCCACAAGCAGCGCCAAGGCTGAGATTTAAGGAAAGAACATGGCACGTATCGCCGGCATCAACATTCCTCCGCACAAGCACGCGGAGATCGGTCTGACCTCGATCTACGGTATCGGGCGCTCCACCGCGCAGAAGCTCTGCGACAAGGTGGGCATCCCCTATTCCAAGAAGATCAAGGACTTGAGCGACACCGACCTCGAGCGCATTCGCGACGAGATCGGCCGCATGACGATCGAAGGCGATCTGCGTCGCGAACTGTCCATCAGCATCAAGCGGTTGATGGACCTGGGTTGCTATCGTGGCTTCCGCCATCGCCGGGGTTTGCCCGTGCGCGGCCAGCGCACGCGTACCAATGCCCGCACCCGCAAGGGTCCGCGCAAGGGTGCAGCCGGCCTGAAGAAGTAAGCCGCCTCGCCACCCGAATCTTCAAGAGAGTCTTCCATGGCCAAAGCACCAGTCAACACCGCGGCCCGCCGCGTGAGCAAGAAGGTCCGCAAGAACATCGCGGACGGCATTGCACACGTGCACGCCTCGTTCAACAACACGATCATCACCATCACCGACCGCCAAGGCGGTGCTTTGGCCTGGGCGTCCAGCGGTGGTCAGGGTTTCAAGGGTTCGCGCAAGAGCACGCCCTTCGCCGCGCAGGTGGCAGCCGAAACCGCCGGCCGTGCCGCGCAGGAACAGGGCATCAAGAACCTGGACGTGCGTATCAAGGGCCCGGGCCCAGGGCGCGAGTCGAGTGTGCGTGCGCTGGCATCCTTGGGCATCCGCATCAACTCGATCAGCGATGTGACGCCGGTGCCGCACAACGGCTGCCGCCCCCAGAAACGCCGCCGCATCTGAGCGCCGCGCGAGAGGTGCCTGCGGGGTTTCCCGCCGCACCGCTACAATCGTAGGTTTTTCGCAAGCCGGCTGGAACCCCTGGGCACACAACGAGACCCAAAGGGTGCGAGCCGGCTGTTTTCCTGGAGTGGCCGACAGGCCGCTCCCAAGCCCACCGTTCGAGCGATTCCAAGAACTATCGCCGGACTCGCGCGGGATGCCGACAGCCACCTGGTGGCTGTTTGTGTCTGCCGCGTCAGCAGATCACAAAAGGAACCACCGTGGCACGTTATCTCGGCCCCAAGGCCAAACTTTCCCGCCGTGAAGGCACCGACCTCTTCCTGAAGAGCGCACGTCGACCGATCGCCGACAAGGCCAAGTTCGACAGCAAGCCTGGCCAGCATGGCCGCACCAGCGGGTCACGCACTTCCGACTTCGGCCTGCAGTTGCGTGAAAAGCAGAAGGTCAAGCGCATGTACGGCATTCTGGAGCGTCAGTTCCGCCGCTACTTTGCCGAGGCCGAGCGCCGCAAAGGCAATACCGGCAGCAACCTGCTCGGACTGCTCGAGTCCCGCCTGGACAACGTGGTCTACCGCATGGGCTTCGGTTCCACCCGCGCAGAAGCTCGCCAGCTCGTGTCGCACAAGGCGCTGACGGTGAATGGCCAGGTCGTGAACATTCCTTCCTACTCGGTCAAGGCCGGCGACGTGGTCGCGCTGCGCGAAAAAGCCAAGAGCCAGTTGCGTGTGACCGAGTCGCTGAAGCTCGCGCAGTCCCTCGGCCTGGCCGACTGGGTGCAGGTCGACGCCACCAAACTCGAAGGCACCTTCAAGAAGGTGCCCGACCGCGATCAGTTCGGCGCTGAGATCAAAGAAGCGCTGATCGTCGAACTCTACTCGCGCTGATTTCCCTTGTTGTGCTTCGCCCGCCGGGCGCGAGGCAGATTGCAACATCCAGCCCGGCGCGGTCCATCAGCCTTATCGGTGTAACGAGCCGAGGGTATTGACAGGAACATAAAGACGCAATGCAAACCACACTTCTGAAGCCCAAGGCCATTCAGGTCGAGCCGCTTGGCGGCCATCGCGCAAAAGCCACGCTCGAACCATTCGAGCGCGGTTACGGCCACACCCTCGGCAACGCACTGCGGCGCGTGCTGCTGTCGTCGATGGTGGGCTATGCCCCGACCGAAGTCACGATTGCTGGTGTTCTGCACGAGTATTCGGCCATCGACGGGGTTCAGGAAGACGTCGTGCACGTGATGTTGAACCTGAAGGGCGTGGTCTTTCGTCTGCACAACCGCGACGAAGTCACGCTCGTGCTGCGCAAGGAAGGCGAAGGCGCAGTCACGGCGGCCGACATCCAGACGCCGCACGACGTCGAGATCATCAACCCCGAGCACGTCATTGCCCACCTCGCGCAGGGTGGCAAGCTGGACATGCAGATCAAGGTCGAAAAAGGTCGCGGGTATGTGCCGGGCAATCTGCGCCGCTACGGTGACGAGCCCACCAAGAGCATCGGCCGAATCGTGCTGGATGCCTCGTTCTCGCCCGTGCGCCGTGTCAGCTACGCTGTCGAGAACGCGCGCGTCGAGCAGCGCACCGACCTCGACAAGCTGGTGATGGAAATCGAAACCAACGGCGCCATCCCGCCCGAGGAAGCCATCCGCCAGAGCGCGCGCATCCTGGTCGAGCAGCTGGCATTTTTCGCTCAGATCGACGTCACCGAGGGCGGTGGCCAGTTCCCGCCGCAATTGCCGCCTCGGTCCACGCCTTTCGACCCGATCCTGCTGCGCCCGGTCGACGAGCTCGAGCTCACCGTGCGCTCGGCCAACTGCCTGAAGGCCGAGAACATCTACTACATCGGCGACCTGATCCAGCGCACCGAAACCGAGCTGCTCAAGACCCCGAACCTGGGCCGCAAGAGCCTGAACGAGATCAAGGAAGTGCTGGCTTCGCGCGGGCTCACGCTCGGTGCGCGGCTGGAGAACTGGCCCCCACAGGGGCTGGACAAGCGCTGAGGGCGGCGGATTCCGCTTCCCCTTACTACGCATCACCGTGCAACCGGCCGTACCTGATACGGCGGCCGGCAACAAACAGAGATAGGACACCAGCACCATGCGCCACCGCAACGGCCCCCGCAAGCTCAACCGCACCACCTCGCACCGCCTGGCGATGCTCAGGAACATGTGCAACTCGCTCATCAAGCACGAGGCCATCAAGACCACCGTGCCCAAGGCGAAGGAACTGCGCAGCGTCGTCGAGCCGCTGATCACCCTTGGCAAGACGCCCACCTTGGCGAACCGCCGCCTGGCCTTCAACCGCACACGCGACCGCGACGTGGTCAGCAAGCTGTTCAATGAACTGGGGCCCCGTTACCAGGCGCGTCCGGGCGGCTACACGCGCATCCTGAAGATGGGGTTCCGCGTGGGCGACAACGCCCCAATGGCTTTTGTCGAACTGGTGGACCGCCCGGCCCCTGCTGCCGACGCCGCCGACAGTACCGACGCGACGGAATAAATCACGCAGGGAATCCCTGGGCTTTCCCGCTGCAACAAGAACGGCTGCCGAGAGGCGGCCGTTTTTCATTGTGCGAAGCCGCTGCTGTGCCCCGGGCGCCGCCAGGCGATCAGCGTGGCGCCGCGGGCTCCGAGGGCTGTCGCCAGTCGCGCTGCAAGGCCAGGGCGCGCTGGTTGCGCGGATCGGCCTGTAGGCTCCTGCGCAAGGTGGCCAGGGCCTCGTTCCGGTTCCGCGCATGCTGGCTCTCTGCCAGCGCCAGCAGGACGTCTGAGAGCTGGCGACGAACCGCTGCATCGGGGCTGCGACCACTGGCCAGGGGCAGCAGCAGCTCAGCCGCTTCCGCATGCGCGCCCTGGGCGGTGAGCATGTCGGCGAACTCAGTCTGGGTGCGCGTCTGGCCCGTTCCCGTGACGTTGATGCGTGCAGCATCGGGTGCGATCCACTGCCTCTTGAACCGCTCGACCTCGAGTGACCGAAGCCCTTCCATGGCGTCGGCATGCGTCGGCTGCGCCATGAGGGCGCGAATGAAGAGATCGCGGGACTCGTCCAGGTCGTCCAGCTGAAAAGCTAGCCGCGCTTGTTGCGTCAGCAGCGTCGCCCTGGAATCTGCAGTGTTCTTCGCCTGTCTGAGCCGCGCCGACACCGTCTCGTCCGCGGGTCTCAGGGCGTGGAGCGATTCCCAGGCCCACGCCGCCTCGGACCATCGCCCCTGCTGCTCGGCCGTCAGCGCTGCGCCGCGCTGGCGGGCCTCGAAAGCGGCAACCGCCTGCACCGACTTCTGCGCTGGAGGCGGCGATTCTGCTGCCGTACGCTCAGTCTGGCCGGGTGGTGGCGTGCCCAAGCCCGCGCACGCCGACACCAGCCAGGCCGACGCCAGCCACACCACCAGGCGCGCAGCGTGGCCGCCCTGCGCCACAGCGGTGGCTGTCACGGTCGTGCCTCGGAGCGTACCCCCAGGTGCGCCCGGAAGTCGTCCAGGCTGTCGCTGCCGAGAACCAGCGTGCGCCGCAGCAGGAAGGGCGGCTGAAAGAATGCGTTGGCGCCCGCACGCGCCGTCAGTGCCAGGTCGAACGCGTTGCGCTGAAGGGCGTCAAGCAGAGTGGGGCTGGCCCGTCCGTGCGGGTATGCAAACTGGCTGACGGTGGTGCCTGGAAGTCGCTGCTCGATGACTTTGCGCGACGCCTGGATTTCCATCTCGATCCGGCGTCGGTGGTTCAGGTCGGTCTCCCGGGCCGCGCGCACGGCCAGCGCCTGATGCGTCTTGGAATGGGCCTGAACACTGACGAGCCCGGATGCTGCCACTTCCTGAACCTGGTCCCAGGTCATGAACTCCCGGGTGCCGATCGCGTCGGTGTGAATGAACAAGGTGACAGGCACCCTGTACTGCCGGATCAACGGAAAGGCCACCCGATGAAACGACTCGTGGCCGTCGTCCACCGTGATCGCCACCGAACCAGGCGGCACCGGTTCCCGTCCCGACAGGAATTGGCTCAAGGCCGCCAGCGGCAGGACCTTGACATGGCGTTCAGCCAAAGCCTGCAGCTGGGCCTCCAGCTGCACTGCGGTGACCACCATCGGCGATGAGGTCACCCCGAAGCGGTGGTAAGCGAGGATCGGCACCGTCTGCACGCCTTCGGCGGTGAACCCGATCGGGTTGGGGTGCTGGAGCGGCACCACCAGGGGTTCACCAGGCACGACGGCCGCGGCATCGCCCAGCCACCAGGCCCGGTCGGCGCGACCCAGAAAGCGTTCGGCGAGTGCCGCGGCGTTGTCACCAGCCGCCGGCACCACCACCAGCAGGCGCTCTGTGCGACCCAGCACCTGCGCCATGGCGCCGGGCCGGGCTTCGGCCAGGGTGGCCATTTGGCGGGGAGGCGAATCTGAAGCGGCTGCCGTAACCTGTGTCCCCGCCGCGCCCGCTGCCCAGACGCTGCTGCTCAAGCAGACCACGGCCCATGCGAGCCGCCGCACCCGCCCCGGCTTCGGCTCATGCACGGCGCAAATCCTCATTCCAGGGTTCGAGGCTTGTCCAGTCCGGCTTCGCGCCGCTGCAAGGCCAGGGCCGTTGCGTCGATGGCCGCATACAGGCGGCCGAATTCGTCGTTTCGTGACTCGGGTACGCGCTGGTCGAACCGACCTTTGCCGATCTCGGCCAAGGCCTCAGCGGCCGTCGTGATCGGCCGCACCAGGCGCGACGCCAGCGCAAAGGCCGCCACTGCTGCAGCGAGTGCCGCCGCCGCAGCCACTGCGGCCAGCAGCCAGGCCGTGGGCCGCGCAAGCTGCATCAAGCTCGCCTCCGGCACACCCACGACCATCCGCCCCAGCGGCTTGCCCTGCAGCTCGATCGGGGCATCGAAGTCCACGCGGGCTCCCAGCTTGCGGGCGGCGGTTCCGTCGGGCCGCGCCGGTGTCCAGATCGCGCCTTCCGGACGATGCTGCTGACCCACCAGGCCAGGCTCGGTGGACACGCGGACGACGCCACCCGCGTCGACCACCGCCAGGCGCTCGCCTCCCCACGCCCGTGCCGCCGGCAGCAGCTGCGCCGAGACGCCTTCCCAGTCCTCGGCCAGCACCTGTTCGGCGTGCTGGGCTGCGGCGAAACGAGCGAAGCCGCGGCCCTGATCGTCGGCCTGCGCCTGGATGGCGCCTTGCTGCCACAGGGCTGCACCCGTCGCCGCCGCGCCCACCCCCAGGGCCACGACCATAGCCGACACGCCCGCCCAGCGTGTTCGCAGCGACAGTCCGCTCGGCCGGCTGCCTTCGAGCTGCGCGTTCTCCAGCTCGTTCACCACGCGCAACAGCGCTTCGGCCAGGTCCTTGGCACTGGCGTAGCGCTGGCTTGGCGCCTTCGACAGGCAGCGCTCGACCACCCGCCGCAAGGCCGGTGGCACGTCGGGGCGCACGCGCTGCAGTGGCGACGGTTCCTCGTTGGCGATGCGCGTGGCCAGGGCCAGCAGGGTCGAGCCGCGGAACGGCCTCTCGCCTGCGAGCATTTCGTACAGGATCACCCCGGCCGCAAAGATGTCCGAACGGGCATCCTGCGGCTCACCCCGGGTCTGTTCCGGCGTCATGTACTGGCGCGCACCGGCCCCCGGGCCCAGAACCGTGACGTCGCCAGGCGCTTCCGAGGGTGCGGCGATGCCGAAACCCGTCAGCTGCGCGGTCGTGCCAGCGGCCAGCAGCAGCACGTTGCTGGGTCTCAGATCGCGGTGGAGCATGCCTTGGCGATGGGCGTGGTCCAGGGCGCGCGCCAGCTGCAGGCCCAGCAGCACCATGTCGTGGATGGGCAGCGGGCCCTGCGTCTGCAGCCGTTGCGGCAGGGTCTCGCCGTCGACCACGGCGCTGACCAGGAACGGCTGGCCGTCGTCGACATCGACCTCGTCCACCGGCGCGATGTTCGGGTGCGACAGGCGCGCTGCCGCTTGCAGCTGCTGCAGCAGCAGCGGCCGCAGCTTGTCGCTGTCGCTGGCCGGCCCCTGCAGCACGTGGAGCGCGACCTCGCGCCCGGTCTTGGGGTCGACGGCCCGATACAGCGTGCCCGACTCCGTGCGACCTTGCCGCTTCAGGCCGGTGAAGCGGCCGATCTGGCGAACGGCAGCAGCCATGACCGGTGCCGGCGGCGGCTCGGCAGCCGTCGGGCGCGGCGTGCTGCGCCGTGGGCGCTCGCCGGTGGCCGGCACGGCCGCGTCGGCTGCTGACGCAGACGGGGCGTCAGGCCGCCGCGGCAGGATCACGGTCGGTGCTTCGGCGTCGTCGTTCCAGCGCAGCCGCTCGGCAGCGGCGGTCTGCTCGGCCAGCCGAGCTGCACGTTGGGCTGAAATCGGCACCGAGGTCATCGCCTCGGGCTCGAGCACTGCCTGTCTGGACGCAGCTTCGCGCGCAGCCGCACCCTCGGCAGCGGCCAGTTGCCGACCCAGATAGCGCTCCATCTCCTCTTCGCTGGGCGTCACCAGCGGTGGAGCATAGGCGTCGTCCGACTGCGGGCTGTACAGCAGCGGGACGTCAGGTCGCGGGGGTGGGGCAGGCGGTGTGGTCACGTTGTTGGGTCGGAGAAAGTCGCGCGGCCAGGCGGCGGCAGTGTCGCATCAAGACCTGCGGCATGGCAGCTCCGTGGCCCTGCGCACGGCCGCAACTGGTGACGCAGTGCGCGGCATCGTGCAGATCGATGAACGATCGGGCCCTGAGCTATCCTGCGCCCGCCCCGAAGCCGCAGGCGCAGGCTGCCGGCTGGCTTATCCTCTCGGTGATTCAACAGGAGCCGGTCATGACCAGCAGCGAGACGAGCGAGGCCATCCAGCGCCGTGGCGCTGGAGTCGGGCGTCGCCGGGCAGGCCTGACACTGGCCCTGGCCGCCGCAGCCGTGGTGCTGGGAGGCTGCAAGTCGACACCCAAGCCTGCGCGTCTGGAAGGCAGCATCGTCGCGGCCGCGGGCCTGAACCCGAGCGTCAACAACCGGCCCTCGCCGCTGCTGCTGCGGATCTACGAGCTGCGTTCGCAGACGGCCTTCAACCAGGCCGACTTCATGTCCTTGTACCAGTCCGACCAGGCCACCCTGGCGGCCGATCTGGTGGTCCGTGAGGAGTTCATGCTTCAGCCCGGCGAGACGCGCCCCTACAACAAGCAGTTGTCGCCGGAAACCCGGTTCGTCGCCGTGATCGCCGTCTATCGCAATCTGGAACGCGCCACCTGGCGCGCCGTGGTGCCGGTGGCACCCAGCAAGACGCACAAGCTGGCGGTGCGGGCCGACAGCCTGGCGCTTTCGGCAACGGTGCTGCCCTGAACGACCGGCGCGCATGAGCTTCCAACACCGGGTCGTCTGGTCGCAGGGCATGTTCCTGCAGCCGCATCATTTCCAGCAGGAAGCGCGATTCGTCGACCATCTCGTCGGTGCGCGGGTCGCGGCCTCGAACCCGCATGCCTGGGGCTTCAGCGAACTGGTGCTCGATGAATCGCAGCTGGCCACCGGCCAGCTCGCCATCGCCCGGGCGCAGGCCGTGCTGCCCGATGGTTCGCCCCTGTCGCTGCCCGATGGCGACCCGCTGCCCGCGCCGCTGGCGGTGCCGGCCGACATGCACGACGAACTCGTCGTCCTGGCGGTGGCACGGTCGCGCCCGGGCGCGACCGAGGTCGACTTCGGCGACGGCAGCGGCGACGCGCACAGCCGCTACCGGGTGCTCGACAAGGACCTGCGCGACCAGACCCGCGCCGCCGACGACCCCGAACCCGTGCAGCTGGGTGTGCTGCGCGTGGCCCTGCTGCGCCAGCGCGACGTCACCGACGGCCACGCCGTGCTCGGCGTGGCGCGGGTGCTGGAGCGGCGCGCCGACGGCCAGGTCATGCTCGACCGCGGCTACATCGCGCCGCAAACCCGCATCGACGCGAGCGGGCAGCTCTCGGCCACGGCCAGCCTGCTGCACGGTCTGATCAGGCAGCGCGCGCAGGTCTTGGCCGCGGGCATGGGCCAGCTCGGCAACGGCGTTTCCGAAGTCGCCGACTTCCTTCAGCTGCAGCTGCTGAACCGCGCCGAGCCGCAGCTCCACCAGTTCGCCGCCGCCCCGAGCATGCACCCCTGGCCGTTCTATCTGTCGTGCCTGGCGCTGGCCGGCGAACTGGCCACCTTCAACCGCAACGAACGCCAGCCGCCCGAGTACCCCGCCTACCGGCACGACGCGCTGCAGCAGGTGTTTGCACCGGTGGTGCAGGACATCCGCGACTACATGTCGCGCGAGGTGCAGCGCCATGCCGTGGCCATCGACCTGGTCGACCGCAGCCACGGCGTGCGCACCGCCGTCGTGCCGGACGGCGAACTGCTGCGCAGCGCCGGCTTCGTGCTGGCGGTGCGGGCACAGCTGCCCACCGAACAGCTGCGCCAGCGTTTCCCGGCGCAAAGCAAGCTGGGGCCGGTCGAGCGCATCAAGGACCTGGTGAACCTGCAGCTGCCCGGCATCGTGCTGCGCAGCCTGCCCGTGGCACCCCGGCAGCTGCCGTACCACGCCGGCAGCCACTATTTCGAACTGGAACGCCAGGGCGAGCTGTGGAAACAGTTCGAACGCACCGGCAATCTGGCGCTGCACGTGGCTGGCGACTTTCCTTCGCTCGAGCTTGAGCTCTGGGCGGTGCGCCAGGCCTGACGAAAGCGCCCATGAACGAGCCGCCGCCGATGGACGATCCATTTGCCACCCAGATCGGCAGCGACCGCGGCATCCTCAAGCCGCGGCCCGGCGGCTGGTCTGCGGCCCGCAGCGCGGACACCGGCACGCAACATCCGGCGGCCGAGCCGGCCGTCGTCGACCAGGGTCTCAACACGCTGCTGGCGGCCGCCAACCGGCTGCTGCTGCTGGTGCCGCAGCTGCGCCAGACGCGGCATGTCGGCGACCCGACCACCCTGCGCATGTCGCTGGCCCAGGGCATCCGCGACTTCGTCACGGCCGTGCAGCAGCAGGGCGTGGCACCGGAACGCGTGATGGCGGCGCGTTATGTGCTCTGCACCATGCTCGATGAAGCCGCGGCCGACACGCCCTGGGGCGGCGGCGGCGTCTGGGGGCGGCACAGCCTGCTGGCCGAGTTCCACAACGAGGCCTTCGGCGGCGAGAAGGTCTTCCAGCTCATGGCGCGCCTGGCCGAGAAGCCCGACGCCAACCGGGATCTCCTGGAGCTGGTCTACGCCGCGCTGGCGCTGGGCTTCGAAGGGCGCTATCGCGTCATCGACAACGGCCGCGCCCAGCTCGAGGCCGTCCGCGACAAGCTCGCGCAGATCATCGGCCAGCAGCGCGGCCCCTACCCCGCCGCGCTGGCACAGCACTGGCAGGTCGAACCGCTGAAGGAGCGTCCCGGCCTGTCGTGGTTGCCGCTGGCGCTGGTGGCTGCCGCAGTCCTGCTGCTGCTGGCCGCGGTGTACGGCTCCCTGTCCTGGTCGCTGGGCGGTCGGTCCGACCCGGTCTACAGCCAGATCCAGAGCCTGCGTCTGCCACCGCCCGTGACCGCCGTGGCCCAGCCCGCGCCGCTGCCGCGGCTGGCCGTGCTGCTGCAACCCGACGTGCGGGCGCGCACCATCGAGGTCCGCGACGAAGTCGACCGCAGCGTCGTCACCGTGCGCGGCGACGGCCTGTTCGCGCCGGCCAGCGCCACCCTGGTGCCTGAACGCGAAGCCTTGATGCGGCGCATTGCCGAAGCCCTGGTACGGGTGGGCGGCCAGGTGCTGATCACCGGCCACACCGACAACACGCCGATCCGCAGCCTGCGCTACCCGTCGAACTGGCATCTCTCGGAAGACCGGGCGCGCTCGGTGCGCGACATGTTCGTCGGCGCCGGTGTGCCCGTGGAACGCATCAAGGCCGAGGGCCGGGCCGACGGTGAGAGCGTCGCTGCCAACGACACGCCGGCCAACCGGGCGCTGAACCGGCGTGTCGAGGTCACGCTGTTTAGTGCCCGCACCGATCTTCCGGCGCGCGGCGCTGCCCCGGTGGCGCCCGGGGCTTCGGGAGCCCCGCGATGAAAAAACTTCTGGGCATGATCTTCAACCGCTGGGTGGCGCTGTTCCTGCTGGTGTTGGTGCTGGTCACGCTGATCTGGTTCGTGGGCCCCATCGTGGCCATCGGCGATTTCGTGCCCTTGGGCACTTCCCTGGCTCGCTGGATCGCCACCGGCGCCCTGCTGGCGGCGGTGGCGCTCTGCCTGGCCGTGGCGGTGTGGCGCAAGCGCCGTGGCAACGAGAAGGTCGTCGAACGGCTGGTCACGGCGCCGGCCGGGCCGGCTGCCGCAGGCGAAAGCGCCGATCTCGCCGCCGTGCGTGAACGTTTCCAGCAAGCCCTGCAGACCTTGCGCAAGGCGCGCTTCGGCGCCACGGCCGCGTCGGGCCAGGGCGTCTGGAGCCGTCTCAACGCGAAGTTCAGCGCGCGCTATCTGTATGAGCTGCCCTGGTACGTGATCATCGGCGCACCGGGCTCGGGCAAGACCACGGCCCTGCGCAATTCCGGGCTGCAGTTCCCGCTGGCCGGCGCGGCCGGCCCCGGCGGGCTGGCCGGTGACCAGGCCGTGCGCGGCATCGGCGGCACGCGCAACTGCGACTGGTGGTTCACCGACCAGGCCGTGCTCATCGACACCGCTGGCCGCTTCGTCACCCAGGACAGCGACCAGGCCACCGACAAGGGCACCTGGACCGGCTTCCTCGACCTGCTCAAGACCTCGCGCCCGCGCCAGCCGGTCAACGGCGTGCTCGTCACCGTGTCGGTGCCCGACCTGCTGACCAAGGGCGCCGGCGATCGCGCGCGATACGCCCAGGCCGCCCGCCAGCGCGTGCAGGAATTGCACGAGCACCTGGGCATGCGCTTTCCCATCTACCTGATGGTCACCAAGTGCGACCTGATGGCCGGCTTTGCCGACCACTTCGCCGCCCTCGACAAGGACCAGCGCGCCACGCCCTGGGGCGTGACCTTCCCGCGTGCCACCGCGGGCGCCTGGACGCAGGACCTGGGTCGCGAACTCGAAGCTCTGCAGCAGCGCCTGAACGACGGGCTGGTCGACCGCCTGAAGGCCGAAGCCGACCCGCAGCGCCGCATGCGCATCTATGGTTTCCCGAACCAGTTTGCGCAGCTCACCGGTCCGTTGCAGGAATTCGTGCAGCAGGTGTTCTCGCCCTCGGCCTTCGAGGCCGACCCTCTGCTGCGCGGCGTCTATTTCGTCAGCGGCACGCAGGAAGGCACGCCTGTCGACCGCGTGCTGGGCGCGGTGGCGCGGCGCTTCAAGGTCGAACAGGCGGTGCTGCCGCCGCAGCAGGCCAGTGGCCGCAGCTTCTTCCTGCAGCGCCTGCTGTCCGAGGTGATCTTTGCCGAAAGCGGCCTGGCCGGCACCGACCGGCGCTGGGAGCGACGCCGCGCCATGATGGTCTCGGCGGGCTATGCCGCGCTGGCGCTGGCGGGCATCGGCCTGGTGTCGGCCTGGGCCGTGAGCTGGAACAACAACGGGTCGTACGTCGCCGCCGTGGCCGAACGCACCGAGGCCGTTCGCCGTCAGGTGCAGGAAACGCCCAACCGCGCCACGGCCGACCTGCGCCCCATCCTGCCGGCCCTGGAAGCCACGCGCGGGCTGGCCGCAGCCGGCGCCACGCCCGACCAGGTGCCCTGGACGCTGGGCTTCGGCCTGTACCAGGGCAGGAAGCTCGACGGTGCAGCCCGGGTGGCGTACGAACGCATGCTCGTCGACGCCGTGCTGCCGAGGCTCGCGCTGCGCGTCGAACAGCAGCTGCGCTCCGGCGCGCAGCCCGACTCGCAGTACGAGGCCCTGAAAGCCTATCTGATGCTGTACGACCCGGCGCATTTCGACGCCCAGGCCCTGAAGACCTACATCGAGGCCGACTGGGACACCCAGCTCGCCGGGGAGCTGACGACCGAACAGCGCGAGACCATGAGCCGCCATCTCGACACGCTGCTGGCGCTGGGGCCGGCGGTGTCGCCGATCGAACAGGACAAGGCCCTGGTCGAGGCCACGCGCCAGAGCCTGGCCGCCGTGTCGCTGCCGCAGCGGGTCTACAACCGGCTGCGGCTGAGCGGGCTGGGCAGCGAGTTCAACGACTTCACGGTGGTGCGCGCGGGCGGTCCGAACGCCCAGCTGGTGTTCGTCCGCGCCAGCGGCGCGCCGCTGACGCGCGGCGTCCCGGGGCTGTTCACCCACGATGGCTACCACAAGGGTTTCCAGGACAAGGTGGCCCAGGTCGCGGCGCAGCTGGCGCTGGAGCAAGGCTGGGTGCTGGGCAGCGCGGCGCCGCAGCTGAATGCGCGCGACAGCGCCCTGGCCACGGCCAAGCTCACCGACGACGTGCGCCGTCTCTACCTGACCGACTACCGCGACACCTGGAAGACCTTCATCGCCGACATCCGCCTGCAGCCCTTGACCAGCGTCAGCCAGTCGCTCGAGAAGGCCCGCATCCTGTCGGCGCCCGACACCCCCCTGGTGCCCCTGCTCAAGGCGATCTCGCGCGAAACCACGCTGCTCGGCAACCGCGGCCAGATCGTCGACCAGGTCGACAAGGGCGTGCGCGAGATCGAAAAGAAGCTCGGGGGCCTGCTCGGTGGCGCCGGCCCCAAGACGCCGACCAGCGGCGCGCCGGGCGGGCAGATCGAGAGCATCGTCGACGACGAGTTTGTCGGCCTGCGTCGCTTCGTGTTCGCACCCGAAGGCGGCAAGGCCGCGCTCGACGGTGTCGTCGACCGGCTGCGCCAGCTCCAGGACCTGCTCAGCGCCGTCGACGCTGCGCTGAAGGGCGGGGCGGCACCGCCGCAGTCGCCGCTGCCGAACCAGCTGAAGGTGGAAGCGGCGAATGCCCCCGAGCCGCTGCGCAGCGTGCTCGACAGCCTGGGTTCGAGCAGCGCGCGCGTGGCGCTGATGCAGCTGCGCGAGAGCCTGTCGCGCGAGGTGCGGGCTTCGGTCGGCGAGTTCTGCAACGCGGCCGTGACCGGCCGCTTCCCCATCGACGTGAACTCGGCGCGCGAAGTCACGCAGGCCGATTTCGCCGCGCTCTTTGGCCCCGGGGGCAAGTTCGAGCAGATGCAGGCCAAGCTGGCGCCCTACATCGACACCAGCACCCGCCCGTGGAGCTTCCGTTCTGTCGAAGGCGTGCCGCTGGGAGCCGATGCCGGCACGCTGCCGCAGTTCCAGCGCGCGGCCGTGATCCGCGAGACCTTCTTCCCAGCCGGCGCCTCGGTGCCGACGATGCAGCTGGAATTCAGGCCGGTGGAGATGGACACCTCGCTGCGCGAGTTCCTGCTCGACGCCGACGGCCAGAAGGTGCGCTACGACCACGGTCCGCAGCTGCCGCAGACCGTGCGCTGGCCCGGGCCGCGCGGCAACGGCGTGGTGCGCGTCTCGGCGCTGCCGGCCGGGGCCACCGGCATGCTGAAGGAAGGGCCCTGGGCCATGCTCCGCCTCTTCGAGCAGGTCAACCTCACACCCGGCCCGAGCAGCGAGAAGTTCCGCGCCACCTTCGACATCGACGGCCGCCGGGCCGTGTTCGACATCACCGCCAGCAGCGTGCGCAACCCGCTGCGGCTGAGCGAGCTGCGTTCCTTCAGCTGCCCGAACGGGCTGTAGCCGGTCGGCCGGCCCCGCCATGAGCACGCAAGCGACGGCCGGCTGGTTCGGGAAGGTCTCGATGCTCGGCGACTTCGCCTCGCGCCGCCTCGCGCCCGACTGGGTGCAGTCCTGCGACCACTGGCTGTCGAGCGGCATGGACACCAGCCAGCGCCTGCTGGGCGATGGCTGGCTGCCGGCCTACCTTTCAGCGCCCCTGTGGCGATTCGCCTGGGCCCCGGGTGTGGTCGACCGGCAGTGGTGGTTCGGCGTGCTCATGCCCAGCAGCGACAACGTCGGTCGCTACTACCCGCTGGTGGTGGCCCAGCCGCGCGCCGTGGCGCCCGTCGATCGCTTCGCGCTGGACCACCTGGAGCTGTGGTGGCAGCACATCGCCCAGGCCGCACTGCACACGCTGGCCGAAGACGCGCGGGTCGAGACCTTCGAGGAATCGCTGCTGCACGCGCCGTCCTGGCCGATGGCGATGCAGGCGCCGCCGTTGAACGTGCAGACCTCAGCGGGCCGCGAGCACGTCACCGTCGAGCGCGCCGGCACGCTCGAGGGTTTCGCCCAGGGCCTGGCTGCGACGTCCCTGCTGCAGCGTCTGGAGGGCCAGAGTCTGTGGTCGCCCCTGGGCCACCCCGGCGGCCCGATGGGCTGCACGATGCTCGCGGGCCTGCCGAAACCCGAAGCCTTCGTCGAGCTGCTGACCGGCCGCTGGTAGCTCAGCGCGGGAAGGCCTGTCGCGGCATGGTGTCGTCGCTGCCGGCCTGCGTGACTTCGCCCGGGTCGCCGGCCCACACCGCAATGGCGCTGAAGTTGTCCTGGCGCGGCAGCTTGCGCGCTTCGATGCGCGTGCGCATGCTGTCCAGCCAGTCTTCCGGAGCCAGGGCCTGGGCCAGGCTGCCGCGCAGGGCCTGATCGTCCAGCCCTTCCCACCAGCCGTCGGTGCACAGCAGGAAAGCGTCGCCTTCCAGCACCTCGACCTGGCGCACCACGGTGTGCGGGTCGACCTCGCCGTCGATGCCCAACGCCGCCACCAGCTGGTTCTTCTGCGGATGGTGGGCGGCCTGCTCCAGGCTGATGAGGCCGAGCTTCACCATGCGTTGCACGACGCTGTCGTCGGCGGTGACGACGTCGGTGCGCTGCTGGCGGACGCGGTACAGGCGCGAGTCGCCGACATGGGTCCACAGCGCGTGTTCGCCGCTCGCGTCGATCCAGAGCGTGACCACGGTGCTGTGCATGCGCAGTTCCGAGGCCGTGCCGTCCTGGTGGGCCAGCAGCACCCGGTGCGCCTGGCGCACCATCGTCGTCAGGCTGGCCGGGGTGAACTCGAGGCCGCCGTCGCGCAGCAGCCGCTCCATGCAGTCGGCGGCGCGGTGTGCCGCCTCGGCGCCACGGCGGTGGCCGCCGGCGCCGTCGGCGACCACGGCAAAGTGGCCCTGCGGCGTCGAGCCGTGGCGGACGACGTCCTCGTTGTGGCTGCGTGCGCCGATCAGGCTGCAGCCCGAGATGCGGATGCGGGTCATCGGCGCTGCTTCTCCAGCCGCAGGCGTTCGATCTGCTGTTCGTAGGCCGCCAGGAAAGCCTTGCCGAACAGGTTGTGGAAGTCTTCCTGCGCTTCTTCGCGAATGGCGTCGTGGTGCTGCAGGTACAGGTCCCACAGGCGCGCGCGCCGGTTCATCGGCAGCAGGCTGTCCAGCATCGAGCCGCCGGACAGCTTGGCCTCGAGCGCCGCCGGGTCGAACCGGCCGAGCATGCCCTCGATGGCCGAACGCATGCCCGCCACAGTGCCGATGGAATGGCCTACCAGGTCGTGCATGGCCTCTTCCAGCGCCGCCGGTCCGTCGAGGAAACCTCGGGCCGGGGGCTGCACGAGCTGCTCGATGCCCGAGGCCGCGTCGGGCGAGAACTTCAGCGGGTTGTTGTTGCGCTGCTGGATCATCGTGACCGCGGCGCGCAGCTCGTGCTTGGTGCTGGCACGCACCGCCATGAGCTGCAGCGTGCCCTCGACGGCCGTGCGCATCATCGCGCCGATGGCCTGCATGCGCTCGGCGCCGCTGCCCGGCGGCAGCGGCAGCTGGACCCCGGCGCCGGTGCAGAAGGCCTGCCAGAGGGCCTGGGCGTCTTCGCTGTCGACCGCCCCTGCGCCGGCCGGGCCGACGGGTGCGAACTGGGCCTCTGCCGGGGGTGGGGGCGGCGGGGGCTGTGGCACGGGCGGGGCTGGCACCGGCGTCGCGGCCTGCAGTCGGGGCGGCCGGTAGGCGGCGTTCAGGGCGGAAACCTGGTCGGCCTGGGCCGGCGCGGCCGGCAGCGCCGGGGGCGGCGGCGCACCGAACAGTTCCAGAGGGTCGGTCGACAGGGTTGTGCCGCCGCTGCCGGAGCCCGTTCCCGCGGTCGGGCGGCCCGGGCTGGAGAGGAAGTGCGCCAGCGGATCGTCATGGCGGCCGTCGGCCAGCCCGAAGGCCTGGTCGATGCCGACGGCTGGCACCGCCGGCATCAGGTCGGCGAAAGGATCGACCGGCGCGGCGGCGGCTGCGGCGGCGCGTGGCGTCGAGGGTCCGGCGAAAGGGTCGAAGTCGTCGGGCAGGCGGTTGGCCGAAGCGGCCGGGGGCGGGGCCTGAAGCGCGGCCGATCGTTCGTCGATGCCGGCAGGCCCGGGCAGGAACTCGGGCAGCGTGGTTCGCCTGGCGGGTGCCAGCGATCCTGAAAATGCCGATGGCGGCGGGGGCGCCCCGAACAGGTCGGCAAATGGGTCGGCTGCGGTGTTGCGGCCCGCGCCCAGCAGTTCGGCGAAGGGATTGCTGTCCGACAAGCCCGCCACTGCGGTGGCCTGCAGGGGCGCCTGGCTGGCCGGCCGGGCAGGCGGCGCCGGCGCGGGTTGTGGTGCAGGTGGGGTTTGCGGCAGGGGAAGCGGCAGGGGAAGCGGCAGCGGCTGGCTCGGGCGGGTCGCTTCCGGAAGTTCGACGTCCTGCGCTGGGCAGTGCGCCTTGATGAGGTAACCGCCGATGCGGATGTCTTCGCCATGCTGCAGGACCGAAGACTGCCCGCCCGCCAGCGAGCGCGCACCCACCTGGATGGCGTTGGCCGAGCCGACGTTGCGGATGAGGAAGCTGGTGCCGCTGGCCACCACCTCGGCCTGCGTGCGCGAGATGAAGCGTTCGGGGTCTGGGAGTGCCAGCGTGTTGTGGTCGGCCCTGCCGATGGTGCCGCCGTGGTCGTCGAAGCGGGCCGACGGCGCCGGTGCGAGCGGTCGGTCGTTCAGCGAGACGGCCGTGAGGGTCAGGATCATGGGCGAAGGCTTGGACACAGTTCAGGCTGGCGCCATCGCGGCGCGGCGGCCGCTGGGCGCCTGCGATCTTGACGCCCGCGCCGGTTGCCGGCAAGACGCGGTTGGATTCACGGCTTCATCCTGAGCCAGATCGAGACCGCCGCGAAGATGAGGGCAAGCAACGCCCAGGTGGCCGCCGCGCCCTGCCAGCGGCGGGTGCGCAGCCAGCGCAACAGCGAGGCGGCGCCGAAACCGGCGGCGAGCAGCGGGAACAGCCAGATCGGGTCCATGCTCAGGCCGGCAGGTCGGCGAGCAGGCGCCGCTGTCGCTCCACCGGCGCAGCCACCGGGAACACGGGGGTGCCGGGCTGCAGCAGCGTGGCCAGCCACGCGGCGTGGGCCCGTTGGCGCTGGGTGCCGCTGCGCAGGACATGGTGCGCCGTCTGCGCGTTCGCGGGCCGCCCGAGGAACAGCCGCCCACCCGCGGCGGTGGCCTCGAGGCCCGCCTGTTCGCGCGCCCACCAGGCCTGGACGCGCGCCACATCGGGCCAGGGCAGGCTGTCGTCGTCGCCGAGGCTGCCGTCGTCGTCGCGGTCGTCGACCGGCTGGACCCCGGCCGGGGGATCGAGTGTCTCCAGGTCCAGCAGCGCCAGGTCGGCCCCGGTGATCCAGTGGAAAGCCTCGCCCGCCAGCCGTGTCGACAGAGGATCGGCCATGCGGCCGATCAGCCAGGGCACGAAGCGCATATCGCCCAGCCAGGCCACCACACGCAGCAGGCGGCGTTGGGCGTCCAGGCCCGCTTCCGCAGACTGCGCCCGCTGCGACGTCCACTGCGCCCATTCGCGGGCCTGTGCGGGCGTGCTGGCGGCCATGACCAGGGGCAGCGCCCGGTCGATTCCGGGGCCCTGGCTGTGGAGCACGCCAGCCAAGGTCTGCATCGCGTCGTGGCGGTCGCCCAGCAGGCAGGCCGCCAGGGCAGCCTGCAGCACGGCTTCCTCCGACTCGGCCGGTGCCGGAGCCCGCGCCCGCGCCAGCAGCGCCGGCAGCAGGTCGACCCGACCGAGCTCTCCGGCAGCGCGGGCCGCCACCGCTTGCAAGGACGGGATCGGGCTGTCCAGGGCCTTGGCGAGCACCGCACCCGGGTCGACCCGGTGCAGCCGGCAGGCTTCGAGGCCCAGTTCGAGTTCAGGACCCGGGCTTGCGGCCAGCAACTCGCTGACCCACCCTTTCAGTGCCTGGGCCGGCACCCAGCCCAGGGCCGAGACCAGGCCGCGGCGCGCGTCGGGCAAGGCCGGCCACAGCGCCAGAAGACGGTCGAGCAAGGCGCGGTCTCGGTGTTCGACGGCCAGTACGGCGAGTGCAAAAACTTCACCGGCGCCGGGTCGTTCCAGGGCGGCGAGGCAGAGGGCGCGCCCCGCGGGCCCGGCCACCAGCAGCCCGTCGAGATGGGCCGCCAGCCTCTCGTCCAGACGCGCCAGTCGGTCCAGGCCGACGTGAGGCGCGCGGACCAGCACCGAGCGCACATGCCGGAGCACGGCGGCTTCCTCGGCATGTTGTTGCACGACCACAGCGACCGCCGGGCGGGAAGTTGGGCTCGGAGTGGCGGCGCGAAGGTTCATGGATGATGGGGCGTCGGTGCGGTTCAGCCGTGGATGGATGATGGACCACAGCCAGGCCTGCGGCCATCCTCCGAAGCCCGACCGGCGCCGAACCGGGCGGTTCGCCGACCGGGCGCGCAACGCGCACAATACCGCTTGTGATGAACATGATGAGCGGGTTCAAGGTGTCGATTCAGCGTATTTCGCCTTTGCTGGCCGCCCTGCTGGTCGGCGCGTGTGCGGCACCTCCGCAGCAGAAAGCGCCGCCGGCGTCGTCCGGCCAGCCCGCCAGCAGCGCCAGCCCGATGACCGAGCCCGCCCCGGCACCGGCGGCGCCCGAGCCCGCCGTGCCCGAAGGCCCGGTCCTCAACAGCCCGCAGGCGATCCAGCGGGTGCTCAGTTCTGCGGTGGAAAACCTGGAGTTCGGGCGCGAGGAAGCCGCGGTCGAGGAGCTTCAGCGTGTGCTCCAGGCCGACCCGAACCAGCGCCTGGCGCTGAGCCTGATGCGCCAGATCAAGGAAGACCCCCAGGCCATGCTGGGGCGTGAGTCGTTTGCCTACCAGGTGCGACCGGGCGAATCGCTGTCGGCCATTGCCGGCCGTTTCATGCGCGACGTGTTCATGTTCTACGGCCTGGCCCGCTACAACGACATCAAGGTGCCGCGCCAGCTGGCGGGGGGCCAGACCATCCGGGTGCCTGGGAAGGCGCCGCCACCCGGAGCACTGGCGGCACCCGCGCCGACAGCGACACCGGCTCCCGCCCCGGCCCCAGCTCCACAGGCGCCGGCCCCTGCGCCGGCACCGGCGGCTGCCACACCGCCACCTCCCGCCCCCGCAGCGCCCGCGCCCGCGGCCGAGTCCAGAGCGGCCCAGGTCACCCGCCTGCAGCGCGAAGCCCGCACGGCCTTCGCCAAGCAGGACCTGGTCGGCGCCATCGCGGCCTGGGACAAGGTGTTGGCCATCGACCCCGACAACCGCAATGCCCAGCTCGAACGCCAGCGCGCGTCCGATCTGTGCCGTCGCCTCAACGATCTGACGAAGGGGCCGAAGAAGGCCTGTTGAGCGACGCGGCCTCGGCCGCCAGGAGCGCGCGCAAGCGCGCACGGGCGGTGGCCTGAGTCGCCTGGTTCGGCTGCATGCGCAGGCTCTGCCGCACCGATTCGACGGCAGCGGCCCGGTCGGTGGCGGCTTGCTTGTCCGCGCGCTGCAGCAGCAGTTCTGCCAGCAGCCGGCGACTGCCGGCACCGGTGGGCAAGCTGGCGGGCTCCGGCCACAACAGGGTGATCGCCGCGTCGAGGTCGCCCTGGCTGGCCAGCAGGCTGGCGTGCTCCAGGTCGAGCTGTCGTGCCGAAGCCCGCGCGCGCGCTTCGGACCGGCTCGGGTCGGGGGCAACCGGTGCACGGGCAAAGCCGCCCACCGCCTGGTGTCGTGAGCGTTCGCGTTCGATGGTCCGAAGCGCATTGGCGGCTTCCAACTGGCCGGGAGCCAGGGCCAGGATCTCCAGGTACAGGCGCCCGGCCAGGTCGGCCTGCCCGCGGCTTCGGGCGGCCTTGGCCAGGGGCAGGCGCTCGGCCACCTCGGCCTGCACATGGGCCAGCGCCATCTGGCGGCCCGACAAGGCCTCGACGTCCTGCGGCAGCAGCGCCAGCACGATGTCCCAGGCCCAGGCGGCGTCGGGCCAGCGGCCTTCGTGCGCAGCCGTTCGCGCAGTGCCACGCTGATCCATTTCAAAGGCCAGCACTTCGGGCCGGGGTGCGGCCTGCGATGCCGGTGCGGCAAATGGGGTGGGGGCCGCGGGTGGTGGCGAGACTGCGCATCCGGCGAGCAGCAGCGAGAGCCCCAGGGCCAGCCCGCCGGACGCGGTCGGCGACCGCCGCCTCATGGCCGCCCGAGCGGCCGCTGCACCTGCAGACGCGCCTTGAAGTCGGCCAGGCTGTGGTCGCCGTAAATCATCGTCCGACGCAACATCAGCGGCGCGGCGAAGAAGGCATTGCCGCCGGCGGCGACCGTCAGGCCCAGCTCGTAGTCGGCGCGCTGCATGGCGTCGAGCACCGCGCCGTTGGCGCTGCCGAAAGGGTAGGCGAAGTGGCGCACCTGCACGCCCAGTGCCGACAGCCGCCCCTCGAGCACCGTGCGCGGGGCCTGCAGTTCGATGTCGAGGGCCTTGCGATAAGACTCGTCGGTCTCGCCCGGTGCACGTTCGCCCAGGTTGCGGTGGGTCTTCGAGTGGGCCTGCAGGTCGATCAGCCCGGAGCGTGCCATTTCCTCGAACTGCGGCCAGCTCAGCGCGTCACGGGCGCCGATGAAGTCGGAATAGATGAACAGCGTCGCCGCGAAGCCGTGCTTCTTCAGCACCGCAAACGCATGCCGGTGCACGGATTCATAGCCGTCGTCGAAAGTGATGACGACGGACTTCGCCGGCAGCGCACGCTCGCCGGCCATGAAGGCCTGCAGGTCGGCCAGCCGAACCACGTGGTAGCCGTTGTCGGCCAGGTAGGCCATCTGTTCCTCGAAGCGGGCCGGTGACACCACCATCTTCGAACTGCCGCTGCCCAGCCGGTGGTAGCACAGCACGGTGACCGTCTGCATGCCGGTGGCGCTGATGCCCAGCGGGTTGCGGGGCGCCAGCGGCACGACCATGGGCTGCCCGGCCACCGGTTCACCGCGCTGGCCGTTGGCTTCGTCGATCTGCCAGGCGCTGTCGGGGCGGCCCAGGAAACGGGCGGCCATGCCGCGCAGGGTGTCGCCGGCACGGGGCAGGTAGACGAGCAGGCGTTCGCCGCTGCCGAGCACCTGGCCGGTGGCGCCGTTCCAGGGCGCATCGGCCACGGATGCTGCGGCCGATGGCGGCGCAGCCACAGGGTTGGCCGGCGGCGGCGGGGACATCACGGCACAGCCGACCAGCGTCAGGGCCGCTGCCACCGTCAGCATCCGCTGCACGCCCTGCGTTGTGGCCGGCAGGCGCAAGGCTCTTGTCATCGATTGCACAGGTGTTCGGTCTGGCCGCGCGGCTCAGGCGGGCGGGGGGTCGGATCGGGCTGCGGTTGCAGCAGCGGCGGTCGCCTTGTCGGCCAGGGCGCGTTCCTGGAGCGCATCGGCGAGCGCATCGAAGGCCGTGAAGAGTTCGCCGAACTCGTCGCGCCGATCTTCGCGGATGCGGTGGTCCAGGCGCCCCTTGGCCAGTTCGCCCATCGAGTCGCAGACCAGCCGGATCGGCTGCGCGAACCAGTTGGCCACGAAGTACATGGCCACCGCCACCGCCAGCACCGTGACGACGGCCAGCACGATCATGAGCGTGATCGACAGCCGCGCCACCTGAGTCACCGGGCGTTCCAGCACGCCCAGCGCCACCTGCCCGACCTGCTTGTCCTGGAACAGCACCGGGGCCTCGAAGCCCAGCACCGATTCGCCGCCGGCGCTGTAGCGCCTGACGACGCCGCCCTCTGCCGGACCGGGCGGCGAAGCCCCGGCCGGCCGATAAGGCTGCCCCGCCAGCCCGGGTTCGCTGGACACGCGGATGTTGCCGGCCAGGTCGATCACGGTGATGCGCTCGAAGTTGCGCGTGGCCATGATCGCCTGCACCGCCACTTCCACGGCTTCCCAGTCCTCGCCCAGCACCGACGCGGCGTTCTGCGCGGCAATGAAGCGGGCCATCGACGCGCCGTAGTCGCTGACCTGGCCCATCATGGCCTGGTACTGCTTGTAGGTGATGAGCGCGGCGGTCGAGCCCATCACCACGGCCACGATCAGCGCCATGGTGGCGGCCCACTTCACACGCAGCGGCACGATGCGCTGCTTCGCCTTTTCGCGCGCCTGCTCGTCCAGCTGCACCAGCACCTTCTTCAGCGCGTCGGCCAGCTCGGCGCCGGTCTGATAGCGCTGCTCGGGCTTCTTCGCCAGGCAGCGGTCGATGACGCGGCGCAGCGCGGCCGGCACCTCGGCGTTCTTGGCGGCCAGGGGCGGCGGATCGTCCCTGACGATCTTCGCGGCGATGGCCACCAGGCTGTCGGCGCGGAAGGGGCGTTCGCCGGCCAGCATCTGGTAGAGCACGATGCCGGTGGCGAACAGGTCGCTGCGGCCGTCGATCTTCTCGCCCATGGCTTGTTCGGGCGACATATATTGCGGCGTGCCCAGCACCGCGCCCACCTGGGTGTGGGTGGAGCTGCCGTCGTCCATGTGGGCGATGCCGAAGTCGGTGACCTTGATGGTCGTGCCGTCCTTCAGGAACATGATGTTGCCGGGCTTGATGTCGCGGTGCACGATGCCGCGGGCGTGGGCGTATTCCAGTGCCCGCGCGAGCTGCATGCCGATGAGCACGGCGTCGCGAACCGGCAGCACCGGCGTCTTTTCCAGGGTTTCCGACAGCGGCGCGCCGTCGACCAGCTCCATGGCCATGTAGGGCCGGCCCTCGATCTCGCCGACGTCGTGCACGACGACGATGTTCGGGTGCGAGAGCCCGCCAGCGGCGCGGGCCTCGCGCAGGAAGCGGTCGCGGCATTCGTCGTCCTCGGCCAGCGAGGCGTGCAGGAACTTGATGGCGACGTCGCGGCTGATCGACGGGTCGTGCGCGCGGTAGACCGTGGCCATGCCGCCGCGGCCGAGGCGGCCCTGGATGAGGTAGCGGCCGACCTGGCGCACGGGGGCGTCGGCGCGGGAGGAGCCGGCGGGGAGGGTGGCGGTGGCGGCTGCGGCGGCGGCGGCCGGCAGGTCGGTCAGAGGCGGGCTCAGGGTCGACGGTGGAGGCGTTCGGCCTTCAGGCTCCAACAGGCCCTGCGGTGCAGCCGGCCAGGACTCGGGTGGGGAGCGTGCCGCCATGGTTTGCGCGGCGTCTGGATGATCGTAGAGCGCTGCGTCTGGAATGAGAGGCGGCGGCGTGCGGAACATCGTGGGGACGACCAAGGTCTCGTCGCCGGTCAGCGCTGGATTGGTCGGCGCGGCAGCAGACGGATGCGGCACGACGGGCAAAAGCTCGGCTGGCACGGTGCGCAGCCATGCGCTATGGGGATGCAACTGGGTGACGTCCAGAGCTTCTGCGGCTGAGGCCGGCGGACCATCAGTCGATCTCGGCCCTGCCGCTGGCGGTCGGCCGCCGGACGCTGGGGGTGGCGCGGGCGTTGGCGGTGAGGTCATGGGCGGTGAAGGCGGCAGCGCGGCGCCGCATCATCGCCCGATTGCGGGGAGCGGTCCATTCGGGGCGTGGCGGGGAGACTGCAGGAGGGGCCGGGCGGCTGTCTGCGGGTGACGAGCCCGGTGTAACAGCGCTCCTTGCGCACCCGTCACGCTGCGCCGAATGGGTTCACGATCTTCACGCCGCCGATCAGCGCGCCATCCTGCATGTCTTCGGTGAAGAGCACCGAACAGCCGCTGCTGATGGCCGCCTGCAGGATCAGGGCGTCGTAGAACGGCGCCCCTCTGAGTGCATGCAAGGCCAAGGCTCCTTCGATGATTTCTGGCGTGGCAGGCACGAGGTCGAACCGGGCATACAGGCTCAATCGCTCTCGAATCAGCTGCACGGGCAAGTGCAGCTTGCGCAGGGCGACGTTGACGAACTCCTGCAGCACCTGGGTGGACAGGACCGCAGTGCCGTTGGCCCGATGGGTCTTGATCAGCCGAATGGCCTCGGCTTGCTTCATGTGCTCGTCGGCAGCGTCGGCATAGACCAGCAAGTTGGTGTCGAAGAAGCTACGCACGACGGTTGGCTTCTTCGCGATCGAACCTCCATCCGCGAAGACGGCCTGGCGTGGCCAGCGCGGAAGCCTCGAACGCGTCCAGCTGCTCCCGCAACTGGTGGGCTCGCGCAAGTTGTTCCAGGTGGTCACGAACGACCTGGTTCAGGCTCTTGCCCATGGCACTGGCGGCCTTGCGGGCTTCGTCTGCGATGTGCTCGTCTACGGAGAGCGTGATGTTCATAGGTTCGCCTTCGCTTTCCACATGGTATGTGCGCGCAAGTTGTGAGTCAAATTGAGGCCAGGCTTTAATCACAAATCCGCGACGGCTACCTTTTGAAAAGGCCCTTGCGCGAGACGGATCGCCCAGCAAGGCGCCAGGCGAAATGTAGACGAGCATTGCGACCCCAGCGTTCGGGTGCGAGCCACAAGGCCCTTGTCGAAGCTCACGGGCTAGCCTGCAGGATGCGGCGCCAGGCTGGCGAGTTGGGCGTCGGTCACCTGCCGATGACCCGCATGACACCGTGCCATTGCACCTGGGCGTATGGCAGCAGCTCGGGCCAGAACTGATGCTTCGCATGAGCCGTGGCGACCGCAAGCAGTGCCAGTGCCTGCTCGATGCCTCGGCCACCCTGGCGCTCCACTAGCTGCTTGACGGTGCAGGTGGCGAAGCCGCCTGACAAACCCAACAACCATTAACGAGCGGGTGAGAGGTGGACGTGGGGCTCGTTGATCAGGGCAAAGAGCACATTGCCATCCGGGAGATGGGCGACTGCCGTGGCATCGCGGGTGGCCGCGGGAGAGTCCGGCATCTCTCGTCCTCTGGGGATGAAGCGCTTTCTGCCGTCACGGGACGCGGCTAGCTGTGAATCGTCAAGACAGTGGTACGGTCAAGGCGAGGTCCAACTCTGGCTCCCGTGCCCGCTAAAAGCGGGGGGATGCGCCAATCGGCGGCGTGTCAGTTCGGCCGCTATCTGGTTCAGACTTTGGCCACTGTCTGGTTCAGGCTCCTTCGCGCATGGGCTGCAATGGAGGTGACAGAGTCATGGAAGTCGGCTGGAAATTTGATTGTAAGCCGCATTGCGGCCTCACTAGATTACGATGTCAAAAAATTGATTCCCTGCGGTCGTTTCAGCAAAACGCAAGCCCTCACTTCACGCCGTTCGCATTAGACAGTAAGTGATTGAATCGAGTGACTTTCTGTGGCGGGCCCATATAGAACGCGTACGGGCTCAGTTTCCGGGGTATCGCTCGAAAACGACTTAATCGAACGGTATTGAGACCTAAACTATTTAGCCCGCACTAAAAATTGTCGGGGCAGACGATCTCGGTCCAGCAAGCGCCGTCGTAGCAGAGGATGTCGTCGTTGCCAACCGACCAGAGCTGTCCATCGCTAGCGTGCAACCTGTAACCCGCGATCTTGCGACCCAATCCGGGATCCAACGGCACGATCGCCCCTTGCTCAATCTTCGCAAGCCCACCGAAGCCTGCAACGTAAACAGTGTCTTGATAGATGTCCACGCCCCATAGGTCGTCGGCGAATTCGGCGTTATGGAGGACTTCCCACCGATCGCCGGAGCCGCGTAATACGATCCCGCCGCGACCGGTAACATACACATTTTGTGCATCCACGACACGAACTTCAGTAAGCCCTACGTTTGTCGGCGTCTCGCATTGCCTCCAAGCATGACCGTCGAAATGCCAGATCTCGCCTTTGTAGCCAACGGCGTAGATATTGTCCGAACCAGTACCGTCGATCGACTCAAAGCCTATGCCCAATGTGTGTTGCGGGGGCTCTATCATTTTCGACAACGACTGCCACGTACCGTCAACGCGGACGTAAACCTGCCGCTGGTAGCCGCACGCGTACAGCCTGTCGCCGATGACTGCCAGTTTGTTGAGGTAGCCGAGCTTGCCCTGGCCCGTGCCTGCGCTGGCAATCTGTTCAGTGCGCAACTGCCCGCCGGTGACCTCAACCAATTCACCGCGTTTGCCGAGAACCCACCACGCACGATAGTCGCCACGGCTCATGTAAGTTATCGAGCGGCCATCGAAGTCGAACGGAGTCTGAAACCACCTGTCGTCCGCAAGTGTGTACAGCCGACAGAATTCGACGTCCTCGCCCTTTAGGTGATGCGGAAAGGCGAGCGCTGCGAACAAGCCGCGGCGAGGCGACCATCCGTCAACAAAATAGACGCGACTGTCCTTTTTGCTCATGATCGTGTTAGGTGGGCGGTAGCCCGTGAGGCACCGTGGTGAAGTTGTCAGCCTTCTTCACGCCCGAGCTCTTCGCCAGTAGCTTAGTCTCATTCTTGATGTTAGGCCTTCCCGGCTGCGACTGCTGGTGAAAGGCATCGACCTGCTTGCGAATACAGGCTTCTGGACATTTGGTGACCTCTGCGACAACCGCCGAGCCCGTGTAGGAAGCCTGTTCATAGGTCCAAGTACTAGCCTTGCCGCCTACCATGTTCGAATCCTCCAGCGGATCGAACATGTCGTGGATTGCCTTGTGGTCACCGGTGCTTTTGTCGTGCCCGCTCACGCAGATGCAAGGCGCGAGCTTTGAGTTGTAGTTGTCACAGCCTGGATAGACTTCCGGGGAAGTGGAGTTGCCCTCGCCAGGCAACTGGATGCAATGCTTGGGAACGATGTGATGCGGCGTCTTCTTCGGACCCGATGCGTCTTCGCCATCGTTACAGCAGTTCGACGGATCGTAGGGCGACAGCACGCATTTCATCGCGTCGCGACACGGCTTGTCGTCGCAGATGGCCTTGGCCGCGCCGCTTGCGTTTATAGAATCCGTCGAGTAAGTGTTTGCCTTAACGTGCTTCTGGCAATCGTTATCTTTCAGTCCCTTGGCGACGCTGTTGCATGGGTCGGTCGAATCCTCGGCAAATGCCGCTTCATCAAGGTAAGGCCATGTGGGAGTGTTGCCGGGTAGCGAAGCATGATTGTGCGTCGTCAGATCCAACATCCGAACAACGTTCTCCCCCTCCACCTTCACATCCATCGACCACATGGTGAAGTACACCTTCCCCATGTTCTTGCTCGTCACCACGCCCTTCTTCGGCGCGCAGCCGGCCTCGTCGCCCATGCTGCGCTTGAAGTAGCTCTTGTTCTTCAGCATCACTTCCTGGCCCGAGATCTTCACGCTGGTCGACCCGCTGGTCGTGTCCGACGCCATTCCGGTGTTCGGGTAGGGAATCGGCACACCCGGTGGTGTGGCCGGGGTCAGCGGGGGCGTGAAGCAGACGTCCGGAAAGGCGCAGATCGACTTGCCCGCGGCCTGCTTGCAGGACACCTCCATGTTGTTGGCGAAAACCTGGTTGCTCAAGCTGTCGCCCCCTGCCGCAGGACCATCGCGCTGCGCGGTCCGGCATCGTTGGCCATGTGGGCCAGGATCTGGCGGCCGGCGCTGTAGCCCTTGCGACCCGCCATATGCGCCGTGGCCAGCACCAGCGCGCCGGCCGCCGCACCCGTTTCGCCCGCGTTCTCTGCGGGGTGCCACATGTCGAACTCGGCCTTGCGCACGCGAAGGATGCGTGACAACGCCAGTGCCGCTTCCTTGAAGTAGTAATGTTCGCCCGAGATGTCGGTGATCCGGTAGTCCAGATTATGCATCTGCCAGCCAGCGTCCTGCAGACTCAGCTTGATGGCTTGCGACAGGCCATCGGCGCGCAGCGGCTCGCCGCTGTCCAGGTGCGCGGCCTCCTTGGCGAAGCCCACCCCGGTGCAAACGAGTTCATCGGCTTCGCCCGTGGGCCGCCCCAGCAACAGCGCCCCTGCAGCTTCGCCAGGCATGAAGCCGTTGGAGTTGCGCGCCGTCAGCAGTCGTTCATGGCTTTCGTAGTGGCTGAGTTGCGGCCAGGACAGTAGGCTGTCGGTGGCAGCTACCAGCACGCGCTGGGCCGGCCCTTGGGCCAGCAGCAACCGCGCCTGCGCCATCGCCACCGCAATGGCCACGCGGCCGTGCGGCACCACGGCCGACAGCGGCGCGAAGCTCACGCCCAGCTCCTTCTGCACCAGCTCGAAAAGCTGATCGTCCACCCCCGCAGTGCGGCCAGGCCGGTCGGCTTCGGCCACGCACAGCAGCAGCGGCAGGTCGCTCCATTCGGCGCGCGGCAGGTCTTGCAGCGCTTCCTCGATGGCCATCGACGCCATCTTCGCCAGCTTCGTCAAGCCGCGCCAAGGCTGGTCCAGCGCCACCTGGTGCGCCATGATCCATTCGCCAGCCGAGTCGATGAAGCGGGTCTCGGTGGGGTTGCTGATCTTCGCGCGAAAGGCGGCGCAGCTTTCGGCGGCCGTCAGCCCTACCGAAGTGACCAGACCGGTCCGCTGTACCGCAATGGGCGCTGCCGTCATGCCGGTTCCGCTGGCTCGACTTCGGCCCGGCCCATCGGCACCATCACCACCGGAATCGGGAAAGCCACCTGCTCGCGCTGCTGCCACCAGTCCTTGCCCTTCTTCCCCACCAGCACCTGCGCAATTTCGTGCATGTTCTTCTTCAGCGGCCGCGCGACGCGCCAGCTCATTGTGAAGCGCTCGGCATCGGGTTCGAAGACGATGGTGTCCAGGCTGGCCACCAGATCCTCGCGGTCGCCCCGCTTCGGGAAAACATGCACAGGCGCGTCGAAGTAGGGTAGTGAGAAGCGCCGCTCGCCGTCGGGCGTGAAGCCGCTCAGCACCACCTCCAGTGGCCCCTTGGGCAGTGGCAGCTGCTGGTCTTCGGGGGCGGCCTGGAAATAGCGTTCGTCAAAGTCCTTCGGCAGGAACGGAAAGTCGTTGTCCAGCCAGGCCTGGTCGTAGGTGCCCGCGAACCGCGCCCGCGCCGGCCAGCCGCGCGCCAGCGGGCCGAAGGAGATCGGGGCGTATTTGCCGTCGGGCTCGGTCACCGGCTCGCCGGGCACTTCCAGGTTGGGCAGCGCGCTGCCATCCACCCAGTGCGTCTTCAGGTGCTTGTGCCAACCGCGGCCGGCCGGGTTGGGCAGGTAGGCATCGTGTTCGCCTGCGTCGTCCGGGTGTTTGTCGACACCGCCGAAGGCCACGTCGTAGGACAGCGGCAGGCAGGTGAAATGTTCGGGCTCGCTGGCGCTGATACTCGCGATGTTGGCCTTCCACACACGCGGGCCCACCACCTCGGCTTCCTTCACCATCGGTCCCACCTGCAGCCGCACCCGCATGCGCGTGACGGCCTTGCCGGCAGGTGCATGCGCGCTGCCCACCAACAACACATCGCAGGCACGCTTGCGTGGCGCGAAGTCGATTTCGTGGACCGGTGAGCTGAAGCCAGGAGCGCCGGTGAAGGCGTCGGCCATGATCAAGGGCAACTGTTGGTCGGCCAGGCGCACTGCCTCACCGGCCTTGGGCAACACGAAGGTGCCCTTGATCACCACCGCCAGCAATTCGCGCCCGCTGGGCTCCAGGCCCATGTTGTAGCCGGCGACCATGCGGGTGGCGTTGATCAGCTGCATCGCCTGGCTGCGCTCAGTTCAACTGCACCGATCCGCCCTTGACGCGGTTCACACCGGTCGACCGGCTCAGCACGTAGCTGCCTTCGATCAGCACCTTCCCCGCCTTCGTCAGCGTGATGCTCGCCTTGCCGCAGCGAAGCACCATCTGCTCCTTGGCACTGACGATCAGGCGCTGACCGTCGGCGTCCACATCCACCTGCGCGGGCGGCTCGGCCAGCGGCCAACCCGCTGCCTGGCGCACCACACCCATCACGATGGGCCGGGTGGCGTCGCCGCCTTCGAACATCAACACCACGGGCTGGCCGATGTGCGGGCCGTGCAGGTCCACGGTGCTGCGCGCGCGCACGGCGGCGGGCTGGCCTTCGAAGCGCACCAGCGGCGTGGTGCCGCCATCGGTCAGCGCCAGCAGTTCGCCCACCAGCACGCCGTGGATGGCAGTCGGCGGCGCCGCGGCGTGGGGCGCTGCTGCGTTCGCCACTGGGCCCTGCAACAACGGCGACAGGAGGTCGGATGATTCCTGCGGCACAGCCGTCAATTCGGCGGGCAGATCATGGGGGTTCATTGCCAGCGCCTCAGTTCTGCAGGATCTTCGAGCCCTTCATCACGATGTCGCTCGAGGCCTTGACGTTGATCTTGCCCGAACCGTCGATCGTGATGTCCTTGCCCTTGATGGTGATGGTGCCGTCCTTCTTCATCGTGATGCTGGCGCTGCCGGTCTTGATGGTGACCGAATCGCCGGCCTCGATGACGAGGTTCTTGCCCACCTTCAGCGCGTCGTCTTTTGCCACCTGGGTGCTGCGGCCCTTGCCGACGGACGTGCTCTGGTCGCCGCCCACCGAAAGCGTGCGGTTGGCGCCGATGTCGTTGCTCTGATCGGCGCCGACGCTGGTGCTCTGGTTGGCCCCCACGCTGATGCTCTGCGCCGCGCCGATGGTCACGCTCTGCAGCGCGCCAATCGCAATTTCCTGCGCCGCGCCGATGGCGATGGTCTCGTTCACGCCCACGCTGTGCGTCCGTTGCAGCGCCACGGTGGCGGTCTCGCTGCCTCCGATGGTGATGCTCCGGTTCGCACCGATGGTGATGCTTTCGTTCGACCCCACCGTCTCGGTGCGGTTCGCGCCGATCGAGATGGTCTCGTTGCTGCCCACGTCCTCGCTGCGGTTGACCCCGATCGAAACCTTCTCGTTGTTGTCCACCCGCTCGGTGCGGTTGTTGTGAACGGTGATGGTCTCGTCGTTGTCGACGGTCTCCGTCCGGTCGTGCTTGATGTGGTTCGTCTCGTCGTTGTCGACCGTCTTCGTACGGTCATGCCCCACCCAGTGCGTCTCGTCGTTCTCGACCTCGATGTCCTGGTTCTTCTCGGCATGCAGCCAGACCTGCTCGCTGCCCTTCTTGTCCTCGAAGCGCAGCGCGTTGGCATTGCCGTAGCTGCCGCCCTTGCTGCTGCGGGTGAGCACGCCGCTCTGCGTCATGTTCGCCGGCAACTCCCAGGGCGGCATGTTCTCGGCGTTGTAGACGCGCCCGGTGATGATGGGCTGGTCGGGGTCGCCCTCAAGGAAGTCGACCACCACTTCCTGCCCGATGCGCGGCACCTGCACGAAGCCGAAACTCTTGCCTGCCCAGGGTGAACTCACCCGCACCCAGCAACTGCTCTTCTCGTTTTTCTTGCCATAGCGGTCCCAGTGGAACTGCACCTTCACGCGGCCGTACTTATCGGTGAAGATCTCGTCACCCGCCGGCCCCACCACCACTGCCGTCTGCGGGCCCTGCACCACGGGCTTGGGGCTCTTGCGTGGCGCCCGAAAAGGCACGCTGGCCTCCAGCGCCGTGAAGCGGCAGCTGAAACCCGCGCCTGGCGCCTGGCCGGCGCTTTCGTAAGCCGTCTGGTCCAGCACCGTCTGCGTGCCCGTGACCAGGTACTGGCAGTTGTCGCTGTCGCGCAGCGAACCGTCCAGCTTCACCAACCCGCCGGTGGCCAGGGCACGCGCGTCGGTCTGCGCGCTGGCCTGGCGCGTGATGGCGGCGTATTCCTCCATCTGCGCGCGCACGAACTGTTCGCCGTCGCCTTCCAGGTCATAGAAACCCGGGTAGTCGAAGACCTCCATGTTGCCCAGGTTGTGGCCGCCGGGTTGGGTGCGCGTCTGGCGCAGGTCGGTCTGCGTGCGGGTGAAGTCGTAGTCCTGGATCACGGCCGCGCCGGGCTGAACGCGCTGCGTGCAGGCCAGGTCCCAGCAGGCTTCCTGGCCCAGCCCGGCGGCCTGCCCGCCGTGCTGGTAGCGCACCTTCAGCGGGCTGCAGCCCGGGCAGTCTTCGCTGGCGCTCACCGCATCGGCCAGCACCAGCGTGTGCTTGCCGGCCGAATGTTCGAAGAAGTAGTAGATGCCCTCCTGCTCCATCAGGCGCGACAGGAAGTTGAAGTCGCTCTCGCGGTACTGCACGCAGTAGACCCAGGGCGTGAACTCGGTGGTGGTGCGGTCGTCGATGCTCGCGATCGGGTGGTCGGCCAGCACTTCCTCGATGATCTGCAGCGCTGTCTGGTTCTGGAACACCTTGCAGTCCTGCGTCTGCGACAGGAACCAGAACCAGGGGCGCGCGGTGATCAGGTACTGGAAGAAGCGGCCGCTCTGGCCCACCAGCGAGACCTGCTCGACGATGCCGTCGAAGTGGCGGGGTTCGGCCAGCAGTGCGCTGTTCTGATGCAGCCGCACGGTGATGTGCTGGCCCAGCAGGTCACTGAAGTTCAGGTCGGGCTTGGGGCTCAGGGCCAGCACCGCATACGTGAAAGGCTCGCTCAGCGCTTCAGACGCCGTCAACTGCCCCAGCAGCAGGTCGGGGCCGAAGGGGCTGTCGAGTTCCGCGAAATGTTCCATCGTGCCTGTCTGGGTTCTGCGCTGCCCGGGATCGGGGCGAGGCCAGGGGCTCGCGCACCGCCAAATCCTATGCAACGCCACAGGCAATGTCCAGCGACTGATCGCTCAATGTGTGGAGCGACCCTCGGTGCAGGGGAGTTCGGTTCAGTCCGGCGTCTCAGTGCAAACCCGAGCCCCCAGCTTCGCTTGCGGCGGCTTACATGCCACATCTTTTGCGCGCCCAGGTTCTGAGGCAACAATCTGCGCTGCACTGCACTGCCCTGGAAAGGCCCATGGCCCAGACCACCCCATCCGCTGCTCAGCAGTCTGCGCAAGCGCAGGCTTTCGTGACTTCGCGCGCCTACTTCCAGCACCGCAGCCAGCTGCAAAGCCTGCTTGCGGCGCGGCCCGGCATGTGCATGGCGAACGGCATGATCGTCCAGCAGCAGACCTTCGACGGCGACTTCGACCTCGATGAACCGCTCGTGCAGCGGCTGCTGCAGGGCGTTGTCAGCGGCCATGTGATGAGGGCCGCGCCAGCACCGGCTGCCCGGCCCGCCGCGCCAGCTGCGCAGGCCCCGGCCGGCCCCAACGCCCTGCAGCGCTACCTGGACCCGCCGCGCCCCGCCGGCGCACCCTGGACGGCGCAGCGCCTGGGTGAAGAGGCGCCCGGCGCCGCCTACGGCGCGGGCAACCTGCTGGGCAACGCCGCGGCGGTGACGTCGGGCACGCTGCGCGGACTGGCCGAGCGCGATCTGGCCACACGGCTGCGGGAAGGCATCGAAACCATCCGCAGCGGTGCCGCCAACCGGGTGCGCCTGACGCCGATGCTCGAGCTCTACAACACCGCGCGGCCGCAACGCCCGCCGGTCGTCCGCCTGCGCGTCCGCGGCCTGCCCATCACGGTGCTGCAGCAGTCCATTCCGGCGCTGGGGGGCGTTCAGAGCCAGTGGCGGGCCAACCCCTCGCAGCAAGCCAGCACCCTGCCCACGCGGAACATGACCTCGCAACAGGTGCGCAACACCGCGCTGCTCGCAGCCGAGCATGGCCAGCCCGCCTGGTTGCGCTGGACCCAGGGTCGGGTGGGCGGCGGCGTGCTGGCGTTTGCGCCCAGTGCCGCCATCGACCTGTACAACGCCACCGACGTCGACCTGCGCCGGCGCGAGTTCAACTTCAACGGCCGCCAGTTCCTGGTGGAATCGGCGCGCAGCCAGACCGGCAATCTGGCCGGTTTCGCGGGTGGCGCCATCGCCGTCGTGGTGGCGGGCGGCGTGTTGGCCGGAGCACCGCTGGTGTTGTTCGGGTTGGGCGCGGGCATCGTCGCCCAGGTGGCCTGGAACTGGTCTGGTCGTGCCGACCAGGCGGCCGGTGCCATGGAGGGGGTCCTGAAGTGATCCTGCAGCGCGGGCAGATGCTGGCCCTGCCCGCCAGCGGCCTGGCCATGGGTCTGCTGACGGCGTTGCTCTACGAAGCGGCCTTGGGCCCGGCGCTGGCCTGGGCGCTGGGCGCACTGCTTGGGGCGATGCTGGGCCTGGTCGCGGGCTGGGTGGCCTATCGCGGCGACGGCGCGGCCCGGCACACGGTCGGCAACAGCCTGCTCTACGTCCTGGCGGCTGCGCCTTTTGCCGGCGGCGGTTCGCTGCTGCTGGCGCAGATGACGGGCCTGCAGGCGTGGAGGGCTGCGGCCTGGGTCGCCGGCCTCGTGACGGTGCTGGCGCCCGTGCTCGGGACGGCCTGGCTGACCCGGCGGCGGCTCACCGCCGAGGGCGAGACCGGCAGCTGGGCCCGCTCCCACCTGGACCTGCGCGCCGGCGTGTTGGTGCCCGGTGCGCTTGCCGCTGGTGCGGTTCCGCGCCCGGCCGTGGCGCCCTGGCTGGTGGGCGCCATGGCCCTCAACGTGCCGCTGGCCTGGCGCCTGATGGGTGGCGCCGACACCGGCCTCCTGGTGCTGGGGCTGGCCTGCCTGGTCGCAGGCGTGGTCTGGGGCGGGGCGGCGCAGGCCGGGCCGGCGCTGGGTGCGGCCTGGTTCGTTCTGGACCTCGAACGCCGCACCGGCCGGCGCCTGCGCCATCCGCAGTGGGCCGGGGTGCAGGACATGCGGCGCAGCCACTGGCTGGCGCGCTGGTTCATGCGCGACGCCTGACGGCGCTGTGGCGGCGGCTGTCAGCCGGAGTGCTGCGCCGACACCACCCAGCCCGCCACCGGCTGGCCGGCTTCTTGGCGCAGCGTCGCGGCCAACAGGCCATGGCCACTGAAGCCGGCATCGGCCAGGCACCGGCGCAGGTAGGCCTCGCCATGGGCGTAGCGGCCCTGGGGCAGGATGCGATGGTCCTCGGCGGCATCTGCCGGCAAGGCTTCGACCGTGAAGACCAGCCAGCCCCCCGGCCGCAGCGCGCGGCGGCTGGCGTGCAGCGCCCCTTCCAGGCGGCCGAAGTAGCACAGCGTGTCGGCCGAGACCACCAGATCGAAAGCCGCCGGTTGGGTGTCCAGGTAGTGCACCAGCTCGGCCTTGTGCAGGCGATCGTAGACCTGCCGCTGGCGCGCCTGGCGCAGCATGCCCACCGACAGGTCGCAGCCTGCCAGCTGCGCCGCCCAGGGCCGCAGCAGCGGCCCGCACAGCCCCGTGCCACAGCCGGCATCCACCACCTGCAGAAGCCCGGCGGGCGGGCCCAGCACCAGGGCACAGGCCTCGGCCACGAGTTCGGGCGCGCGGTAGCCCAGCTTCTCGAGCTTGGCGTCGAAACTCGGCGCGAACTGGTCGAAGACCGCGGCGACGTAGGCGTCGCTGGCGCGGTCTGGCGCGTCCTGGCCCAGGCAGGCGGCCAGCTGGTGCAGGACGATGGGGTTGTCGGGTTCTTCCGCGAGCCACTCGCGGTAGAGCGTCGCGGCCTGCTCGCGCTGGCCCAGCATCACCAGCGCCCGGATCACTTGTTCGCGCGCCGTGCTTTCGCGTGGCAGCAGCATGATGGCCTGGCTGTTGGCGAGCAGGCCTTCGTGGATGCGGCCCTGGGCGATCAGCACTTCCGACAGGCTGTACCAGGTGGGCCCGTTTTCTGGGCGCAGCGCCAGGGCCTGGCGCAGGCACTGTTCGGCCCGGTCCAGCCGGTCGCTGCGGCGGTGGATGACGCCCAGGTTGTGCAGCGGGTCGGCCGAATCGGCGTGCCCTGTTCCGGCCACGTCCAGGGCCTGCTGGTAGGCGTCGGCCGCGGCGTCGAGCTGCTGGGTCTCGAACAGCAGGTTGCCCAGGTTGTTCAGCATGCCGGGCTGGCCCGGGCGCAGGGCCAAGGCGCGGCGGATCAGCGCGATGCCTTCTTCGCTGCGCTCCTGCACATGGCGCAGGATGCCCAGGAAATGCAGCACGTCCGGGTGTTCGGGCTGCTCGGCCAGCAGGGCCCCGAAGGCGGCATCGGCCTGCTGCAGCTGTTCGGTGCGAACCCAGTCCACGGCCTGCTCGAGCCGGGCCTGGAAGCTGGCGGCAGCAGGCGTGTTCATGGCGTGGCCCGGCGGCGCCGTCAGTCGAACTCGTAGCCGAAGCCGCCGTCCTTCACCCCCACGTGCACCTTCACCAGCGGCTGGCCGGCCAGCATGCGCTGCAGGAATTCGCGGCTGATCTCGGGCAGCATGGTGTTGGTCAGGATGGCGTCGATCATGCGGCCGCCCGACTCGCTTTCGGTGCAGCGCGAAACGATGAGGCCGACCACGTCGTCGCCCACCGTGAACGGGATGCGGTAGCGCTCCTGCACGCGCCGCGTGATGCGGCCCAGCTGCAGCTTGACGATCTGCGCCAGCACGCTGTCCGACAGCGGGTAGTAGGGAATCACCACCAGCCGCCCGAGGAGTGCCGGCGGGAACACCTTCAGCAGCGGTTCGCGCAGCGCCTGGGCCAGGCTGTCGGCCTCGGGCATCAGCTCGGGGTCCTTGCACAGGCTGGCGATCAGCTCGGTGCCGGCGTTGGTGGTCAGCAGGATCAGGGTGTTCTTGAAGTCGATGAAGCGGCCTTCGCCGTCTTCCATGAAACCCTTGTCGAAGACCTGGAAGAAGATCTCGTGCACGTCGGGGTGGGCCTTCTCGATCTCGTCGAGCAGCACCACGCTGTAGGGCTTGCGGCGCACGGCTTCGGTCAGCACCCCGCCTTCGCCGTAGCCCACGTAACCCGGCGGCGCGCCTTTCAGCGACGAGACGGTGTGAGCTTCCTGGTATTCGCTCATGTTGATGGTGATGAGATTCTGCTCACCGCCATACAGCGCTTCGGCCAGCGCCAGCGCGGTTTCTGTCTTGCCCACGCCCGAGGTGCCGGCCAGCATGAACACGCCGATGGGCTTGCTCGGGTTGTCCAGGCCCGCGCGCGAGGTCTGGATGCGCTTGGTGATCATCTCCATCGCATGATCCTGGCCGATGACGCGGCCCGCCAGGGTCCTGGCCAGTCCCAGGATGTTCTCGATCTCGTTGCTGGCCATGCGGCCCACCGGAATGCCGGTCCAGTCGGCCACCACCGAGGCCACGGCCTGGTAGTCGACGGTGGGCAGGATCAACGGGGTCTCGCCCTGCAGTTCGGTCAGTTCGGCCTGCACGCTGCGCAGCTCGGCCAGCGCGGCGGCGCGGGCTTCGGGGCTCATGGCCGGGGGGGCGTCGCCGGGCAGTGCTTCGGCGGCCTTCTTTTCCAGCGTGCTGCCGGTGCCTTCCACGGGCGCGGCGGCGGCGCGCAGCTGGCGGCGCAGTGCCAGCAGGCGGTCGACCAGGGCCTTTTCCTGCTGCCAGCGGGCGTTCAGCGTGGCCAGGCGTTCACGTTCCTCGGCCAGCTGGGCCTGCACGTTCAGCTCACGTTCGCGCGTGTCCAGGCCGATGGCGGCTTCGCGTTCGATGATGCCGGTCTCTACTTCCAGGCTCTCGATGCGGCGCGCGCTGTCGTCCACCTGGGCCGGCGTGGCGTGCAGGCTGACGGCCACGCGCGCGCAGGCGGTGTCGAGCAGGCTCACCGACTTGTCGGGCAGCTGGCGCGAAGGAATGTAGCGGTGCGACAGCTTCACCGCCGCTTCCAGCGCTTCGTCCAGGATCTGCACCTGGTGGTGCTTTTCCATCGTGCTGGCCACGCCGCGCATCATCAGCGTGGCCTTGGGTTCGGTGGGTTCGTCCACCTGCACGGCCTGGAAGCGGCGGGTCAGCGCCGGGTCTTTTTCGATGTATTTCTTGTATTCGGCAAAGGTGGTGGCGCCCACCGTGCGCAGCTGGCCGCGCGCGAGTGCGGGCTTGAGCAGGTTGGCGGCGTCGCCGGTGCCGGCCTGGCCGCCGGCGCCCACCAGGGTGTGGGTCTCGTCGATGAACAGGATGATGGGCTTGGCGCTGGCCTGCACCTCGTCGATGACCGAGCGCAGCCGCTGTTCGAATTCACCCTTCATGCTGGCACCGGCCTGCAGCAGGCCGACGTCGAGCGCGCGCAATTCCACGTCCTTCAGCGCCGGCGGCACGTCGCCGCGCACGATGCGCTGGGCGAAGCCCTCGACCACCGCGGTCTTGCCCACGCCGGCCTCGCCCACCAGGATGGGGTTGTTCTGGCGCCGGCGCATCAGGATGTCGACGAGCTGGCGGATCTCGTCGTCGCGGCCGACGATGGGGTCGAGCTTGCCGCTGCGCGCCTGCTCGGTCAGGTCGGTGGTGAAGCGCTTCAGCGCTTCCTGCTTGCCCATCGCGGCCGGCGCGATGGCCTGGCTGGCTTCGCCGGGCGCGGCACTGCTGTCGCTGGCGCCCTGCTCGTGTTCCGGCGACTGCGCCAGCAGCGTGGCGAAGCGATCGCACAGGTCGTCGACCTTGACGCGTTCGAACTGCTTGCTGATGCTCAGCAGGGTGGCGCGCAACGTGGGTGTCTTGAGCATGCCCACCAGCAGGTAGCCGGTGCGCACGCTGCGGTCGCCGAACAGCAGCGAGCCGTAGACCCAGCCGCGCTCGACCGCGCTGTCGATGAAGGTCGACAGGTCGCTGATCGACGAGGCTCCGCGCGGCAGGCGGTCGAGCGACTGCGTCAGGTCGGACGCCAGCGCTGCGGCGTCGAGTTCGTAATGGCGAACGATGCGGTGCAGGTCGCTGTCGGCGTTGTTCAGGATCTGGTGCAGCCAGTGCTGCAGCTCGACATACGGGTTGCCGCGCAACTTGCAGAACACGGTGGCCCCTTCGATGGCCTTGTAGGCCAGGGGATTGAGCTTGCCAAACGAGGCGGTGCGCGCGATCTCAGCCATGGTCGGCTCCGGTCAGCGGGTGGTGGGATTCGGGGGGGTGTGGGGGCCAGGCCGCAGCCGCAGATCGGCGCGGTCGCGGGCGGGTCGTCGGCCTGTGCCGGCCCAGCTGGTCAGCCCCAGGCGCAGGTGTCGGCCCAGGCGGGGCGCAGGCACCTGCGGGCCGGCCAGGCAGAGCTCGGCGTCCCAGAGCTTGTCCATGCCGGCGTAGAGCGCCACCCAGTCCTGCAGCTGCTGCCAGCCCGGCGTGCCGGGCAGGAAGGACAGGTACTGCGCCAGGGTCAAGGGGCCCAGCACGACACGAAAACGGACCTGCCGGTCCCACACCTTGTCGCCGATGGTGGCCGAACGGCCCAGCCGCAGCGCGCGCGACCGCCCGTGGGCGGTGCCCAGGTGGCCACGTTCGGCGTCTTGCAGCGTCAGCCAGTGGCCGACGTTCTGCTGCACCGCCACCGGCACGCCGAAGTAGTGCGACAGCAGCTTTTTCAGCCCTTCAGGATGGCGGCTGCGCTGGCCCAGCAGGCCGGCCTGGTGCAGCTTGGCGGTGTCGGGCAGGCTGTCGCGGCCCTGCGTGCTGGCGTCCAGCCCGATGGCCGCACCCAGCCAGGCGGCATAGCGGTCTTCGGCCGGGCGGTCGCGGTGCACCACCGGCTGGGTGTGGGCCCAGGCCCGGTAGAACAGGCTCAGCAGGCGGTGGTGGAAGACATCGAGGAAACGCGCCAGCGTCGGGTCGGCGTGGTTGCGGGCGCGGTCGCGCACGTATTCGGTGAAGTGCAGCGGCATCGGCCCCTGCGGACCGAGCAGGCCGAAGAAGCGCACGCCCAGCCGCGGTCGGGCACCGCCCGGGTCCAGTCGGGCCAGGGCGGCGGGGGCGAAGTCGAGTTCGGGTTCCTGGCCCAGACGCAGCGCTTCCTGGCCCGGGCGCGAAGCCTGCCCGATGCGCGGCGACTGGGCGCGCAGCACCTCGGTGCGACGCAGCAGCGCGAAGAAGTCGTGGGCCCAGGGCTCGCGGGCCACGGCGTCCAGCAGCGCCTGCAGCTCGGGGGCGGTGGGCCGGCCTGGGCTCACAAGGCCTCGCGCAGGCCGACGCGCGGCGGCCAGGTGGCCACCACGCCGCGCTGGGTGGTGCGCAGCGTCATCTGGGTGAAGCTGTTGATGGCCGCATGGCGCGAGAAGAAGCGCTCCAGCACCGAGGCCAGCCCGTAGGCGCTCATGCCCTGGAAGGCGAGGTCGTCGAGTTCCAGGGTCAGCGCCACGCCGGTGCCGTAGGTCAGCGGTCCGTCGAAGGGCAGGCGGCGCACCACCCGCTGCGCCTCGAGCGAACGAACACCCTCGACCTGCCGCGTCCAGGTGGCGTCCTCGGGCGGGCCGTAGAGGCCCAGCGTCGTGCGCAACGAGGCCGCGGCGTCGGCGCCCGAGTCGCTGCTGAGCGTGACATGGTTCAGCGCCAGCTGGCTGACCAGGCGCCAGCCGAGGTCGCCCACGGGTCGGCGCGAGGTGGGCCGGGTGGGCCCGCGCAGCACCTCGACGCCGCCCACCGGGCCCGGCGCGTCCAGCTTCCAGGCGGTGTTGCCGCGCCCTGCCAGCGGCAGCAGGGCCGGCAGGTCGCGGTTGGTGACCCAGGCGGTGACGGCGAGCTGGCGGATGTCGTCGCGGAAGGGGCCGTGGCGGCCGTCGACCAGCGACAGGAACACCTCGTCGCCCAGATAGGCAGAACGCGAGCCTTGCAGCCGCTGCCGGTCCGACTTGCGCCGCGGCTCGCGCCGCACCGTGAAGTAGGCCTGCTGTTCACCGGTGGCCGCGGCGTGCGTGGCATACAGCGGCGCGAACTGGCGCGGCGCCTCGCGCCCGGCGCCGTGCCCCACCACCGTCTGCAGGCTGTGGACTTCGAAGTCCAACGGCTTGGTGCGGTCGGGCACGGCGTGGAATTCCCAGGAGTCGGGGCCGAGCACGATGCGGTCCAGCCGCTTCGGGAACAGATTGATGGCCGGCGTGCAGTGCAGGGCCAGGCTTCCGCTGTCGACCAGGGCTTCCAGGGATGCGTCGCCGCGGGAAAACAGGATCACGATCTCGGCCTCGTCGCCCGCCACGCGCGCCCAGCGGGCGCCCAGGTCGGCCACTTCGAAGAAGAGAAGGCGCTGCGGCAGGGCCGCCGCTTCCTGCAGCAGGCGGTGGCCGGAAAAGCTGCGCATCGACTCCGGCAGCAGCGCGTGTTCGTCGTCGAAGCCGAGCGCGCGCACGCTGTCGGCGGCGTCGCGCCACTGGGCCGTGGTGCGCTCGGGCGCCGCTGGCACCCAGGTGCCGATGCCCGTGCCCAGCAGCAGCTCGTGCAGGCGGAAGGCCACGTCGTCGGGCGCGCTGATGTAGAAGGCGAGCTGGTCCATTGCGGTCAGCTGCGAGAACTTCAGGCCGCCCCCGGCCTTCAGCCGGATGCGCAGGCCACCCTTCATGCCCTGGGCCGGGCGCAGCCGGGCCAAGGGCAGGTCGGGGGCGTAGCTGAAGTACTGGACGCTGGCCACGTCCACCGGCCACAGCGTGACGGGGTGGGCGGTACGGAACTCGCAGCGCGTGTCTTGGCCACGGGGCAGTTCCGATTGCAGCTCGCTGCCGCGTGGAACGATATGCCCCTTGGCGAGGTTGGGGTCGTTGACGTCGACCGCCAGCCGCGCCACCAGCATCGACGGCATCGGCGTCAGGAAGTTGGGGTACAGCGACTCGAGCAGATGCGCGATCAGGCGCGGCTGCTCGGCGTCCAGTTTCAGCTGGATGCGGGCCGCCAGGAAAGCGAAGCCTTCGAGCAAACGCTCGACATAGGGGTCGGCGACTTCCATGCCCTCCAGGCCCAGGCGACCTGCGATCTTGGGAAAGTCTTCCGCGAATTCCGCGCCCATCTCCCGCAGGTGCGTCAGCTCGTCGCTGTACAGGCGCAGCAGCCGCGTGTCCATGCCCGCTCAGCGTCCAGGGCGGCTGACGACCGAGGCCACGTCGCGCACGCTGACAAGGCCGGCCTCCAGGTCGAGCTGCGTTCGCAGCAGCACTTCCAGCGGGACCGGCTGGGCCCAGAGGTGGCCGCGGATCTCGAACTCGATGACGTTGTGGGTGTCGAGCACGCTGCTGAATTCCAGCGCCCGCACGACCAGGGTGTCGGGCAGGATGCGCGGCTCGAAGCGGAGGATGGTCTGGCGGATGAGCTTTTCGAGCTGCACGATGTCGAGCTTGGACGCCAGCTGGCCCGACAGCGGCGGCATGCCGTAGTTCAGCACGCTGGCCCCCAGTTCCGGCAGGGCCTGGGCCTCGCGAGGCAGCGACTGCGTGGCGTTGAACAACCAGCCCAGGTCGCGCAGCACGGCCTGGCGCAGCTGGTTCTTGGACATCACCCGCGAGTCTTCGGCCTCGGTGCGGGACTGGGGGGCGTCGTCGGTCAGGCGGTCCAGCAGGGCCGGCTGCAGCCGGTCCCGGACATCGGCCAGGTTAGCCATGGGCGATGTGCTCGGTCAGATGCCGGCCCGGTTGCTGGCGTCGGTGTGGGGATCTGTCTCCGCGTCTGCGCCATCCGAGGTGTGCGCCACCGGACTGAGCAGGATCTCGCGAACTTCCAGCAGGCCGAGTTCCGGGCCGCTGGTGGTCAGGATGCGTTGCCCCAGTCCGCTGAAGTGTTCGCTGCCGAGGCTCTGCCATTCGGTCTTGCGCGCCATCTGCAGGCCGGAGTCGGTGCTGTGGGCGCTGTCGGCATAGCGCGTGGGGATCAGCGCCACCGCCTCGCCGCCGTTGGTGAAGCCCAGCTGGGCCGGCGCCCAGACCAGGTCGCGCAGGTCTTCCGGGGGTTCCACGACGACGCGGGTGAGCGCGCCGAAGGGCACCCAGCAATAGCGGCCGTTGATGACGGCTTCGAGCACCGGGCCCAGGCGGGAATCGGCGTCGGCAATCCAGTCGAATGGCTCGCCATTCAGCGTGCCGGGGGTGGCCGGCGCCTGGTCGAAGGCCTGGCTGCGCAGGCGGCTGGCGCCGGCGGTCTCACCGCGGGCATCGGCCTGCAGCGCTTCGGCCAGCAGCGGCACCCAGCCCTGCGGGCGGCCGAAGACGTGGGGGGTGGTCTTGCCCGCGAACACCGCTTCGCGCACGGCTTCGCACTGCAAAGCCTCGCGATAGGTGGCCACCATGGCCAGCGTGCCGGCATCGAGCTCGCCGCAGGTCTGCAGCTGGGTCAGCGCACGTTGCCACTGGCCCAGCACGCAGAGCAGCTGGAACAGGAAGATGCGCAGCTTGGCATCGCCCGAACGGGTGCGGACTTCCTGCTGCAGGCGCTGCAGCGCGGCCTGTGGGTCGCCGGCGGCCACCAGGGCCTGAGCGCTTTCGGTCGCGCTCATATGTCGGCGAGGATTTCGTCGGCGAAGGAGACGTTGGTCACCAGGCGACCGTTCGCGTCCTGCTGCTTGTATTCGACGTCGACCTTGGTGAAGACGATTTCGACCCGCTCCTGCGCTTCACCGCTGGCCGACACCTCGTGGCTCACCTGCTGCAGCCGGGCCCCGGCCAGCAGGATGGTGAAGTAGTCGAGAGGGTCGCCGCCGCTCTTGCGCATGGTGAGTCGCGCTTCTTTGACCTCGTCGTTGGTCACCAGCGCGGACATCAGCGCGGTCGTGGCCACGTCGATGGTCTTGAAGAGCGTCAGCGCGGTGTAGGAGCGGCGCGCGTTGGCGCGGATCGACCCGATCGCCGCAGAACTGCTGACGCCCCACATCCACGACTGGACGAGGATGTCGTCGACATGGCCGGCAGACTTCGCTTCGCCCTTGATCTTGCCGGCCCGACGGGTCTGCAGGTGCAGGAAGATGTCACTCTTTCCGGAGCCGGTCGCTTGCATGATCGGGTTCTTCCCATGAATGGACACGCCCGGGGCCGCGCGGTGCAGCCCCGGTACCGGGTTCGAAGCGAATCAGCGGAAGTCGCTGGCCTTCACGTCCCAGCCGAACTTGACCGAGCCGCCCAGGCCGCCTTCCTTGTCCTGGGGCTTGTAGTCGAATTCGATGTCGCCGTAGGTCATGGTGACGGTTTCGCGGATCTCGCCGTTCGTGCCGCCGTTGGGCGTGGTCGAGGTGATGAAGGCTTCCTTGAGCGTGACCTTGAGGAAGTCCTTCTGGCCTTCGCCCGACTTGCGCGCCGTCAGCGTGACCGTGGCGAAGTGCTTGCCGTCGGCGCAGCGCTTGGCCAGCACCGGGCTGGCCTTGTCGTAGTTGTGCTCGAAGGTGAAATGGCCTGGGTCGCCCTTGCCCTGGCCCGAGCCGCCGCCGAACGGTGCGCTGGGGTTGCTGACACGCCAGTTCCAGGTGATGACCTGGATCTCGCCTTTGTGGTCCTTGTGGGCCGACTCGCCGTCGACGCCGTCGAACTTGATGTGGGTATCGATTGCCATGACAGGGTGCTCCTAGTGGTGGGGGTCGCGGATGGTCGGTCGACCGTTGAACGTCAAGGCTGCTTTTGCGACGGCAGCTTCGACACGAGGCGCAGCGACACGGTCAGCCCTTCGAGCTGGTAGTGCGGCCGCAGGAAAAACTTGCTGGTGTAGTAGCCGGGGTTGCCGGGCACTTCCTCGACCGTCACTTCGGCGGCGGCCAGGGGCTTCTGCGCCTTGGTGGCCTCCGATGAATTGGCCGGGTCGCCGTCGACGTAGTTGCGGATCCAGTTGTTCAGCCACTTCTCCATGTCGGACCGCTCCTTGAAGCTGCCGACCTTGTCGCGCACGATGCACTTCAGGTAGTGGCCGAAGCGGTTGATCGCGAACATGTACTGCATGCGCGCGGCCAGATTCGCGTTGGCGGTGGCGTCGGGGTCGTCGTACTCGAAAGGCTTCTGCAGCGACTGCGCGCCGATGAACGCGGCGAAGTCGCTGTTCTTCTTGTGGATCAGCGGCATGAAGCCGTTCTTGGCGAGTTCGGCCTCGCGGCGGTCGCTGATGGCGATCTCGGTGGGGCACTTCATGTCCACGCCGCCGTCGTCCGAAGGGAAGGTGTGGGTGGGCAGACCTTCGACCGCACCGCCACTTTCGATGCCGCGGATGCGCGAGCACCAGCCGTAGAGCTTGAAGCTGCGGTTGATGTTCACCGCCATGGCGTAGGCGGCGTTCGACCAGGTGTACTTGCTGTGGTCGCCGCCGGCGGTTTCTTCCTCGAAGTTGAATTCCTCGACCGGGCTGGTCTTGGCGCCGTAAGGCAGGCGCGACAGGAAGCGCGGCATGGCCAGGCCCAGGTAGCGGGCATCGTCGCTTTCGCGCAGCGAACGCCAGGCGGCGTACTCGGGCGTGCCGAAGATCTTGCTCAGGTCGCGCGGGTTGGCCAGTTCCTGCCACGAGTCCATCTGCATCACGGTGGGGCTGGCCGCGGCGATGAACGGCGACATGGCGGCGGCGGAGACCTTGGCCATTTCACCGAGCATCTCGACGTCGGGCGGGCTCTGGTCGAAGTAATAATCGCCGATGAGGCAGCCGTAGGGGTTGCCGCCGAACTGGCCGAATTCCTCCTCGTAGATCTTCTTGAACAGCGGGCTCTGGTCCCACTTCGTGCCCTTGTAGCTCTTCAGCGTCTTGCCCAGCTCCGCCTTGGAGATGTTCATGACGCGAATCTTCAGCATCTCGTCGGTTTCGGTGTTGTTGACGAGGTAGTGCAGGCCGCGCCAGGCGCTTTCCAGCTTCTGGAAGTCGGCATGGTGCAGGACGGCGTTGACCTGCTCCGACAGTTTCTTGTCGATCGCGGCGATCATGGCCTCGATCGAGCCCATCACGTCGCTGGAGATGAGGTTGGTGTTGGCCAGCGCCTGCTGGGCCAGCGTCTGCACCGCGTGTTCGACGGCCGACTTGGCTTCGTCGGTCTTGGGCTTGAATTCCTTGTTCAGCAGCGAGGCGAACTCGTTGCCCTGGAACTCGACGCCCTGCAGTGCAGAACCTTGGGCTGCGGATTCTTCGGCCATGGACGTTCTCCGGATCTGGGGGGTACGGGGGCTTACTGGCCGTCGGCCGGCTTGGCGCTGGAGGCCAGCGACTTCAACAGGGCCTCGTCCTTGATGACCTTGGCGAGCAGTTCCTCGGCGCCGGTCTTGCCGTCCATGTAGGTGACCAGGTTGGCCAGTTGCTGGCGTGCTTCGAGCAGCTGCTTCAGGCCGTCGACGCGGGAGGCCACGGCGGCAGGCGAGAAGTCGTCCATGTTTTCGAAGGTGATGTCGACGGCCAGGTTGCCTTCGCCAGTCAGAAGGTTGGGTACCTGGAAGGCCACGCGCGGCTTCACCGACTTCATGCGCGAGTCGAAGTTGTCGACGTCGATCTCGAGGAACTTGCGCTCGGCCACCGACGGCAGGGCTTCGGTGGGTTTGCCCGACAGGTCGGACATCACGCCCATGATGAAGGGCAGCTGGACCTTCTTCTCGGCGCCGTACAGCTCGACGTCGTACTCGATCTGCACGCGGGGCGCCCGGTTGCGCGCGATGAATTTCTGACTGCTCGTCGCCATGTCTGGCCTCCGGTCGGTTTTGTTGAACTTGCGAGGTTATTCGTTGTCGGGCCGGCCCGCCAGCCTGACAACCTGGTCTGTGCCGTCAGGCGCCATGTCGCGGATGATTTCCAGGAAGTTCTTGTTCATCAGCCGCTGGGCCCGGCGCAACAGCAGGGGCGCGGGGTGGCTGGGTTCGTTGCGCTCCATCCATTCGCACAGCTTGTCGAGGGTGCGGACGACGTCCTCGCGGCTGTTGATCGTGCCCGCGGCCGGGGTCGTCGCCACGGCCATGGCGGCCCCGGGCGCGCTGTCGTCGCCAGACGCCGCGGACGCTGCCGGCTTGCCCCCGGCGAGATCGGCCGCGCGTGCCACCGCGGCAAGAAATCGGCGCAGAGGCCCGAGGTCGGGCACGTCGGCGGCCTGGAGTTTGGCCTTGAGCGTGGAGACGATGCCGTCGACGGCCTCCACGCCTGCCCGCATCTGGCGCGCCAGATCGGCGTGCTGGACCAGGCGAGCGCCGATGGCGGCGACGATGCCGGCTTCCGTGGGCACCAGTTCGCCGGGCAGGGGTTCAGCGGCGCGCAAGCCGAGCTCGATGTCGCGCATCAGCGGGCTGCCGCGGTCGCTGGCCAGGAGGCGCGCCTCGCGGATGTCGCCCATCACGAGCGGCGGGCCGGGATATGGGCTTTCCTGGGGGGTCAGAGGCGACAGGGCCGACAAGCGCAGCAGGGGATTGTTCCCGTCGGTGGCATCGAGCCGTGGATGCACCTGGTCCCAGTGCCTGGCCAGCAGCCCGTCGATCAACTGCAGGCCGTCGACCGCGCCCGGCCAGCCCCGCAATCGCGCGCCGGCTCGAAGATGCCAGACCGCCACGCGCAGGTCGCGGGTGCGTGCGGCCAGTTGCGTCGAGTGCTCCAGGACGGTGGGCCAATCGGGCGGCTTGGCGGCAATGACGGTGTCGCCATATTGCTGCTCTGGCTTGCCATGGCCGGCGAGTTCCATTTCGAGGAACTGAGGGTCGTACTCCAGGTCGTCCCCGCAAGGACTTCCTTCGGACAACGCAACCACCAGGGACGCCGGGTCGGACATGAGCTCGCGCGGTTCAGGGCTGATTCTTGGATGTGCAGAGGCCGCGCGGCAACACTGCCGACAAGCCTTGTCCACATTTTGAGCGCAGTTCCGCAGGAAACCCAACCATCAGATGGGGGACGTCCGAGCGCAGGCTGGGAGCCACCGATTTGCTTGGGTCGCCGTGGAAGCAGCACGTGCCGACGGTTTCTGTGCTACATTCATCGGCTCAGTCGCGGGGTGGAGCAGCCTGGTAGCTCGTTGGGCTCATAACCCAAAGGTCGCAAGTTCAAATCTTGCCCCCGCAACCAAAGAATATCTAACAAAAACAATAACTTAGAACTCAATATGCGCCGCCCCACAAGGGCGGCGTTTTGCTTTGTGACAGGATCTGTGACTGGTTCTGTGACGTCACAGAAGCGATGCCACCGGTTCGGGGCGTCGGCATGACCTTTGGGCCTGCGACATCGGTGCATTGCCTCGGCAGAAGGCTTCGACGAGGCCTGCCCAGGAGGTGGGCGCCTTTAGCGAGCCATTCCATCGGCACCAGTTTTACGCCGTTGCGCCACTCTGGCAGCCCCGCCACGCCTTCTACATCGCCCTAGACGTAGCGAGAGGCATTGTCGAGCACGCTTAGCTGGAGCCGTACCTGCACTTAGCACGACAGCTTCCCCAGCAACCCGTACGACGGGCACACCGTTTCGCAGCAACAGGAGCAGACGAACCCGTCGCCGTCAGTCGGGCCGTGGCGCCATCCGAGCCGCCCCGGAGAACCAGTCCTGCGCTTGCTGGTTCGCCGCGAGGATCACCAGGCGGCTGGTTGCACGCGTGCAGGCAACGTAGAGATCCTCTTGCATGAACGCAGGAATTCGTCCGGGCACATCCGCGTGCAGGAGCACGACAACCTTCGCCTCCAGCCCCTTGAAGGATCGGATCGTCGAGAAGTAGACCACCCCCGGCTTGCCTTGGTCATTCACATCCTGCGATAGCCTCAATCCATGGCCGGACGTTTCCTGGGACATGCACGAGTTTTCCAGCTTGTACGGCGACAGGAAGACCGCGCCTGCTTCTGGCGCGAGGCGCTTCGCGGCCTCCCAGGCTCGCAAGGCCATCGCCTTCGATGAGTTGCACGCCAACACCTCTGGATTGGCTCCTTGCGGGACCCCTGGCATCGCTTGCACCGAGTGCGTGCAGTAGCCGTTGGTCGCTGAGTTGACCAGTTCGGTGTTGCGGCAGTTGTGGAACAAGCGTAAGGTCACTTCGGTGCCCAGGATGTCCTGTGACCCGCGCCGGTAAACGTCCTGCGCGAAGTCAGCCATCACCAGCCATTGGCCCTTCTCGCGGAGAAGGCAAAAGAGCGCCATCAGGCGATGGTCGCCGAAGTCTTGGCCCTCGTCGACGATGATGGTGTCGTACTTCTCCTCGTCTGGCATGTAGGCGCTGGCGTCCACTACGGCGCCGGGGAGGACCTCCGTGTAATAGACGTCGGCAGGGGTGTCGCCGCGCGGCGGTTTGGCGATTTGCAGGAACATCGAATCGACGCTCCGAATCGCGGCCGCCAGGCCCGCGTTCGCGGAAGTAGCATGAGCGGCTAGCGAAGTGTTGTAGCAGACAAAGAGGGCGCGTTTGCCCTCTTGGCCCCCGTACAGACGTGCGTAAACCCCGCGGCGTCATGAGGCCGCGGTGCAGTGGAGATCAGTTTGTTAACAGCGAAAGATGCCGCGTCAGCGGCGAGTTCAAGTTGCGAGAGAACGGAAGAGAAGTCGTGGCCGAAGAGGCCGTGGGGATTGGTCATGTCGAACCTTTCGTGAGTGACATGACGCGTCCCGCCCGGCGCGCCTGACCCCCGATAGGTCCACGTGGCGGGGATGGGGGGTCGACGAATACCGGCACGGAGAAGTTGGCATGGCTCCGCCGGCGGCCCAGGCGGGAAGAGGGTGCCGATGAAGTCCAGAGGTGGCGCTGGCGGACAGCGAGTGCCGGCAGCGACGGGCGGTCGCTGCGTGCAGAACACGCGCAGCATTGCGCCCAGGGGTGAGGTCAACGCTGTTGGGGTGGCGCAAACGCCTACCCCATCGTGACCTGAGTTGAAAACCGGGAAGGCAAAGCTCCGCCGGGTTACGGATCTACCGATTCAATGACCGGGTGCCCGATTTGCACGCAAGCGTGCCTGCACATAGTTCACAGAGGGCCAGCCTCCGCGGAAGTTGTTGGCCTTCGGCCAACGGGGGAGATCCTCGTGTCTCACCTTGGGCCCGATTGCTTGACCCCCGTCAGTGGACTATGTCTCACTGCAGCGCGATGTTAGCGCCGGTCGGGCGATGCGCACAAGTGGCGCGCATGATGCCGCATGGCCAGGTCGATGCGACCACCAGCATCGGTGGCCTGCTTGTGTGATCAATACAGATATCTGTATAGTCTCATTATGAAGACCACGCTCAATCTGAATGACCAGTTGCTGGCTGACGCCAAGGCGCTGGCGGCGCAGCAGCGCACCAGCCTCACGCGCTTGATCGAAGAAGGGCTGCAACTGCGTCTGCGAGCGCAAAAGGCGACGACCAAGCCACCGCGGATGCCCGTCTACCGCGGCCGGGGCGGGCTTGTGCCTGGACTGGATGCGTTGAGCAACAAGGCACTGCTGGAAGCCGCCGAGCATGACGCCTGACGTGAACGTGCTGGTCGCCGCCTCGCGCA
>JANOBX010000013.1:0-12066 GCA_031411875.1 Burkholderiales bacterium | reverse complement strand
TGGTGGCCTGGGGCGGAATCGAACCACCGACACGCGGATTTTCAATCCGCTGCTCTACCAACTGAGCTACCAGGCCAACGAAGCCCGACAGTATAACCGCGCCGCCAAGCTCGGCTCGCCGGCTCAACCCCCGCGCTTGTTGCGCGTCAGGTCCACGCCCAGCTGCTTGAGCTTGCGGTACAGGTGGGTGCGTTCCAGCCCGGTCTTCTCGGCCACGCGCGTCATGCTGCCGCCTTCCTTGGCCAGGTGGAATTCGAAGTAGCTTTTCTCGAATGCGTCTCGGGCTTCGCGCAGCGGCCGGTCGAGGTCGAAGCTCTGCTGCGGCTGCGGGCCGGCAGGCACGGGCGGCACCAGCATCGGCGCGGCCGCCAGGGCGTGATGCACCGCAGCGGAGGCGTCATGACCGGCCGGCGGGTCGCCCACGCGGTCGGGTGCCATGGCGCCCGCTCGCGGGCCCGGGCGCACCAGGGCCTGCTCCACGGCGCGCAGCAGCTTCTGCAGCGTGATGGGCTTTTCCAGGAAGGCGCTGGCGCCGAACTTGGTGGCTTCCACGGCGGTGTCGATGGTGCCGTGGCCGCTCATCATGATGACCGGCATGTTCAGCTGGCCGCCGGCCGACCATTCCTTGAGCAGCGTGACGCCGTCGACGTCGGGCATCCAGATGTCCAGCAGCACCAGGTCGGGTTGCAGGCTCTCGCGCAGCAGCCGGGCCTGCGCGGCGTTTTCCGCCAGCTCGACGGCGTGGCCCTCGTCGCTGAGGATTTCTGACAGCAGGGCACGGATGCCCAGCTCGTCGTCGACTACCAGAATCGTTGCCATGGGCCCTTGCGATTCATCCTTGTGATGGTGTTGTTGTGGCGTTCACGGGGCCTGGCAGGGCCGCAGGAGCCTCTGCTGCGGCGGCAACCAGCCCCGGATTGACGGCGCTCGCAGCGCTCGCACTGCTCATGACATTCGAAAATGATAGCGAAACCCGCGCTCCGACCACCCGGCCGTCCGCCAGGTCGCCTTCGTGCAGGTTCACCACCCGCAGCCGGGCGCCGTGTTCGTCGGCGATTTTCTTCACCACGGCCAGGCCCAGGCCGGTGCCTTTGCTCTTGGTGGTGACGTAAGGCTCGAAGGCACGCTTGAGCACGCTTTCGCTGAATCCCGGGCCGTTGTCCTGCAACGCCAGCCGCACGGCCAGCACCTCGCCCTGTTCGCCGCGGGCACAGCTGGTGTGCAGCTCCACCCGCGCGTCGGCACGGTCGGCCACGGCGTCCAGCGCGTTCTGCACGAGGTTGTGGATGACCTGGCGCAGCTGCGTCGCGTCGCCCATCACCTTCGGCAGTTCCGGCCCGAGCAGGGGCACCAGCAGCTGGGTGTCGAGCGCCTGCCCATACAGGCCCAGCACCTCGCTGGCCAGCGCGTTCAGGTCCAGCGGCTTGAGCTGCGCCGCGGGCAGGCGCGCGTAGTCGCGGAACTCGTTGACCAGGCGCTGCATGGCCTGCACCTGGTTGACGATGGTGGCCACCGAGCGCAGCAGCAAGGCCTGGTCGGTGCCCTGCAGCTTGTTCTCCAGCTTCATCTGCAGCCGTTCGGCCGACAGCTGGATGGGGGTGAGCGGGTTCTTGATCTCGTGCGCCAGCCGCCGCGCCACTTCCGACCAGGCCGCGCTGCGCTGCGCCGAAACGACTTCGGTGATGTCGTCGAAGACCATCAGGCTGGCACCGCCGGGCAAGGTGGCGCCGCGCACCAGCAGGGTCAGCTGCGAACCGTTGCTGCGCGGCAGCTCGAAGGACTCCTGCCACTGGTCGCGCTCGCCGGCCTCGGGGCTGGTGGCCAGCAACTCGAAGCGCTGTTCGACGTTGTGGCTCAGCACGGCCAGTTCCGGCAGCTCCGACAATCGCTGCCCTTTCCAGGCCGACAGTGGCAGCTGCAGGATGCGCGTGGCGCCGGGGTTGACGGTGTCGATGCGGCCTTCGCGGTCGAAGACGATGACGCCCGCCGTCAGCGTGTCCAGGATGGTCTGCAGCCGTGTGCGCGCCGCTTCGAGCTGCCCCACACCGCGCTGGACCTGAGTTCGGGCGTCGGCCACCTGGGCCGTCATGGCGGCGAAGCTGCGGGTCAGCCCGCCCAGTTCGTCGGCGCTGGGGAAGATGGGCTTGGCAGTCAGGTCGCCGGCGGCCACCTGGCGCACGCCGTCGGCCAGCAGCAGCAAGGGCTTGGCCAGCTGGTTGCCCAGCACGATGGCCAGCAGCACGGCGGCGAACACGGCCAGGATCAGTGCCAGCGTCAAGGTGCCGATGTACATGCGGCGCAGGCTGTCGCGACCGAGTGCACGCTGCTGGTATTCGCTGTACGCCACCTGCACGGCCAGCGCGTTGGCCGCCAGGCTGCGCGGCACCGGCTGCACCACCAGCAGGAAGCGTTCTTCGCTGCTGCCCAGAGCCATGCCGCGGCGCGGCACGCTGGCCAGCGCGCGCACGGTGGCGCCACCGCCGGCCGGGCCCAGGGCCTCTTCGTCCAGGCCGTCGACCTGGCTGGCCAGGCCGGTGGCACGGGCCTGGCGCACCTGGGCCGGCGTGGGCCGATGCGGCGGCCCGGCCGACGAAACGCCCACGCCTGCGGTCTGCAGCACCTGGCCTTGCGGGCCGACCCAGGACACCTCCTGTGCGCCCAGCTGCTCGCGCAGGCGCTCCAGGGCCAGGGCGACGCTGGCGGGGCCGGCGTCGGCCAGGCGGTCGGCGCCCACCCTGGCCTTGCTGCCGACGTCGGACTTCAGGGCGTCCAGCGTTTCCTTGCCCAGGCTCAGGCCCGAGTCCAGCGCACCGGCCACGCGCACGTCGAACCAGGCTTCGATGCTGCGCGACACGAACTGGTAGCTGACGGTGTAGATCACCATGCCCGGCAGCAGGCCCACCAGCGCGAAGATGCCGGCCAGCTTGACGAGCAGCCGGCTGCCGAACTTGCCGCGCCGGGTGCGCACCACCAGGCGCAGCGCGGCCATGAAGATCACCAGCGTCAGCAGCGCCGCCACGGCCACGTTCACCCAGAACAGCCAGACGAAGTGCCTTTCGTACAAGCCGCCCCCCTGGGTGCTGAGCGACAGCACGAAGGCCAGCACCAGGGCTGCGCCCGTGGCGGCCACGACCGAGATCGTCCAGGCCCAGCGCGCCGATGACCGCATGGCTGTTCAGTCCACGCGCAGGTTGCGCTGCATGCCCACGGCCCAGGGGCCGTCGCCGCCCAGGCCGAACTGCATGGGGCCGGGCAGCTGCGAGGTGTCCAGCCGGTAGCTGAAGTCGACGTAGTAGCGGGCGTCGGGGTCGAGCTGGCTCAGGTCGGCCAGGCGCCAGCCGGCGCTGCGCGACATCACTGCGAGTGCTTCCTCGAGGGTCGCGTGGGTCTGGTTGATGCCGGCCAAACCCACCCGCCAGGTGCCGGTGAGCGGCTGGAACGCCAGCCGCCATTGGCGCGTGACACGGGCCACGCGTTCATCGCGCCAGTACCAGCGGTTGCGCTTCAGCTCGGCCTGGGCCACGAAGTAGATGGGCACGCCGTGCTGCAGCGCGTCTTCCACGGTCTTCGGCAGGGTCAGGCGGGCGGCGAACTCGAGAGCGAGCACACCGTCGGTGCGGCTGGTGCTCAGCGTCGAGAGTTCCACGCCCTGGGCGTGCACCAGCTGCGCGAGCCCCAGCCACGCCCAGACGCTCAGGAACCCCAGGCCCTGCAGGAAGCGGCGGCGGACCAGCGGCGGGAGCATCGGTTCGGGGGTGGGGCGTCAGGTCTTGTGCAACAGGGCTAGGTAGAAACCATCGTGCGCAGGGGCGTCGAGGACTTCCTCGGTTGCATTGTCGGGCAGGGGCAGCAGATGCCCGGGCGAGGCGGGATCGACACGGGCCGTGCCGGGTGGCAGGCGTTGCAAAAATGCGTCGATCTGTTCCTGGCCTTCGGCGCGGAACAGTGAACAGGTGGCGTAGAGCAGCCGCCCGCCCGGGGCCAGGAGCGGCCACAGCGCGTCCAGCAGGTCGGCCTGTACGCGGGCCAGGTTGCCCACGTCTTCGGGGCGGCGCAGCCAGCGGATGTCGGGGTGGCGGCGCACGATGCCCGACGCGGTGCAGGGCGCGTCGAGCAGGATGGCGTCGAAGGGGCGGCCGTCCCACCAGCTGCGCGGCTGGCGGGCGTCGGCCGCGTGCAGGGCGATGCGGCCCTGGGCGCTGCCCGGGCTTGCCGCATCTGCTGCGCCTGTCTCTGCGGGCGCAGCCGGCAGCCCCAGGCGCGACAGGGTGTCCTGCACGCGCTGCAGGCGCAGGGCGTCGCTGTCCAGCGCCAGCAGCTCCAGGTCGGCCAGTTCGAGCAGCTGCGCGGTCTTGCCGCCAGGCGCGGCGCAGGCGTCGAGCACGCGCGCGCCCGGGGGCAGCGCGCCAGCCCCGCTGCCCAGCAGCAGCGGCGCGGCGCGTTGTGCAGAAGCGTCCTGCACCGACACCTCGCCTTCGGCAAACCCCGGCAGCTGCGGCACCGGGCAGGCCTGGGCCAGGTGCACGGCCTGCCCGCGCAGGCCTTCGCCGGGCAGCAAGACGGCCGGCCGCCCGGCGGCGGCCAGGCGTTGCACATAGGCCGCGCCGGTGCTGCGGCGGCTGTTCACGCGCAGCGTCATCGGCGGGCGCTGGTTGGCACCTTCCAGCAGGCGCATCCAGGCCTGGGGCCAGTCGCGCTTGACCCGTTCGACCCACCAGGCCGGGTGGTTGTACGCGCCCAGCGCGCTGCGGCGCACGGCCGCCACCAGCGTCTCGCGTTCGCGCAGGAAGCGCCGCAACACCGCGTTGACGAAGCCCGCCGCGGGCGCGGCACGGTGGCGCACGGCGGTGACGGCCTGGTCGACCAGGGTGTGCTCGGCGTAGGGCGCCGGTTCACCCGGCCACAGCAGGGCCAGCGACAGCACGAGCAGCGCATCGACGGGCGGGGCGGGCTGCTTCGGGGCGAGCAGGGCACGCAGCTCGGTGGCGCTGCCCAGCCAGCGCAGCCCGTGGAAGCTGAGCGCCTGCACACCCGGGCGCTGCAGCGCCGGCACCCGGGCCAGCACGTCGTTCAACGAGGCGCCACCGCGCACGCTGAGCACCGCTTGCGCCGCCTGGTCCAGCAGCTGCCACAGCGGCACGCCCTGCGCCGGGTGCGCCGCGGCAGGGGCATGGGCGGTGGCGTGAGGCACGGCACCCACGCCTGAAACGGACACGGGCCGCAGGGGCGGCAGCGAAGGGGGCGGCGGACGGGACATCGGGCCAGTCTATGCCTTGCTTCGGCAGGACCCCCCCACCCCGGAGCACAATCGGGACCCCGATGTCACGGACCGTCTACATGTCGAGAGCTAGCACGCAACCGGCCACCAAGATCTTCCGCACCGAGGAAGAACTGGCACTACTGCCGGCCTCGGAACGCATTCGCTACCGCCTGGTCCAGGCCGGCAGGCGCTACCACGCCAACGACAACATCGCCGCCTACGTGCGCGACGGCGAGATGGCCGAACTCAAGGCCGAGGTGCAGTCGAAGCTGCAGGAAGTGCTGCAGTCGCTGGTGATCGACACCGACAGCGACCACAACACGAACGAGACGGCCAAGCGGGTGGCCAAGATGTACATCGAAGAGGTGTTCCGCGGCCGCTACGTGCCCATGCCGGCGGTCACCGAATTCCCGAACGCCGAACGCCTGAACGAACTGATGATCGTGGGCCCCATCACCGTGCGCAGCGCCTGCAGCCACCACATGTGCCCGATCTTCGGGCGGGTGTGGATCGGCATCCTGCCCAACGAACACAGCAACCTCATCGGTCTGAGCAAGTACGCGCGCATCGCCGACTGGATCATGAGCAGGCCGCAGATCCAGGAAGAAGCGGTGACGATGCTGGCCAACGAACTCCAGGAACGCGTGCGCCCCGACGGGCTGGGCATCGTGATGGAGGCCGACCACTTCTGCATGCACTGGCGCGGCGTCAAGGACACCGACTCGGCCATGGTCAACAGCGTGATGCGGGGCGCCTTCCTCAAGGACGCGAACCTGCGCCGCGAGTTCCTGTCCCTGCTGCCGCGCCGCCAACCCGGCTGAACCAAGGAAACCTTCATGCTCGTACGCCTCATGTATGCCAGCCGCGCTAACCCGGCGGTGGACCAGGACGAACTCATCTCCATCTTGCGCAAGAGCAAGGCCAACAACCCGTCGCAGGGCGTCACCGGCGTGCTCTGCTTCAGCGAAGGCATCTTCCTGCAGGCGCTGGAAGGCGGCCGCAGTGCCGTCAACAAGCTCTACAACCGCATCGCCACCGACTCGCGACACACGCAGGTGGAACTGCTCAGCTACGAAGAAATCGGCGAGCGCCGCTTTGCCGGCTGGAGCATGGGCCAGGTGAACATCACCCGCCTGAACCCGGCGCTGCTGCTCAAGTATTCGGAGCGCCCCACCCTCGACCCCTACGTGGTGTCGGGGGCGGTGTCGATGGCGCTGTTCGAAGAGCTGATGGCCACCGCCAGCATCGTGGGCCAGCCCTGAACGGCTGAAGCCCGGGCGCGTGTTTCAGCGCGCCGACAGCGGCATCAGCCGCTCTGCGGCCGGCATGTCGGCATCGCGGTCGAGTTCGATCGCGACCTGGGTGCACACCGCGCGGCAGAGAGTGGCCACACGTTCGCTCTGCAGCCGGTAATAGATCTGCGTGCCTTCACGGCGCTTGGACAGCACGCCCGTGCGGTACAGCGTCGACAGGTGCTGCGACATGTTGGGCTGCGTGGTGTCGATCTCGCCCAGCAGTTCCGACACGTTCTTCTCGCCGTTGCACACCGCGCTGATGATCTTCAGCCGGATGGGTGTGGCCAGCAAGGCAAACAGCTCGGCAGCGGATTCGAACACCCGGTCCTGGTCGCTCCCCGCGCTCATTGGTGGCCCTTCTTCAGTCTGCGTGAATCAGTCTATCAGCACAGGCCGATGCTCAAGAACGCTGTTTCGCGGGGCACTCAGTTCGCGCCGCCCAGCACCCAGGCGGCCAGGGCGCGGGCATCGGCCTCGCTCAGCCTGGGCTGGGCCGGCATGGGCACCGCGCCCCATCTTCCGGCACCACCGGCGCGGATGCTGGCGCTCAACCTGGCCACCGCTTCCTGTTCGCCGGCGTACTTCCTGGCGACGTCGCGGAACGACGGCCCGACCAGCTTGCGGTCGACGGCATGGCAGGCCCCGCAGGCATGCTTCTGGGCCAGGGCCGGGCTGGCCTGGGACACGACAGGCAGGACGGGCAAGACCAGGACGAGACCGGCGAGCAGGCTCTTGCAGCGGGCGTTCACACGCAGCTCCTTCGGGGCAGACGGGTATGCGGATGGAGATGGGGATGCGGCGGCGCCTTGAGCCGCCATCAGCCGCCTTCGGCCAGATGCGCCATCTCCAGCACGTCTTCCTCGAACATTTCGCCGGGCAGGGCTTGGCCGACGCGACCGTTGCGGCCGATGCCTACGGTGGTGGGGATGGTGCGGCGCAGGGCCAGCCGCAAACGCATCGATTCGCTGTCGACCAGGCTCACGGGAAAGGTGTAGCCGTGGCGGTCCATGTAGCGCTGCACGGTCTGCACGTCGCGGTCGGTGGCAAAGCTCAAGACGCGCAGGCGCTGGCCCGCCACGGCGCGATGAAGCTTTTCGACATGCGCGTTGTGGCGCAGGCAGAAAGGGCAGTAGGTGGCCCAGAACACGAGCACGGCGGCGGTGTCCTGCCAGGCAGAAGCCGGCAGCACGCTGCCGTCGAGCAGGGTGATGTCGGGCCAGGCAAAAGGGGTGGGCACCGGGCCCACGCGCTGCGCCCAGGCCGGCAGGGCCGCCAGCGCCGAAGCCGCGACAAAGCGGCGACGCCCAGGCTGCGCGGGCCGGGCACGGGGTGGGTTGGGAACGAACGCCGCCATGTGCTCAGGGAATCCGCTGAAGGGGCAGGCACCCGGACAGGCCAGAATTTACGGGCAGGTGCCGGCGTCCTGCAGCGAACACTTCGCACTGACAAAATGCCTGGAAAGCCCTGGCCCGGAAACCGACGCCTTCACCCGGAGATCTGCCCGATGTCATTTCACAAGCCCTTCGTTCGCCTGGTTCCGTTGTTCGCATTGCTGGGGTCTCTGGCCGCGCTGGCCTCGTCGCCGGCGCTGGCGCAATCTGCTGCAGCCCCCGCCGCTGCCGACCCGCATCTGGCCCGCAACCTCGCGGCCACCTGCGCCAACTGCCACGGCACGAACGGCAACGCCCGGGGTGACATGAAGTCGCTGGCAGGCGTGCCGGCCGACAAGCTGCTGGCCATGCTGAACGACTACCGCGCCGGCAACCTGCCCGCAACCATCATGCACCAGATCGTCAAGGGCTACACGCCAGAACAGCTCAGCCTGATCGCCGGCCATTTCGCGGCCCAGCAGCCCAGGAAGTGAAGGAACCGGTCATGACGAAGCATCAGCAATTCTCCAGCCCGGCCAGCCTGGCCCACCCTTCCCGCCGCCGCCTGCTGGGCGCCGGTGCAGCCCTGGGCGGCCTGGCCCTGGCCGGCTGCGCCAGCACGGGCAGCGGCCCGTCGATCGGGCGCGTCGTCGTCGTCGGTGGCGGCTTCGGCGGCGCCACGGCAGCACGTTATCTGCGCATGTGGGGCGGCAACGTCGACGTCACCCTGGTCGAGCGCAACCCCACGTTCATCAGCTGCCCGATGTCCAACCTGGTCATCGGCGGCCACAAGCCGATGGCCGAGATCACGCGCAGCTACGACGGCCTGAAGGCCATGGGCGTGAAGTTCGTGCAGGGCGATGTCGTGGCCGTGGACGTAGCCGCCAAGAAGGTGCGGCTGGCCGGGGGCACCGAACTCGCCTACGACCGCCTCGTCCTGTCGCCAGGCATCGACTTCATGGCCGACCAGGTCGGCGGGCTGCAGGCGGCCCTGGACAGCGGCCGTGTCGCCCACAGCTGGAAGGCCGGGCCGCAGACGGTGGCCCTGCGCAAGCAGCTCGAGGCCATGCCCGATGGCGGCGTCTACGCCATGTCCATCCCGAAGGTGCCCTATCGCTGCCCGCCAGGGCCCTACGAACGCGCCTGCATGGTGGCCAGCTACTTCAAGACGGCCAAGCCCCGGGCCAAGGTGCTGGTGTTCGACGCGAACCCGGAAATCCAGTCGAAGAAGGCCCTGTTCGAGCGCGCCTTCCAGCAGCACTACAGCGGCATCATCGAATACAAGCCGAATTCGGAGATCCGCGAAGTCTCCGGCAACGTCGCCAAGCTCGAGTTCGAAGACGTGAAGGCCGATGTGCTGAACGTGATCCCGCCGCAGCGTGCCGGCGACATCGCACGCACCGCCGGCCTCGTGAACATGAACAACCGCTGGGTGGGCGTGAACTGGCTGACGATGGAAAGCACGGCCGCCCCGGGCGTGCACGTGCTGGGCGACGCCACGTTCTCGGCGCCGGCCATGCCCAAGTCGGGCCATATGGCCAACCAGCACGCCAAGGTGGCGGCTGCGGCCATCATCAACCTGCTCAAGGGGCAGGCCGTGAGCAGCGCACCGGTGGTGATGAACACCTGCTACAGCTTCGTCACGGCCAAGGACGTGGTCCACGTCGCTTCGGTGCACCAGTACGACGCGGTCGACAAGACCTTCAAGGCGGTGCCGGGTTCTGGCGGCGTGTCTGCCGCGGCCAACCAGATCGAAGGGCGCTACGCCCTGAGCTGGGCCGACAACATCTGGGACGACATGCTGGCCTGAACGTCGGTGGCTACCTCAGCCCGCTGAGGTAGGACGCCACCGCCCGGGCCTCGGGCGCGCTCAGCCTGCTGGCCACGGCGTGCATCACCGCACCGTCGTTGCTGCGCTCGCGCTGGCTGAACTGCCTGAGCTGGTTCAGCGTGTACTGCGCATGCTGGCCGGCCAGCCGTGGCAGCGCTTCGCTGCCGTGGGCGTTGGCACCATGGCAGCCGGCACAGGCCGCCACGCCCGAAGCCGGGTTGCCGCCTTTGTAGATGGCCTCGCCCAGGGCCGCGACCGCGGGCTCGGCCACCTCATGGCCATGGGTGCTGCGGCTGGCGAAGAATGCGCCCAGGGCCTTGAAATCGGCTTCGCTCAGGTCCGCCACCATCGGCTGCATGGTGCTGCTCTTGCGCTTGCCGGTCTTGTAGTCGTTCAGCTGGCGCGCCAGGTAGTGGGCGTTCTGCCCGGCCAGCCGCGGGAAGGCCGGACTCGAGCTTTCGCCTTCGGCGCCGTGGCAGATGAAGCACTGGGCCTGCACGATCTCTTCGCCGCGGGCCAGCTCGGCAGGCGTCGCGGTGGCCGCAGCAGGCAGCGCGACCGTCGCCAGCGCCGCCAGCATCGAAGCCTTGAAAGCGAGTATGGCCAAGCGCATGGAACAGCCACCCCGTCGCCCGTCAGGGCTTGATGTAGGCCGCACCGGCCTGCTGCAGCTTGGCCAGACGCACCACGCCCGAGGGCGTGAACTCGGCTTCCTGGATGAACTGTTCGCGCTTGAGGTTGCGGTTCTGCAGGGTGATCTCGCACACCTCGAACTTCACGCCGCGATTGACCAGCGCCGCCACGGTGGCCGCATAGGGGCTGTCGTTGCGGTCCTTCATGCCTTCCATCAGGAAGTCGACGCCCATGGCGTGGGTGACGACGGTGATCTTGGCCTTGGGGTCGACGTCGAGGTGGTTGCGGATGTTGCGCAGCGCCGAGAGCGCCTGCGACGCCGTGTCGTTGACGTGATAGGCCACGGCGTCCTGGGCCTGGGCGAAGCCCGGGGCGGTGGCCGCGGCCACGAGCAGCAGGCTGGCGGTGAAGCTGCGAAACGTCTTCATGGAAGGACTCCTGTCGGTTTCTGGAAGCCTGCGCATCATGCCGCGATGCCAGGATTTCCCGCCATGCCGATGAGCCTGGGCGTGTTGACACGGCGCGGCTTGACGCGACCGGTCTGGCCCTTCAGCCAGGGCTCGATGAGCTCCCACACCGGCTTCACGCCAGGCGCCGTGCGCGCCTCTTCGGCCACCGGCGCCCAGCCCGCCACCTTGTAGCGCCGGCTGGCGTCGACGGACTTGCCGTTCAGCGTCATCGCGCTGATGCGCCGGCCCATGGCGGCTGCCGGGTCCAGGGTGTACTGCAGGCCGCCCACGCGCACCATGTCGCCGCCCTGCTGGTAGTACGGGTCGGGGTTGTACAGGTTGTCGGCCACGTCTTCAGAATCGTCTTGATCGTCTCGCCCGTCATCTCGGTGAGCGTGGCGAACGAATAGGTGGTGGCCACCTGGTCCATGAGCAATTCGCGGGTGATGGTGTCGCCGGGCAGCAGCGTCGTGCCCCAGCGGAAGCCCGGCGAAAAGGCGATGTCGGCGCCCTGCACGTCGATGAGCGCGTCGCAGATCAGCTGGTCCCAGCTGCCGTTGAAGTTGCCGCGGCGGTAGAGCAGGCCGTCGGTCACGGCGAGCTTTTCGGCCAGCCGCGTTTCGTAAGGCGCGCGCACGCGGGTGATCAGCGCGTCCATCTCGGCGTCGGGCTGCAACTGGTTGGCGAAGACGGGCATCAGGCGGTAGCGGTAGTCCACCAGCTTGCCGCCCTTGACGTCGAAATCCATCACGCCCAGGAACTTGCTGTTGCTGCCGGCGTTGGTGACGAGCGTGGTGCCGGCGGGGTTCTTCACGGGAATGGCGACTGGCACGCCGTCGTGCGTGTGGCCGCCCAGGATGGCGTCGATGCCGCGCACGCGGCTGGCCATCTTCAGGTCGACGTCCATGCCGTTGTGCGAGAGCAGCACCACCAGCTGCGCGCCCTTGGCACGGGTTTCATCCACCGTGGCCTGCATGGTCTCTTCCTGAATGCCGAAGCCCCAGTCGGCCACCAGATAGCGTGGGTTGGCAATCGGTGTGTAGGGGAAGGCCTGGCCGATGATCGCCACTTGCACGCCGTTGATCTGGCGCATCACATAAGGCTTGAAGACGGGGTCGCCGAAGTCGTTGGTCTTCACGTTCTGCGCCACGAACTCGATCTTTCCAGCGAAATCCCTCTCGACCACCTCCTGCACACGCTTCGCGCCGAGCGTGAATTCCCAGTGCCC